>JAGTRX010000169.1 GCA_018262285.1 Pseudomonadota bacterium | reverse complement strand
CAAATAGGCCAATTAAGCCATATGACTCTACTCCAAGATATTTGATATACAGAGGAACAAATGCCATTCCCATAATGGCAGCCCAGCCTTGACCGAGATAATTGGCTATCAGGTTTCGCCTAAGCATTGATTTGCAAAATTGGGGGAGAGTATCTGGCTTGATTAAGCGATCCGCCTCAAATAGCCATCCGGAGCCACAGAAATTAAAAGTTTCTGTTGGATATCCTTATCAATCTCAAATTCTGGATGGAGTTTGAGATATTCCATCACCGCTGTCTTCGGATTATTGCCAGGCCCCCAAGGACGATCAGGAAAAATTCCTTTTGGCACATCTTCTACAATCGTATCAAACACAACGCAATAACTACCCAAGCTGGCAAGCGATGCATAAGCCTCTAATTCTGCAAGGACATGGTCATGTGTATGATTGCTATCAAGGCAAACCATCACCTTTTTTCTGCCTTTGGCTTTTGCCGTGACATCAGCGATCACCTCTTCAGAAAGACTGGAACCTTCGATCATGGAGATGCGCTTAAACATCGGATGAGATTCAATTTCCTTGCGATTATGCTGCCGAACGTCAATATCGACACCAAGTACCTCAGCATTTTCCGGGCCGCCGCAAGCAGCATTCAACTCCAGCATTGAGGCGTAGAAGATCAAGGAACCACCGTGCGCAATCCCAGTTTCGATGATCAAGTCTGGCCTAATGGAGAAAATAATTTCCTGCATTGCCAAAATATCCTGTGGGAACTGAATAATCGGACGCCCCATCCAGGAAAAATTGTACATATACTTCTGCTCAAACGAACGGCAAATCCATGCATTGGTCTGCGCTTGCCATTCTTTATCTACTTTGTAGGCAGCAATTCGTTCCATCTTTTCCTTCTCGAACTCGCGAACAGGGTCATTCAGAAAGTCACTCATCAAAATATCCTTTGGTATATTAATTTCTAAGTTGTTTGAACAAGACCGGGTAGATTTTCCCATGATGACCGAGGCTATCACCCAAATTCTTCCGTTAGGCGACAGAAGCTAATAACCGGAAACCGCCAAAAGCAACGTCAATTTTACGTCACCCGTGGCAGACGAAATTTCGGGGGAATCTGAATAAAACTTCAGACTGAGAGTTCGTTACCAAACTTTCCATGGTGCTTTTCCAGACATCCATAATTCTTCAAGAAAATTTTTCTCTCTCAGAGTATCCATGGGTTGCCAAAAACCTTGATGTTCGAAAGCCATCATTTCACCCATCGCTGCAATTTTTGTAAGCGGATCACCTTCCCAACTACATTGGTCCCCATCAATAAAATCAATAACTTGTGGGGATAGCACAAAGAAGCCGCCATTAATGAGGCCTCCGTCACCACGAGGCTTTTCAACAAAACCCGTCACCTGATCACCCTCACGTGCCAGGGCACCGTAACGACCAGGCGGCAGAACGGCCGTCACCGTTGCAAGTTTCTTGTGCTTCCGATGAAATTCGATAGACGCGCCAATGTCGACATCACTTACACCATCGCCATAAGTAAAACAAAAGGCGTCTTCATTCTTAATGAAATCGGCAATTCGCTTCAAACGACCCCCGGTAAGAGTGTCTTCCCCGGTATCAACCAATGTTACCCGCCAAGGCTCTGCTTTCTGCTGATGCACCTCCATTTGGTTATTGGCCATATCGAATGTAACATCCGACGAATGTAGAAAATAGTTGGCAAAATATTCCTTGATGATGTAGCCCTTATAGCCACAACAGATCACAAATTCATTTACTCCATGCGCAGAATAAATTTTCATGATGTGCCACAAAATCGGTTTAGCCCCAATTTCAATCATCGGTTTGGGCTTGAGATGTGTTTCTTCAGAGATTCTGGTTCCGAGACCACCTGCAAGAATCACCGCTTTCATGTTTTTTCGCCTTCGTGAATGTAGAACAAATACACATCGCCCCCCCACTACAATTCGCTGCTCTCTCGCTTATCGTGCCAGCGAGGACAATTGTTCCAGTTTTTCCTCGTCATGCGCCAGCAAAGCAGGACGAACTTCACAATCCACCCTGGAACAAAAAACGGGGACACGGAGTTGGTTTCCCGCCACTTGGTGAATGACCTGTATCTAGCCGTCAGTCAGGTGCGTTGCTGTTAAACCCCCGCAAAATAATGCTCCTCTTGCTTTAAATCCCCCGCACACGCAGAAAGCTTGCGAATTTAGGTCGCCCGCGACTGGTCAGTTCACGATAGCGGAAGGTAATGACTGAGCCAATTGGCGGTGGATTACGGCGATTGGCGTCGCTCAGGCCTGTACCGAGCATGAACTCGACACCTTCACTGGTGCGCACGCGCAGGGCACCGAGCATTCCGGTATATTTTCCTTTGCCCGACTGATGCGCAATCACAGTGGCTTCGGCGTCATGCCAAGGTTTCATTTTGAGCAAAACATCGCTACGCCCAGTCGTATAAAGCGCGTCTGCACGGTGCAGCATCAAGCCCTCGCCGCCAGCCCGGACAATTTCATCAAGTTTTTGCTCAAGCGCTTTGCGGTTTTTGATTTCGAATTGTTCTACCGCCTGCAACCAGGGCACCTTGGCGGCGGCAATGATCTGTCGCATGCTCTGCACCCGCTCGCGAAAGGTGCCTGGCGCCTGCGGCAACTCGAAAACCAGATAACGCACTTGCCGCCACGCGGCATCATCCGGCACCTGCCGACGTACGGTTCCCGACAGCCGTTCGAACTGCCCACGCCCTATCCACAGTTCGCCATCCAGCGCCCGTGCCGGAAATTTTTCGAAAAACCAGCCTGGCGCGTTGATGGGGTTACCGTTGCGGGTACGCAGTATCTTGCCGTCCCAGAAGGCACGCACGCCATCGAGCTTTTCGCTGACCAGATAAAGCGCTATATCGGCTTGTCCGCGCTCGGTTTCGGCTAGCAGCAGTGGCAACGGCTCGGCGACAGACAGGGGCATCGTTGCCGTCATGATTGCTGCGGCCAGAAGCAGTGCTTGAAATATTGCGCGCCACCACATCAATGTGCCACCTCGCAAGCAAGGGACATGAACACTCCAGGCGATGAAAGTGACATCCACATTGTTTCGCACTTTTTCACTACGATTTTGCCCAGGCTCGCCTAGCTTGACGGGCGATGCCAAAATATTCAGCCAGTGTTTCGCCGTCAGAAGCCTGCAAGGCTTGCCGCAATACGCCCAGACCTTCAAGATAACGATCCAGTTCGCCCACCAGCGCCTCACGATTAGCGAGACAGATGTCGCGCCACATTTCGGGGTGGCTGGCGGCAATGCGGGTAAAATCACGAAAACCGGAAGCGGCGAAAGTGAAAAACATCTCGCTGTCTTCGCGCACAGCAAGGTCATGCACCAAAGCGTACGACAGCAGATGCGG
Organism: Pseudomonadota bacterium; assembly: GCA_018262285.1. GTDB lineage: Bacteria > Pseudomonadota > Gammaproteobacteria > Burkholderiales > Rhodocyclaceae > UBA1934. Next base: position 2,753 of record JAGTRX010000169.1, on the reverse strand, counting down.
TAGATGGCTGACGGCGGCAAACACGCGGTCATGGTATTCCGGCGTCAATTCATAAATATCGGCACCGCACAGTGACCAAGCGCGTTTGACATGATCGAGCGTTTCATCGTCGTTTTCGGGAAGCGGCGTCACTACGACTTTTTTGCCTTGATAAAGATCGTGCCGCGCTGCCGAGGGACCACTGTTTTCGGCTCCGGCGATCGGATGCGCCGGCACGAACTGGCTGATTTTTTCGCCCAGCGCCATCCGCGCCGCCGCTACCACATCGCATTTGGTGCTACCACCATCGGTGACGATGGTTTGCGCCCCAAGATAGGGAGCAATACGTTCCATGATACCGGACATCTGTGCCACCGGCGTGGCGATCAGCACCAGATCGGCATCGCCCATTTCATGCGCCGGATTGATGCCGGCGCGGTCGATGAGGCCAAGTTCCAGCGCTTCTTTCAGGCTAGCCGGGGTGCGACCAAAGGCCACCACCTCTTCCACCGCATGCGCGGCCTTCAGCGCCAGCGCAAAGGAGCCACCGATCAGGCCGGCACCAAAAATGGCAATTTTGCCAAACTCGGCCATTACAATGCCTTGGCAAGCGCCTGCAGGAAAATGGCGTTTTCCGGCTCGGTGCCAATCGTCACCCGCAACCAGTCGGGCAGGCCATAACCGGCAATGGGGCGGACGATGACGCCTTGCTGCAGTAATTTCTGATTCACCGCCGCCGCATTTTCGAGCTTGAAGGTGACAAAATTGCCGTGCGAGGGAATATGTTCCAACCCCAGCCGCTTCAAACCGGCGATGATCTGCTCCATGCCACGACGATTCAGTTCGTAGCTCTCAGCCACGAAAACATGGTCGTCCAGCCCGGCAATCGCTGCGGCCAGCGCCAGATTATTGACATTGAAGGGTTGACGGACGCGGTTCATCAGGTCGGCAATTTCCGGCGCCGCCAGCGCGTAACCAACACGCAGGCCAGCTAGGCCGTAAATTTTGGAGAAGGTACGGGTAATAACCAGATTGGGGAAATCCTTGATCCATTGCCCCGCATCCTGGCGCTCGGCAGGGGGAATGTAGTCGTTGTAGGCCTCATCCAGAACAACAATGACATCAGCTGGCACTTTAGCCATGAAGGCGCGCACTTCGGCGTAGAGCAGAAAAGTGCCGGTCGGGTTGTTGGGATTGGCGATCCAGACAATGCGGGTATCCGGCCGGATGGCAGCCAGCATGGCGTCGAGATCATGGCCGTAGTTTTTGGCCGGAACCGTGATCAGTTCACCGCCAGCAGACAGTGTCGCCAGCGGATAAACGGCAAATGCATATTGCGCAAATACGGCCGAACGCCCCTGCGCCAGAAAGACGCGGGCGATCAGGTCGAGCAAATCATTGGAGCCATTGCCCAGAACAATTTGCGCCATGCCCAGGCCGCTGACCGAAGAGACGGCTTGAATGAGCTCGAACTGGTCAGGATAGCGGGCAATGCCGGAGAGTTCCCTTTCCACCGCTTTTTGCGCCTTCGGGCTCATGCCCAGCGGATTTTCGTTGGAGGCAAGCTTGACAATTTTTTCGACCGGCAAACCCATCTCACGCGCCAGTTGGGTAATCGGTTTGCCCGGCTGGTAAGGTGAAATGGCGCGGATATACGGAAGGGATTTTTAAGGTGAAATGGCGCGGATATACGGAAGGGATTTTTCCAGCAAACTCATAGGGATTTCCTTAAAAAACGGCGACCGGGTAGGAACCCAGAACTTTCAGATAGGCAGCACGCTTGGCCAGCTCTTCCAGCGTTGCCTTGACCGGCGCATCCTCACAGTGGCCTTCGACATCGACGTAAAAAATGTATTCCCACAGGGCATGTTTGGCCGGGCGCGATTCTAGGCGGGTCATGGAGACGCCGTTGGTGGCAAAGGGTTCCAGCAAATAATGCAAGGCGCCAGTGCGGTTGGGAGCGGACATCGCCAGAGAAGTGCGGTCGCGCCCTGAAGGGCCGGCATCGTGGCGACCGAGCACCAGAAAACGGGTGGTGTTGTTCGGCTCGTCCTCGATATTTTCAGCCAGTTTGGGCAATGCATAGCGAATCGCTGCCGCCTCGCCAGCAATGGCAGCAGCGCCATTCTCTTCCAGCGCCTTCTGCGCGGCCTGGGCATTACTGCCGACCGGGATGCGTTGCGCATTGGGCAACATGCGGTTAAGCCATTCGTGGCACTGTGCCAACGACTGGGCATGCGAATAGACCCGTGTCACCTCTTCCAGTTTGCCTGCCTTGGATAGCAGGTTCTGGTGCACGCGCAAATTGACTTCGCCACATATTTTCAGCGGTGTCGCCAACAGCAGATCCATGGTGCGGCCAACAGCACCTTCGGTCGAGTTTTCGACCGGAACCACAGCGTACTGGGCATGCCCGGATTCGACTTCGCGGAAGACATCGTCAATGGAAATTTGCGGCAGCAACCGTGCCGACTGGCCGAAATGCTTGCTCGCCGCCGACTCGGAAAAGGTGCCCCAGGGTCCAAGAAAAGCGACGCCCAGCGCCTGTTCAAGCGACAGGCAGGCCGACATGATTTCACGGAAGAAAAAGGTGACATATTCGTTGGAGAGCGGCCCCGAGTTTTTGTCCTGAATGCGACGCAACACTTCCGCTTCACGCTCCGGGCGATAGATATGGCCAATTTCGCCATGTTTTGCCTTGATTTCGCCCACCTTCTGAGCGCAGCGCGCCCGCTGGCTGAGCAATTCGAGCAATTGGCCATCAATGCCGTCAA
>JAGTRX010000069.1 GCA_018262285.1 Pseudomonadota bacterium | reverse complement strand
AGGCATGGACAGGCCGATCCAGCAGGTGCCGAGACCGGCGGCAAAGGCGGAGAGCATCAGGTTCTGGGCGGCCAGGGCGGCATCGCCTTGCGGTGACGGCGCTTGGCTGTTGGCAAAAATCACGACCAGCACCGGTGCATCGTAGAAGATATTGAACTGCGCCTTCTGCAGCGAGCTGACGTAGGGCTGGAGCCTGGGATGCTCCTGGATATGGGCAAGCGCGTAGTCCTTGGCCTGCGTTGATATCGCTTGCAGTTTCTCGCGTCCTTGGATGATACCGAAAGCCCAGGGCTGCGAATGGCTGGCGCTGGGCGCCATGATGGCGTCGTCGATCAGGTTTTTCAGCACTTCTGCCGGAACAGGCTGCTGGGTGTAGGCGCGGACGGCGCGCCGATTGTGAATGGCATTGGAAAGTTCCATGGTCTATCCTTTCAGGGTTTCTGCTTGCAGGAAGGTAAAAACCTCCCTGAAATAATCGTCAAAAACTTCCAGCATCGGGCTGTGGCCGCAGTTTTTCAGGTATTTGAAGGTGCAGTTGGGGATGGCTTTGGCGGTTCTTTCGCTGCCAGCCTTGGGTACAAAATCATCCAGTTCGCCGTGCAGGAACAGTGTGGGGCAGTGGATTTCGGGCAAGCGCGCCATCCAGTTGGCTTCGTGCATCGTAACCGGTTGTTCCAGGAAAACCTGTGGCGAAGCGCTTGCCGTTGAGTCGATCAATTCGGCCAGCAAGGCATCATCCCGGCACATGGGGGCGGTGGCGCGGATGGCTTTGGTCAGGAACGCCTTGTCCTGCATGGCTTTTTCCATGCGCCAGAGGCCGTTCTCGAAAATGGTGTGGAAACCGTCCGCGGCCATGGCATTGAGTAGAACCAGCTTCAGCACTTTTTGCGGGCGATGGATGGCCAATAATTGCGCAATACCGCCCCCCATTGAGTGGCCGACGAGATAAAACTGCTGCCAGCCCAATAAGTCGGTAAATTCATCGATCAGACTGGTAAAGTAGTCCATCGTGTGGCGAACGCCAGTTTCTGGCGAAGTACCGCTGCCGGGTAGGTCGAGCGCTACGCCCTCGAAATCCGCCGGCAATCGAGCCAACGTGGATTCCCACCACATGCTGTTGGCCAGATTGCCGTGAATGAACAGCACCTTTTTCTCGCCGCTACCGCGGGTGATGGTGTGGATTGTTGATGCGTCATGCAATTTGATGAAAGTCATGCGGATTTCCGGTTAAATCAGCGTTGCATTCCCAGACCGGGCGGAGGGTGCTTCAGTTATACTTTCCAGCCGGTCGGCAGGTCACAATTTTCGATATGATACTTTATTGGCTCGATCTTCTTGGGGTGGCGGTTTTTGCCGTCAGCGGCGTACTGGCGGCCGGGCGCAAGGGTATGGACTGGCTGGGTGTGCTGGTGATTGCTGCATTGACGGCAATCGGTGGCGGCACACTGCGTGACTTGTTGCTCAACCGGCATCCGATATTCTGGATTGTTGATACCACCTATTTGTTGGTGATTGCTGCCGCTGCTTTGTTGACGATGCTCTATGTCCGCTGGCGGGCGCCGCCGGGCAAGTTGCTGCTTCTTGCAGATGCGGCCGGTCTGGCCCTATTCACCGTGGCGGGCGCCCAGGTGGCCGAAGCAGCCAAACTGTCGCCGATTATCATTGTGCTGATGGGAACGATGACCGGTGCGGCCGGAGGGGTTTTGCGCGACATTCTCTGCGCCGAGATTCCACTTATACTGCGTCGGGATATTTATGCCACAGCCGCGATTGCCGGGGCGTCGTTCTATTTGCTGGCGCAGATGTTTGGCATGGGGCGCCCGTGGGCATTCTGCCTAGGTATGCTGGTGGTGGTTCTTCTGCGCGCCTATGCCATTTTACGCGGTTGGCGTTTGCCGACCTTCAGCTTGCCTTGATTTGACGCCGGCCTATTTTTTCCGCATCAGGGAACGGATCAGCATGGGTCGCTCCGAAGAAGAAGCGAAGTCGAGCTTGGCGTAGATGTCGGTTGGCAGGGTGGTATATCTGCGGCGGTCATTCTCGGGATTGGTTGGCCGCCAGCCGTGCTTGAGCAACCACTTGAGCAGTTCATTGGATTTTGTTTCGGTGATCTGCATTTTTAGGTGGTGATAAACAATAAAATCACCCACCTGGGGGGCACAGGACAGCTTTGCCGGAGCCCGCCTTTCGACCTGGGGTTTGTTGTCGCCCAGCAGCTTGCATTTCAAGGCACTCAAGAGTTTGCGCATGGTTCACCCTACATCGACGGAATATCCTGAGAGGATTGTAAGACCATGTGCAAGCACTTGCCAAGCATTCATTGCGTATATTGGTGGCAAGAGAGTTTTTGGCGGTTCGTCGGTTGTGGCTGACGGTGCGCAGCCGGCTGACAGGCTCTAATGGCGCTAGTCTTCAGCGCACATCGTATGTGCGTTTACGGTGTAGCCGTCGTCTTCGGCGACGATCTTGCCGCGTGCTTCAAGAATTGCCAGCAACTCGGACAGGGTATGACCCTTGGTGTTGCAGGTCTTGAAGCGGACGTCGGCGCCGAATTCCTGACGACTGCGTGCTTCCAACTGGCTGAAGGATAGCGGGGATTGTGCTTCCGAAAGCCAGTGCATGATGGTGTGGCCGTGTATGGTTTGCATGCGCGCGCATCTCCGAAATATTTGAGTTCGACCGTAATTTTGTGCTGAGGTTTCGTCCGAAGTGGCAAACAGTTTCAATAAAACAGGAAAGGCCACCAGTTTTTCATTGGTTGTCCGCTTTCATCTTTTTGGCGGTTGTCGAGGCCAGGGAAATTTTGTCGCCAGTAGACTAGCCAGGAACCCATACAATCCGGCGCCAGGCTGCGGTAGGCGGCAAAAGTTTCGATGTTCCAGGGCTTGGCAAGATCGCGGCCGCCAGGAGCGCTGCCGATGCGCCAGTCCTCGATGGTTGACAGCACGCTTTGCGGATTTTGCAGATCGTAGTGAAAGCGGGCGTTGGGCGTGAAATGAACATTGCCTCCGTGGATAAGGTAATTTTCGAGCGTGATGCGCTTGCCGTCACGGGAGATGAAGGCCGTTCGTTCGTCGGGGTATTCGATGCGGTCTTTGGGGCTGAGGGCGTAGAGCGATACCCAGGGAAATTGCGGGTAGCGCTGATTCAGGTTCATGCCGGCAAAGTCTTTAAAATGGCGGCTGAAATAGGGGATTGCACCCGAATTTGATGTGCCTTCGACGCCGTGGCCGAGATTTTCGAGAAAGCAGCCGATCCCACGCGAGGCATTGATGAAACCGATGCGCAGACTGCGGCCTGTCCACTTCTGTGCCGGATCGCCGCCGTTACCGGCTTGTACCCGTTCATTGCCGATACGGCGGAAAGACTCGTCGTAGCGCGGTTTTTCCTCGACCACTTCGTAGGGACGCAGATTGTCGGCGTGTTCGGCAAAGAGCCAGACTTCATGTACGTAGCCGCCTTCGACCAGTTCATCAAGGCGCAGAAAGCGTGCCGGGTTCTTCGGATCGGTAATGTCGTAGTGGCGGGCAAATTCCGCACTGAAAAATTGGTTGTAGTCGATATTGAAGCTGCTGCCGGCTTTGAGCGGCAGCCGGGCGGAATTGACTTCGGCGCCGCCATCGCGTAAGTCCACGAATTTGAATAGTTGGAATTGCAGAAAGGCAGGAGCCGCCGGATTCTTGTAGCCGTGGTAGCGACTGCTCTCGGCGATGGCGGCAATCAGGCTATCCTGCATACGGTCGAGATGGTCGCGCTTGGCTCGGTTGGAAAAATTGAGCACCAGCAGGCGTGGTTTCATCTGGCGGATGAGGTCATGGTTTTCCGCCAGCCAGGGGTCGCTGTTGGCGCGGCTGGTGCGATTTGGCCAGACGGCCAGATTGTCGGGGTCGTCAGCTGGTTTAGACAGCGGGGCAGCGTGGATAGCGCAAGGCAGAACGATAGCCGATGCGACGAGCAGAGCCTGCTGGCATATTCCGGCCAGCCTGTTATTTGTTGCGCTCGCCATCGCCAATTTTCAGCCATTTTTTCAGGGTGGCAGCCACAAATTCGGCGCTGGCCTTGTCGTCCTTTTCGAAGGCGGTAGCGAGCTTGATACGCCGTCCGTCGGGTCTGATTGCCATGAGACGGAAGGTAAGACGCTCGCCGTTTTCGTGCTGGATGTAATGTTCCGCAACCTCGATATCGCGCACGCTGTTTTGCGGTAACTCAACGTTTCCGGGCCATGGCAAGGGGCCGTGATGCGCGCGAAGCTGGCTGCCTTCCACCCGGATTGTCGTGGAATTACACCAGCCGGCGATGACAACATAGAGAAAGACAGCATCAAGCACGCCGACAATGAGTTGTGCCTTCCAGGACGTCAGGAAATCCTGCCAGCCAATGCCCAGCGCGATGGGTGAGACGATGACAAAAAGCAACAGCCACTTGGATGACCAGGAATGCCAGCGGAAAGCAATGCTGCGCTCACTGGTTTTATCGACGACAGAAACGCCTTCTGGCAGGGTTGTGGTCATGGTTTCCCCCTATTTGGAAGTCGAAAAATTCTCCGTGATAATCCTGAAGTCGTCTGCGTAGTAAATCGAAATTCCGGTACTGTCATTGACTTTCATGCCGCCATATTCCTGTTTGGTGACCTGCAGCTTGCCGCCCTGAAAACTGATGACGGGAACTTTCCCTTTGCGAACCAGAGCCATGGCGTCGCTGATGGTTTTTTGGGACTCCGGTGTATGGCCGACAAGGATGCTGGCTTGCATGGAACGGATGGCATCTTGCGCCCCGGCGTCCTTGCAATTGAAGAAATTGCCATATTTGTCGCGCAATTCCTCTGCCGTCTTGAGGGGCATCATGGTCAGGAAGGCATCGCCCTTATAGGTTCCGATGGCTCGCCCTTCATCCTTCATCAGGAACTGATGCGTTTCAATCGCGTTGAGCGTGCCTTCGATCTGATGCCCTTGGCCTTCGAGCTTTACAGGGGTGGAGGCTGACAGGGTACTCGCCGACGAATATTGGGGAGAGGCGGCGGATGAAGAGGGCGAGGCCGATTGATCTGTATCGCCCGTTTTTTTGCTGACAACGATGGCTACGCCGATCCCCAGGATTAAAGCCAGAACAATCAAGATTTTGTTCATTTTTCCCCTCTTGCGCTTGTTCGTATTGGAACAGTATTTCAGCCGGTCTGATACCGGTCAAGTACCATTTCTATGGGATGTGAGCAATTTCACGAAGGCATGAAATTTGCCGTAACCCCCGGTCGATGATGGAAACGCGATCGGAGCAGGAAGTCATATTCACCTCCTGATCAGATTTTTCGGGGTCTCTCGCTGCCTGGCTTTGATGATCAGTTCGGAAAGCTGCTTTTTCTCTAGCGCATCGAGCTTGTCGATGCTCTTTTTCCAGCCGTAAGTCCGGTAACGGCCTTGCACATATTTCCAGCCAGCCGAACCGTAGGCGTCGACCTTGGTTTTCAGTTTTGGAACGGATTTGACGACAAAACTGAACTGCGGCCAAGTCAGGTTTTGTAGTTCCTTTTCCAGGGTTTCGCTGGAGGGGACGGCTGCCTTTGTTGAAGTGGACGGTTTTGCTGCAGGTTTTGCCAGGGGGGCGGCAAAGCCGGTCAAAGCGATTGAGGCGACGATCAAAACGCTGATGAGTTTCTTCATTTGCATTTTTCGGGATAGAGCAGAAAGGCGGCGCTCTCTGCTTGCCACGCCTGTTCATCTGGTCGGGTGAGGGCGTCAAGGTCGTCCGGCATGGCGGTGGGGTCGTCAACCCATTGGCGCAACAGCGGCGAGCCGTTGATGAGGTCGATGGCGAGGCGATCATGCTCGTATTCATAGGCGAAATCGCGCCAGAGCGGGTAATCCGGCTGCAGGCGGCGCAGCGCCTTGAAAGCGAGCGCTTGCAGCCGCCATGGGCGGAAAGCGGCGTGGTTGTAAGCCGTATCTTCAACGTGAATTTGCAGACCGTTGCAGAGCTTGCCGGCGTGCTTGTGGAAAGTTGGCTCGAACCAGCATTCGCGCAGGCGGCAACCGGCCAGCCAGTGCGGCGCCAGCGTGTGCATTTCGGCCAGCAGGGCGTGAGCATCGATGTCAGGCGCGCCGAACATTTCAAGCGGCCGCGTGGTGCCGCGTCCTTCCGACAGCGTGGTGCCTTCCAGCATGACCGTGCCGGCATAGGCGCGCGCCATGAAAAGGTTGGGGGCGTTGGGGCTGGGGTTGATCCAGGCGCGCTCGCCGAGCGGCCAGCCGTAGCCGGGCGCTTGCTCCGGCTGCCAGCCTTGCATGGTGATGATCTGGCAATCGACATCGATGTTGAAGGTGACGATGAACCAGCGCGCCAGCTCACCCATGGTGAGGCCGTGGCGCATGGGCATGGCGCCGGCGCCGACAAAGCTCTCCCAGCCTTCTCTGAGTTTGAGTCCTTCCACTGGTCGGCCGGCTGGATTGGGACGATCCAGTATCCACACCGACTTGTCGTGCTGCGCGGCAGCTTCCAGCACATAACGCAGAGTGGTGATGAAGGTGTAGATGCGGCAGCCGAGATCCTGCAGATCGATGAGCAGTACATCGAAGGTATCCATCATCGCAGGTGTCGGGCGGCGCACTTCGCCGTAGAGACTGAAGATCGGGATGCCGTGCCTGGGATCGACAAAATCGGGCGACTCAACCATGTTGTCCTGCTTGTCGCCCCTGAGACCGTGTTGTGGGCCAAAGGCGGCGGACAGCTTGAGATCGGGCAGGGCGGCGAGGGCATCGAGGCAGTGGGTCAGATCGGCGCTGACCGAAGCCGGATGGGCAAGCAGGGCAATGCGGCGACCGGCCAGCGGGCGGCGCAGTTCAGGCTCCGCTAGCAGGCGGTCGATGCCGAAACTGGAACTATTGTTCATTTCGAGGTGGGTAATTTCAGAAGGAAGGTGCTGCGATCATGAAAATCGGGCATCGAGCCGGGGTGTGACATTGCCCAGAAACTGCGGTTGCCGTCAGCGCTTTCAATGACGGCGGATAGCCCGATTTGCAAAAAGGTTCCTTCGTCGGTTGAAGGCAGCAGGCTGGCTTCCAGTGTGACTTGCAGTTCCAGATATTCCGGGAAATGGCAAACCGAGATTTCCGGCGTCGGTAGCCGCTGCGGTAGATCTTCGCGCTGGCGATAGCCGGAAAAAGCGTAGTGTGCCCATTTTCCCGAAGGCGAAAAATTGAATTCGCGGTAAGAGGTCGCACCTGCCGGAGCAATAAAGGCTTCGAAGCAGGTGTGTTGCCATAAACCATCTGTGGAGCCCGGTTCTTGCGGACATGGAATGGCGAGATGATCAATCTGTCCGTGCAGGTGATAAGTCAGCGTCAGGCCGTTTTCCTTGGTGCGTGCAATTTTGACTTCAACACGTTCCGTGGCGGGGCAGGATTTGGTCGGGTGGTGACGCAGGGAAACGGTCTGTTGAGGCACGGGCTGACTCTCATTTGGCTTGATTCGCAAGAATGCCACATTATAGCTTTGGCGTGGGTAGATGCTTGGGCGCGGTAGAATTCCGGCTTGGCTGTTTTTCCCGGAACCTGTATGCCCCACCTTATTCTGACCGACGCTTCGCTGGCCTTCGGGCATGTACCCCTGCTTGATCACGCTGATTTCCAGCTTGATCCCGGTGAGCGGGTGGCGCTGATCGGCCGTAACGGCACCGGCAAATCCTCTCTGCTCGCGGCTTTGGCCGGGCAAGGCATGATCGATGACGGGCAAGTGTGGAAGCAGCCCGGTATCCGTCTGGGCTATGTGCCGCAGGAGCCGCCTTTCGATCCGCAGCAGAGTGTTTTTGAAGCCGTGGTGGCCGGAATGGGCGAGACATCACGGCTGCTGGCCGAGTATCACGATGTTTCGCACCGGCTGGCAACGCACCCTGACGAACAGGAAGAACTCTTGGTGCGGCTGGAGTTACTGCAACACGAGTTGGAGTCGCAGGGTGCCTGGTCCTGGCGGTCGCAGGCCGAGAGGGTGATCGAGCGTTTCAGCCTGGATACGGAAGCGCTGGTTGGCACACTTTCCGGCGGACAAAAGAAGCGTCTTGCTCTTGCGCGGGCGTTGGCCGTGGCGCCCGAAGTTTTGCTGCTCGACGAACCGACCAATCACCTCGATATCGCCGCTATCGAGTGGCTGGAAAATCTGCTGGTTGAATCTGCAAGCAGTCTGCTTTTTGTCACCCATGACCGGCGTTTTCTGGATCGGGTGGCGACTCGCATTGTCGAGCTTGATCGCGGCAATTTGGCTAATTTTCCCGGTAATTTTAGCGAATATCAGCGTCGCAAGGAGCAGATGCTGCAGGACGAGACACTGGCAGCGGCGCGTTTCGACAAATTGCTGAAAGAGGAAGAAGTCTGGATCAGGAAAGGCGTTGAAGCACGCCGTACCCGTGCCATCTTTCGGGTGCAACGGCTGGATCGCCTGCGCGCCGAGCGGGTAGCGCGCCGTGAAAGGCTGGGCAAGGTCAATTTGCAGCTCGATACGGGTGAAAAGAGCGGGCAATTGGTGGCCGAATTGAAGAATGTCGGCAAGCGCTTTGGCGACAAGGTGGTAGTGCGCGATTTTTCAGCCCGCATCCAGCGTGGCGATAAAATTGGCCTGATCGGCCCGAATGGCGCTGGCAAGACCACGTTGCTGCGCCTGATTCTGGGCGAGCTGGAACCGGAGGAAGGGTCGGTACGGCGTGGCAGTAAACTGGAAATTGCCTATTTCGACCAGTTTCGAGTCCAACTCGATCCCGAAGCCAGCCTGACCGATGTGATTTCGCCCGGTTCGGACTTTGTCGAAATCGCTGGAACCAAAAAGCATGTCATCGGTTATCTCGGTGATTTCCTCTTTGCGCCGGAACGGGCACGTTCTCCCGTCAAGTCGCTGTCCGGTGGCGAGCGCAACCGCTTGTTGCTGGCGCGTCTGTTTGCGCGGCCGGCCAATGTGCTGGTGCTGGACGAGCCGACCAACGATCTGGACATCGAAACGCTGGAGTTGCTGGAATCACTGTTGCAGGATTTCAACGGAACCTTGTTTCTGGTCAGCCATGACCGCGCCTTTCTCGACAACGTGGTGACGCAGACCATCGTTTCGGAAGGGGCGGGCAACTGGCGGGAATTTGTCGGTGGTTACAGCGACTGGGCGGCCTGGCAGGCTGGTCGTGCGTCGCAGGCCGTTGCAGAATCCCGGTCAGTGGTGGCCAAAACAGTCGAGCCGGGGCGCTCTAAAAGTGACAAGTTGTCGTGGAAGGAAGCGCGCGAACTGGAAGCCCTGCCGGAACGCATCGCCGCGCTGGAAAGCGAACAAAAAGAACTGGCGTCTAAACTGGAAGATCCTGAGCTCTATCGACGTGATCCCAAAGAGGCTCAGAATTACTCGGCCCGCCTGGCAGCAATCGACGAAGAACTGCTGGTAATGCTGGAGCGCTGGGAGATGCTGGATGTGCGTCAGTCGCAGTAGGTTCGGATACAGAGGTGCACAGAGACGCAAAGAAGTCCTTGGAATAAAGCAGTCTTTTCATTCGGATGCTCCTTTTCCGTTCGTTGATTCAGGTGCTGTCTGGCTCTGGCCTTGCACCAAAGGCGTTTCAAGCATTGAAGCCGGAATTTGCATACCCGGCCTGATCAGTTCGGGCGGGGCGCCAATGCGCAGCATTACTGCATCGGGGGATATGTGCAGCAGATCGCCAATATCCCTGTAATCATCCGGTAAGGCGGGATCGTTCCAGCCATGTGCCGAGTGCCGCGCCAGACGCACGGCCAGGATGACGTTCTTGCAGCGCGGTGAGTCAATGTGGGCGTCATCCATCAGTTTGCTGAGCAGTTCGGGCAAATGCCAGACGCGGCAAAGCAGCAATTGCAGATCCTGAAGCGTGAAACCCAGTACCTGTTGTTGTGCCAGGGTGCTGCGCATCCCTTCGTTCTCTGCAAGCAGTTGCTTGATCTCCAAGGCAAGTTTAGGGGCAAAACACCATAGCAGCAGTTCGCTCAGATCATGCAGGAGGGCGGCCAGACGGACTTCTTCAGCATTGATGTCGTGCCGCCAGACGGCCCAGTCGTAGGCATATTCAGCCGCGCGCTGGACGCGCCGGATGACCTGCATGACGCCCAGCCAGGCCTGCGGAGCGCATTCCTTGAGAGCGTTCTCGATGGTCGGCAACTCGCGGAAACGGTTGAAGAAGGGCTCGACGCCCGACATCATGATGGCGCTGCCGATGGTGGTGATGTCATGCTGCAAATGACGCCCGCGCTGGGGCTGGATATAGGCCAGAACGCGGACGGAAAGGATGGGATCCTGCAGGACGACCTGGGATAACTCGCGTGCCGAAATCGCCTCCATGTTGGCTTCCATTTCCTCCAACTGGCGGCGGGTATGACGCAGTATGGGCAGGCTGCTTTCGCTAAACAGCGTGACCCACGGTTCAATGCCCTGTAAGGGACGTTCTATCATCTTCGTGCTTTATCTCAAAAAAGCGATATAACCCCATGTTTTTTATTGCTGTTCCAGTGTAAGCGCGCATTCCGGATTTCGGCAAGTGTTTTTTGCATGCGATAATCCGCACCCCACTTTTTTTGCCGAAAAAATCATGCGCTACGCCATCGTTCCCGTTACCCCGTTCGAACAGAATTGCACCCTGTTTTGGTGCGAGAAAACGCTGCAGGCGGCGGTTATTGATCCGGGCGGCGATCTTGATCGCATTGTGCGCGCTGCCGAGCGGGAAAAATTGCAAGTGGTGAAGATCCTCATCACACACGGCCACATTGACCATGCTGGCGGTGCGGCGGAACTGGCCGAGCGACTGAATGTGCCGATCGAAGGGCCGCAGTTGGAAGACCGCTTCTGGATTGATGGCATGATCAAACAAAGCCAGATGTTTGGTTTACAAGGCGTTCGCCCCTTCGAGCCGAATCGCTGGCTTGAGGATGGCGACAAGGTTTCTTTCGGCGAAGTTGAGCTTGAAGTGTTGCACTGCCCGGGGCATACGCCGGGGCATGTTGTGTTTTTCCAGCGCGAGGGGAAATTGTTGCAAGTCGGCGATGTGCTTTTTCAGGGCTCGGTCGGTCGGACGGATTTTCCACGCGGCGACCACGGGGCGTTGATTCGCTCCATCCGGCAAAAGCTCTTCCCGCTGGGCGATGATGTGACCTTCATTTCCGGACACGGCCCGATTTCCACGCTGGGTGAGGAGCGCCGTTACAATCCCTTCTGTGGTGACGATCAGGACTGATCCTGGTCGGCCTGCATGGCCACCTTGTAACCCCAGTCGAGAGCCGTCAGTTGCGCTTGGGCATAGTCGGCGCTGGATATTCCCAAGTCGCCCAGGATCTGACTGGCAAGGTTGAATTTTCTCAGTTCGGCCGCCTCGATGGCGCTGAGCAGTTCGCCCAGGGGGCCGGCTCTCTCGGTCAAAGCCAGCTTGACTGCGGTCGGAATGGGAAGTTGTGCGAGGACATTGGCCATGGGCAGATTGAGCAGCACGTCGAGCAGGGAGAAAATTCCGGCCATGAAAGCGTAATCCGGGGTGATGGCGAGCTGTGGTGTTGGCGCAATGCAAGGCAGTGCCAGTTCCATCAACTTGCCGCGGACTGCAGCCCATTGCAGTAGCGGATTGCCGGAGTTGTCGTCGCCATGGTTGGCGTAGACCAGCAGTTGCAGCCAGCGCTGCAGTTGGCGGCGGCCGAGCAGCGTGATGGCGTGGGAAAAGCTGTTGATGGGGGTATTGAGGCTCAGTGCTGCCGAATTGACCAGTCGCAGCAGGCTGTAGGAAAGCTTGGGTTCCTTGCGAAAAATCTCTTCGAGTTCTTGCGTGTCGGCATCCTGAGTCAATAGTGACAGCAGTTGCAGAACATGCATGCGCAAAACGTCCGGTTTGTTGGGCTCCTTGCTGCGATGCAGGAGAAATTCTGCATCCGTCATGGCGGCTTGATTGGCAAATGCCCATTCAAAATCCTGGCGGGTTTTGACGCCTGTGAGTATCAGCTTTGACTGCGTTGCCAGCACCATCAGCTTGATGGGAGGCAGGGTGCGCGCCTGACTGGCCTCAAGAATGACAAAATCCCATTTTTGGTCATTGCTGGGCAGTGCGCGCAGGGGATGGATGACAACGCCGATCTGGCCGCCAGCAAAGCGAACAGCCTCGGCGGGAACCGACCAGTCTTCCCGGCTGGAGGTGTTTTCGGGTTCATGGGTTACGAAGACGGTCTCATCCAGCGGCCAGGGGCTATTGTCTTCGTCGCAACTGTTGGCTTCCAGCGGGACGAACCAGGGCAGGGAACGACCGACCCTGGTTTCACGCGCCTGCCGGCGCAGACGAACGGCCGCATCACCAAATTCCGAACCCGCCCCAAAGCCTGTGACAGAGAGAACGAGCCCAGCCCAGCTTTCATCGCGGTTCAGCAATGGATGCACGAATAGATGTCTGGATGTCATGGAATGCTGTGCTGCCCCGCATAAATATTCTGCAATCCTACCAGCCTTATGATGCCGCGTCAGCAATTGGCTGGGTTAAACGAGGGTAATATGAGCAGATGATTCCGACTTACTGGCAACAAGCAGGGCAAGCGCTGGGTGATGGCGACGAGGTCATGGCAGCGCTGGTGGCGCGCTACGGCGATAGTGGTTTGCGCTCGCGTGGCGATCCGTTTGGCACATTGGCGCGTTCCATCGTCGGCCAGCAGATTTCGGTGCGGGCGGCGGATGCGGTCTGGGATCGCTTTAGCGCAGCGGTGGCAGCGATGACGCCGGAAGCGATTCTGGCGGCCGGGCAAAGCGGTTTGGCCGGTTGTGGACTGCCTCAGCGCAAGATCGAATATCTGGTCGATCTGGCGGCGCATTTTGAGAGTGGCAGAATTGTTCCGGGGCGTTGGCTTGTTATGGACGATGAAGCTGTGATTGTCGAGCTGACCGATGTGCGCGGTATCGGCCGATGGACGGCAGAAATGTTCCTGATTTTTTATCTGTTGCGGCCGGATGTTTTTCCATTGGACGACATCGGCCTGCAACGTGCTGTCTTTGAACATTATTTTGACGGTAAAAAGCAAACCAGAAAGATTCTGGCGCAGTTTGGCGAACGCTGGCGTCCGTGGCGGACGGTGGCGACCTGGTATTTGTGGCGC
>JAGTRX010000012.1 GCA_018262285.1 Pseudomonadota bacterium | reverse complement strand
CTCTGCCACCATTACCGGCATCTTGCTGGCACTGACCGTGCCGCCGGGCTTCCCGCTCTGGATGGGGGTGGTGGCCGGCTTTGTCGCCATTGGTTTGGGTAAGGCGCTTTTTGGCGGCATCGGCTTCAATGTCTTCAATCCGGCGCTGGTCGGTCGCGCTTTTGCGCAGGCTGCATTCCCCAGCGCCATTGCCACCTATACGCCGTCTTTCGTGCAGGGGCGATTCACCGAATTCATTCCGTCCTCGCTGGCCTTGCCTTTCATGACCCCGGCTGATAGTGCTGCTTGGGCGATGGGTTTGAAGATCGATTCATGGACAGGGGCGACACCCTTGGCGCAATGGAAATCGGACAAAATTATTGCGCCCTTGATTGATTTGCTGACCTCGTTGGCGGGCCACATGCCGGTTGGACCGGCGCCCATGCTGATTATCATCTGCGGCGCCTATCTGGCAGCACGGCGCTTCATGGACTGGCGCATCCCGATTGCCACGGTCGGCGGCGCCTGCCTGACCGGCTGGATTCTTTTCACCATCGATCCAGTGCGTTATCCCGACCCCCTCTTTATTCTGCTCTCTGGCGGCCTGATGCTGGGCGCGGTCTATATGGCGACCGATATGGCGACCTCGCCAGTGACGCCCCGCGGTATGTGGCTGTACGGTGGCCTGATTGGTTTGCTGACGGTCGTTATTCGCTTCTACAGCGGTTTGCCGGAAGGGGTGATGTACGCCATCCTGATTGCCAATGCGGTGACGCCACTTATCGAGCGCATCACGCAGCCTACGCCGTTCGGCAAGGGCATCATGCGAAAACCCAAACGCAATGCGGCCTATCAGCTGACGCCGGAATATCTGTCCAAAATTGAATCGGATGCCGCCAAGGATCTGAAAGCACCGAGGGGCAGGAAATGACTGAATTGAACACACAAACAAGTGAAGAGGCTGCACCGCCCAAGGCCGCAACGCCTACCGGGTCAATGATCGCGACTCTGGGGCTGGTTGCGGCGATTTGCGGCTTGATTATCGTTGGGGCTTATCAGCTCACTCTGGATGCTGTCGAACAGAACAAGGTCATCAAGGAAAGGCGCGCCGTTGAAAAGGTGATGCCGGATGCCAAGTCGGTTGTTGGCTACTACGTTTTCGACGACCAGAAAATTGAACCGGTTGAAAATGTCGACAAGGAGCCGAAAAAATATCCGGCCGCTAAGCTGAAGTTCTTTGCCGGTTACGATGCTGCCGGAACACTGCTCGGTATCGCGGCCGAGGGTAGCGCCAAGGGCTACGCCGATCAGGTACGGGTGATGTTTGCCTACTCGGAAGCCTGTCAGTGCATCAATGGCATGACGGTGGTCTCGATGAAAGAGACGCCGGGCATCGGCGACAAGGCCGACCCGACCAAGGAAGACATTGTTGACAAGCAGTTCATGAAAAATTTCGTGGCGCTTGATGTCAAGTTGGCACAGGACATGAAGGCGCTGGCGAATGAAGTCAAGACGGTCAAGCATGGCAGGAAAGCCAATCCATGGGAGATTGACGCCATTGCCGGCGCGACCATCACTTCCAAGGCAATTGGCAAGGGCATTAACGCGTCAGCGCAAGCCTTGCTGCCCAAAGTGGTGCCCAATCTGGACAAGATCAGGAGCAAGAAGCCATGAGTACCTCGACAACACTTGAACAGTTCATGGAGGGGATCTGGAAACAGAACCCGACATTCGTGATGGTGCTGGGCATGTGCCCGACCCTGGCGGTGACAACTTCGGCGATTAATGCCCTGAGTATGGGCGCGGCTACCTTGTTCGTGCTGGTGTTTTCCTGCTGGTTGATTTCAGTTATGCGCAATATCATCCCCAAGGAAGTGCGCATTGCGACCTATGTTGTCATTATTGCCACCTTTGTAACCGTGGTCGACTACGCCATCCAGGCCATCAGCTTGAAGCTCTATGATGCTCTGGGTGCTTTCATTTCCTTGATTGTGGTCAATTGCATCATTCTTGGTCGGGCAGAGGCGCATGCCTCCAAGAATACGCCCTTGAATGCCATGCTGAACGCCACGGGGGTTGGCATCGGCTTCATCATCGGTCTTTTGAGCCTGGGTGTGGTGCGGGAGGTTCTTGGTGCCGGCAAGCTTTTTGGTGTTTCGCTCTTTGGTGCAAATTTCCAGCCCTGGGTGGTCATGGTCTTGCCGCCAGGTGGATTCTTTGTACTTGGATGCTGGCTGTTGATATTCGCGGCCTGGGAGCGTAGAAAACAAAAGAAGGAGTCCACGCAATGAATGATGTCTCCGCCTTTCAACTCTTTATCGGCGTAATTCTGGCCAACAACTTTGTGTTGGCGACCTTTCTCGGCCTGTGTCCGTTCCTCGGCGTTTCGGGTCGCTTGGATTCTGCCTTGCCGATGGGTATTGCGACAACTTTCGTGATTCTCGTCGCCTCGATTTGCGCCTATGGCCTGAATATTCTGCTGGTGATGCTCAATCTGGAATTTCTGCGTCTCATTTCCTACATCGTCATCATCGCTTCTGCCGTGCAACTGGTCGAAATGGTGCTCAAGAAATACAGCCCTACCCTCTTTCGTGCTCTGGGTATTTACCTGCCCCTGATTACCACCAACTGCGCGGTGCTCTATGTGGCGGTCAACCAGACATCCAACAATTTCAGTTTTGTGCAAGCCCTGTCTTACGCTCTCGGCGGTGGTATTGGATTCACGCTGGCGCTGGTACTGATGGCTAGTGTGCGTGAGCGCCTACAACTCTCCAATGTGCCGACTTTGGTGCAAGGTACGGCGTTGTCCCTGATGCTGGGCGGCATTCTTTCGCTTTGCTTCATGGGTTTTGCTGGAGTGGGCGGCTAATGGCAACCTATTTTTACACCGTTGTGGCCATTTTCACCATCATGGTGGCGGGCATCGCGGTTGAGCGGCTGTACAAACATTTTCAGGCGATGAACCCACATCTTGGCCCCTTTCGCAAACTCGATGGCAAATGCACCTGCCATTGCGGCAGCTGTGACGAGGAGAGTTGCGGGCATTAAGCATGCTTACAACCCTGCTCCGTTCCGACGGCATCGAACCCACAAGGTCGGTGCCGTTTTTTCTTGCCGATGAGCAAGCGTTGGACTACCCATATCGGGGATGGTGTCGATCCGCATTTTGGTGCTACGATGAAGCAACGAGACCTTTTTGAAGGGATATGAGAAGGCTCAAACAGGGATGTGTCATTAGGTGGAAATATCGACCACAGTAATGCTGCTTACAGTGATCCAAATGTCGAGAGGGTGTTGTCATGACGGTTGAAAAGAGCGGCAAACCGCCATCGCCAGACGTAGCCGGAGACCTGATTCTTGAGGCCTTCAATACCAGCGAAGATTTTGATCGCCGGCTTTCGCAAATCGTAGCGCCGGATATGCCTGGCCCGCGGGTCGAGGTTCCTGATCTGGTTTTTCATCAGCCTTTTTCCGAAGAGGCAATCGACCGCCTGACCTCGCCGGGAAAAAGCGAGCCTCAATCGGCGCAACAAGCGAATCCTCGCAGAGAATCGGGTAATGCCGAGGTTGGCATTGACCCTGAGCATGCGCAGTATCAATTTTATATCAAGCGCTTGCAGGAAAAGCAGGAAGAGTATCCCGAAGATAGTACGGAAAACGCCCTCAAGCAGTCGGCCAATGTCCTGCTCTATATCCTCGAAACGTTTGAGTATGAAATTGACGAAGAGCGAAGAGACAAGATCATTCGCCGAATGCGCCGCATCCTGGGGCTGTTGCGTGAGACGAGCGTGCCAGACAGGGTCAGGGAAGGTTTTCGCAGCCAGCGGCTGCATGACAAGGTTGAAGCGCTGTATAAACGCCACATGCGGCGCTATGCCCTGCATCGCATGGAGACGAAGAAGCAGGAGGCGCTACAGGAACAACTGAAGCGGGTTTCGAGCGAGGCAGACGAACGCGCCCAGGCCGAGCAGAGACGATACGAAAAGGAAAAGCGGTTGGCACAGACGAGTCAGACCATTTCTGAAGAGAAACTCCGGCAGCTCGAAGAGGAATTCGATGCCATGATTGCGCTATCGGCCAGCAATCACGGCATATCGACGGCCAAACTGATGCGATTTGGCTATGAAGACCCGGACCCAGCGGACGGATCGTCGCCACCAATGTTGTCCACCGCGGGCAAGACCAAAAAACCAGGTAAAACCGGTGCGTCGAAGGGGCCGAAGTCCAATGCTTCCCTGATGCCACCCGGTCGGGCAGCGGGACATTCGAGAATGCCGAGGGGGCCGAAATCGAGCGCCTCTGTCATGCCCGGTGCCAAGTCGGCAAAATCAGCCACCGACAAACAGGTTCCTGAGCGCCAGGTTTTTCTGACGCCGCAGCAAATTATTGAAAGAAATAACGAACGCCGCCGTTTGCGCGCCTTGGCACTAAAAAAGGAATAGAAGCGTTCTGTTAAGCGTGGCGCCTTCCTCAGAGTAAAACCTGCCAGTACCCCACATCCAGCCACTGCCCGAATTTGGATCCCACCTCATTGAAGTGCGCTACCTTGCGAAGTCCGAATTTCTCATGCAGGGCAATGCTGGCCTGGTTCGGCAGAGCGATGCAGGCCAGAACGACATGGGCACCTTTTCCTCTGAGCTGGGCGAGCAGGGATTCGTAAAGTTCGGTTCCGTAACCTTCACCGGTATGGGGCAAGTCCAGATAGACGGTAATTTCGGTAGTGTAGCGATAGGCCGATCGCGCTTTCCATTGGCTGGCGTAGGCGTAACCGACGACCTGACCAGAATTCTCTGCCACCAGCCAGGGCATGCCGGCAGCCTTGAGATTGTCGATGCGTTCGGCCATCTCTTCCGTGGTAACCGCTACTTCCTCAAAAGTAATGGTGGATTTGAGGATGTAATGGTTGTAGATGCGAGCGATAGCATTGGCATCGGCGGGTGTGGCTGGACGGATCATGTCTACTTTCCGGCTGCCTTGCACAGCCGGAGATTGGTGCGGGTGGCCTTGATTGCCGGTAGATAGATCTCGGCATCGGTGGGCGGATAATTGCTTCGCAACTCGTCATCGGTCAGGGCGGCGTCGGTGGCCAGCGGTTGCAGCACTGCCCGACAAGCGCTCAAATCGCCGAGTTTGTGCAGGGTGATGGCCAGATCATTGCGAATCCAGGCTTTTTCCAGCCAGTGCAGCAACTTTCCGCATTCGCTCAGTAGTGGTGCGAGCGTGGCGCGGGCTTCGGCATATGCCTTTTTGTCGTAAAGGGATTTGAATTTCTTGCGGGTCTGCGTTTGGGCCAATGGCGTACAGGTGGCGGAAGGCTTGAAATAGAGGTTGGCAAAACCAGCACGGGCGCCGCAAAAAATGCGGCAGGCTTCCATGGTCTGGCTGTCGACGTTGATCGCTTCCCCTTTTTGGACAAAGGAAACAATGCAGGCTTGATCCTGCATGCCGGAACTGATTCTGGCCTTGCCGTTGCGGATATCCCCCTCGAGCGTGCAGGTGTGGGCGTTGCTGCCAATGGTGCTGATGTCGAAAGGCTGGGCATCTCTCCTGGCAGGCTTGATGGTGAGCGTGCCCCAGCCCCCTTCGGTAACATAGACGCCGGGTTCGAAAGACTGGGCTGAGGCGAGAAGCGGGAAAACCACACCAAGGCCGACCAACAGTTGGGTGAATCTCTTTGCGTTCATGGTCAGCGACATTTGTGGCCTGTCAGCGCATGATGTCCTCAACCGCATCAACAATCATCCGGGTGCCGGTGGCAATGAGCAGGATATCGGCGGCGACGCGAACATAGCGGTGGTTGATGGGTGGTGGTGGTAATTGAATGACGAGTTCACGCGGAACCGGGTAGAAGCGGACATCGCTTGGCAGTGGCTGGCCGACAGCCCATTTCTTGGCTTGTCCCGGCGGCATGCAGCCGTTGTTCTTTTTGGCAAGGCCGGGCGGACAACGCTTGCCGGCATGTTTGCTGTAATAACCCTGAATGGCTTGCCGGTTGGCATCGGAGAAGCGGAAGGAAACCGGGGCGACGGCAGCAGGTGCCGGCGCTACAGCATGGATAGCACCATGTTTCTCCTTTTTGCCATGTTTATTGCCTTTATTGCCACCGCCTGCCCAAGGGGGCGGCGCAGCCAAGGCAGATCCGGCAATCAACAGGGCAAGGAGGGTAGAAGATAGGACGGTTAGTTTGCGCTGCGTGGTCATGGTGCTCTCCTTTTTGCTGGCAGGGATGGCAGAGGTAACCGCAAGTCCGGGATGCACAAACCAGGATCGAACCTCCCGGATAGGGGTGTTTGGTATTGTGACGCAAAGGCTGGCAGACTGCCAAGCAAAAGAAAAAGGTGCTTCTTGTTTGGTAGGCATCAAGTCGGCGGCGAGGTAAAATCCCGCCATGCAGCAAATTTCCGATAGCAGTCTTCTTCCGTTTCGATGGTGGCGTTAACTTCGCCAGCGTTTCTTTTGCCCGTCAATATCCTGGTTTTGCACTGATGTTCAATTGCGGGCAAACCGCAACCCAATCTGGCAGATTGTTCGGCCATGATTGACTGCCAAGTCAAATAAATCAAAGGAATATGCTAACCATGCTGCTCATGATCGATAACTACGATAGCTTTACTTACAACATCGTGCAATATTTTGGCGAACTGGGTCAGGATGTGCGGGTGTTTCGCAACGATGCTATTTCCCTGGCCGAAATTGCCCGCCTTAAACCGGATTATCTGGTGATTTCGCCGGGGCCGGCGACGCCGATACAAGCGGGTATTTCGCTGGCGGCGATCCGCGAATTTGCCGGTAAAATTCCGCTGTTGGGCGTTTGTCTTGGCCATCAAGCCATTGGCGAGGCTTTTGGCGGCAAGATTGTGCATGCCCAGAAATTGATGCACGGCAAAGTGTCGCCGGTACATCACAAGGATGTCGGCGTCTTTCAGGGCTTGCCGAATCCGCTCACCTGCACCCGCTATCATTCGCTCGCCATCGAGCGTGCCACCTGCCCGGAATGCTTGGAAATCACGGCCTGGACGGATGATGGCGAAATCATGGGGGTACGCCACAAGAGCCTAGCGGTAGAAGGCGTGCAATTTCACCCCGAATCGGTCCTGACCGAATGCGGCCACGAATTGCTGAAAAACTTTCTCCAACCGGCAAAGCCAAACCATCAGGAGGCAGCATGATTACCCCGCAGGAAGCGCTACAACGCACGATTGAGCACCGCGAAATTTTTCACGATGAGATGTTGCACCTGATGCGGCAGATCATGGCCGGCGAAGTTTCACCTGTAATGACGGCGGCGATTTTGACCGGCTTGCGCGTCAAGAAGGAGACCATCGGTGAAATTGCCGCGGCTGCGCAGGTCATGCGCGAACTGGCAACGCCAGTCAAATTGCCCTTTGATCCCAATTTTGTCGATGTCGTCGGCACCGGCGGTGATGCGGCGCACAGCTTCAATATCTCGACCGCTTCGGCCTTTGTAGCAGCGGCCTGTGGCGCCAAAGTGACCAAGCACGGCAATCGCAGCGTTTCCTCCAGTTCCGGTGCTGCTGACGTGCTGGAGGCGTTGGGTGCCAATATCATGCTCAAGCCCGAACAGGTTGCCGAGTGCGTTCTGGAAACAGGTTTCGGCTTCATGTTCGCACCTAATCACCACAGCGCCATGAAGAATGTCGCTCCAGTTCGGCGCGAAATGGGCGTGCGTACCATTTTTAATATTCTGGGGCCTTTGACCAATCCGGCTGGCGCGCCGAATACGCTGCTCGGCGTCTTCCACCCCGATCTGGTCGGCATTCTGGTGCGCGTCATGCGCGAACTGGGCGCTGGGCATGTGTTGGTGGTGCACGGCAAGGATGGCCTGGATGAAATCTCACTGGGTGCCGCCACCATGGTGGGCGAGTTGAAGGACGGTGCCGTGCGTGAATACGAAATCCACCCTGAGGATTTTGGCCTGCAGATGCTGTCGCAACGCAATATCAAGGTGAGCAATGTCGAGGAATCGAAGGCGATGTTGCTGGGTGCGCTGGAAAACCAACCTGGCGCGGCGCGCGAAATTGTCTGCCTGAATGCCGGCGCGGCGCTCTATACCGCCAATCTGGCCGACAGCATCGAAGCTGGTATCGTCAAGGCGCGTGAAGCCATTGAATCGGGTGCGGCGCGCGCCAAGGTCGAGCAGTTTGTGGCTTGTACGCAGCGTTTGGCGAAATGAGCGATATTCTCAAAAAAATCCTTGCCACCAAGGCCGAGGAAGTGACGGTGGCGAAAGCGGCCAAATCCTTGTCTGAGGTGATGGCCGAAGCCAGGGCGCAACCACCGGCACGCGATTTTGCCGGTGCGATTTGCTCGCGGGTGGCCGCTGGTCGGGCGGCAGTGATTGCCGAAATCAAGAAAGCCAGCCCGTCGAAAGGCGTCATCCGCGCCAATTTTCGGCCTACCGAAATCGCTGCCGATTATGCGGCGCATGGCGCGGCGTGTCTGTCGGTACTGACCGACCGTCAGTATTTTCAGGGCGCACCGGAATATCTGGAGGCGGCAAGGGCGGCTTGTGACCTACCGGCGCTGCGCAAGGATTTTCTGGTCGACCCCTATCAGGTCTATGAAGCGCGGGCGATGGGGGCGGATGCCATTTTGCTCATTGTCAGCGCTTTGTCGCTGGCACAAATGCAGGAAATGGAAGGCATTGCTGCCGAGCTGGGCATGACGGCGCTGGTCGAGAGCCACGACGGTGAAGAACTCGAACAGGCGTTGCGACTGAAAACACCCCTCATCGGCATTAATAACCGCAATCTGCGTACATTTGAAGTCAGTCTCGAAACCACCATTGGCTTGTTGCCGCGCATCCCGGCCGGGCGCGTGGTGGTGACTGAAAGTGGCATTCTGACGGCGGACGATGTTGCCAAAATGCAGGCGGCGAGCGTGCACGCCTTTCTGGTCGGCGAAGCCTTCATGCGCGCAGCGCAGCCGGGCAAGGCACTGGCGACATTGTTCGGTTTTTGAGGGGTTGAAATGGCGCGTATCCAGATTGCACTTCCCGAGACTTTCGTTTTTTCGACGCAAATCCCGCTCTACATGAGCCACATCAATTACGGTGGTCACCTCGACAACGCTTTGTTGCTGAGCGTTGTTTCGGAAGCGCGGGTACGTTTTTTCAAGTCGCTCGGCTATAGCGAACTCGATGTCGAAGGTGTTGGCATTGTCGTTGCCGACGCGGCCTTGCAATACAAATCGGAAGCCTTCCATGGTGAAACCATGGTGGTCGAAATGACGGCCGCCGATTTCGGCAAATTCGGTTGTGACCTGCTCTGGCGCATGAGCGACCAGGCCAGCGGGCGCGAAGTGGCGCGTGGCAAAACTGGCATTGTTTTTCTGGACTATTCAACGCGCAAGATCGCGCCCGTGCCGCAGGGGTTCAAAGAAAGTCTTGTCTGATTTGGTCTGAAAGTCGTGCAGTTGTCTACAATTCCCCTGCTGGCATGACTTTCATGGTTTGGCGCGCCTCGTCAAAATCATGTCTGTGAATTTATCGGCAAGCCAGCTTACAAAACCAAAGAATTACGGCCACCCGCCGGTGAAATCGATCACCTGACCGGTGACAAAGCTTGATCGGCCGGAGACCAGAAAGGCAATTAATTCGCCGATTTCCTTTGGTTCGCCGAGCCGTCCGAGGGGCACTTTTGCGGCGATTTGAGCGCGGCCCACCGGATCGTCGATGAAACGCGCCATGGGGTAGTACGCCTCGCTGTAAAGGTAGTTGGGCGCTACGACATTGACCTGAATGCCATGCGGCGCAGCTTCGCGCGCCAACGCCAGCGCAAACGCGGTGGTTCCGGCACGAATGGAGGTTGCGACGGCAAATCCCGGTTCCGGTTGCAGATAGCGCGCAGAAGTGACAAAAACAAATTGCCCATGACCGGCGGCCTTGAGCGCGGGCAACAACAGTTGCGTCAAACGCATCGGAAATAGCAGCAAGGCCGCGAAACTGGCTTCAACGATTTCCAGTGGGATGTCCTCGATGGGTAGCGGTGTGTTGGGGTAAACGTCGTTGTGGATGATCTTGTCGACTGTGATTTGGCGCTCGCGCAGTTCCTGAAACAAAGTCTCTGGGTTTTGCGCGTGCAAGGCGATGGTTCCCAGGTTGGCGTTCTCGTATTGACGGGCTATGTCAGGGTCGGCGAAAGAGGCGTCATGGCAGGCCACTTCCCGGTATTGGCTTAACAACACCGGTATCGTCCCCGGACCGGTGTACTGACCAACGTGGGTCATCAGAATCGTCATGCAATTCTCCTGGCTTAAGGGATGGCGACAATCAAGTCCTTGAGCCTCAGCACGGCGGCTTCGGTCAGGGGTTGAGAATGGTGGCTGCTTGCGTTGGTCTGGACGATCACGGTGCGCGCAGTTGCCGCACAGATGCCATTCTGAAACAAAGCCTGCTCGATCGTCAGCGAGCTGCGCCCGACTGTGGCGATGCGCGTGCCGATGTCGACGTTCCCGGGCCAGGTGATTTCTGCGTGCAAATCCAGGTGCAGGCTGGCGATGACAAATGTGCAGCCCTGGTCGTGCAGCGGAGCGGCCGGGTTATAGAGCAACTCTACCCGTCCGGTTTCCAGCATGGTGGCAAAAATGGCGTTATTGACATGCCCCTGCCGGTCAGTATCGGCATAGCGCAATTTCTCGTAAGTCCAGAGGGAGTATTCGTTGACGGGGATGTTCTTCGGCTCAAGATTATCTTTTTGCATGTTCATCCTCCTTGTTGTTGGTTCGAAAGGCTTTCAGTGGATGCCAGCCTGCTGGCCGCAGTGCTGCATGCACTCAAAATACGCTCGGACAATTTCTCTTCGGTGACGGCACGTGCCATCGATAGTCCGCCCAAACACAGCGCCATGAAGGCAATGGCTTCATCCAACTGCTCGGGCTTGGGGGCTTCCTGCGCGTCGTGGCCGCCGCAAATGCCGTGCAGTGATTTGAGAATCTCCTCTTCATAGGCCTTGCGAAAAGAGGAATCGCTTCTCGCCGCTTCCGTTGCCAGCGCGGCAAGCGCACAGCTGTCGGCCAGATTGTCGCGATGCGCTTTGGTCAGGTAGCGCTGGGCAAGCCGCTGCAGACGCTGCATCCAGGATTCCTTCTTCAGGGTGCCAACCCAGCGCTTTCGGTTTTCCAGCAGCGCATGGCGGAGCGCCGCGACAGCAAGCTCATTTTTGTTGGCAAAATGCACATTGAAAGCGCCGTGGGTCAGTCCGGCGTCGCGCATTACCAAGGCGATGCCAGCGCCGGAAAGCCCTTCTGTTCTAAGGCGCACAGCACCCGCATCCAGGATGCGTTGGAGTGAAGCGCTTTTCTGTTCAGTTCTGGTGGCGGCCATAATTCGACATGATGATGATCATGCAAAATATTTTTTCACATGACGGTCATCATGTCAACGGGTGGCATGATGGCTCGTCTTTGGGTCACGGTTGACCTGGAAAGGGATTGACACTGGCTTGCTGAGAAGCCGGCATTCCTTATGTGAGCTGATTCTGCTGGCCGTAACTGCCAAACTTTTCCAGCACTACAGCCATTTCCTTTTTACTGAGCAGCACTGGTTGCCCGAGCTGGCAGGCTCGCCAGTATTGCTCGCACAGGCCTTCGAGTTCGATGGCGTGATCGAGTGCCTGTTGCAAATCCTTGCCGAAAACCAGCAGGCCGTGATTGGCGAGCAGGCAAGCTGACCGATCCTGCATGGCCTGTAGCGCGGCATCGGAGAGTTCTTGCGTGCCGAAGGTAGCGTAATCGGCGCAGCGCACGGTATCGCCGCCAAATAAGGCGATCATGTAGTGGAAGGGCGGGATGCCAGAGCGCAGGCAGGCGAGGCTGATGGCGAAGGTGGAATGGGCGTGCAAAACGGCTTGCGCTTCTGGCCGGGTGGCGTAAAGGTCATGGTGAAAGCGCCATTCCGATGAAGGTTTGCGTCGTCCCTGTGCTGCGCCGTTGCCGCCAATTGGCATCCATGCAATGTCGTCCACTTCCAGCGCAGCGTATTCCATGCCGGTGGGCGTGATGTAAAACCCTTCGCCATGCCGCACCGATAGATTGCCCGAAGTGCCGCGGTTGATGCCGCATTCGGCCATGCGCCGGGCGGTAGCGATGAGTTCCAGGCGTAAGTCTTCAGACATGGCATTCTTCCGGATAGAGCATGGCGAGGTCGGCGGCCGGGCAGTGACCGCGCTCGGTGATGATGGTGCTGACGAGCCGGGCGGGAGTGACATCGAAGGCTGGATTGGCGACGGCTTCTTCAGTTGCTAATTGGCGCACGCTGGCCGGATGACCGTCGGCATTGCAGCCGTGAATGAGGCGCAATTCATCGCCTTCGCGCTCTTCAATGGGAATGGCGTTGCCATTGTCGCAATTGAAATCGATGGTTGAGCGCGGTGCGGCGACGTAGAAGGGAACCCCGGCTTCACGCGCTGCCAGCGCCTTCAGGTAAGTACCGACCTTGTTGGCGACGTCGCCATTTCTGGCGATGCGATCCGCCCCGACAATGACCGCATCGACCTGGCCGCGCGCCAGTAGCAGGCCGGCGGCGTTGTCGGCAATGACGGTATGTGGCACGCCGTGCTGCTTGAGTTCCCAAGCCGTCAGTAGTCCCTGGTTGCGTGGTCGCGTCTCCGAAACCCAGACATGTACATCGATACCGGCGTCAAAAGCAGCATATACGGGCGAGAGGGCGGTGCCGTGGTCGACCGTGGCCAGCCAGCCGGCGTTGCAATGGGTCATCACATTGAGGAGCTGGCGTTTTTCGGCAAGTGGCTTGAACAGGATAAGGCCGTTTTCGCCGATAGCGCGGTTTTGTGCTACATCTTCTTCGGCGATTGTGCTGGCTTCAGACCAGGCGGCGGCGGGGCGTTGCGAGGGTGGTAGTGGTGCCAGATACGCCCGCATGCGCTCAAGTGCCCAATGCAGATTGACGGCAGTCGGCCGGGTGGCAGCGAGCGTGGCGATGGCGAGTGCCAGCGCATCATCGTCGCTGACCTGGTTCATCGCCAACGCAACACCGTAAGCGGCAGAAGCGCCGATCAGCGGCGCGCCGCGCACCTGCATGCTGCGGATGGCATGGGCGGCGTCCTCTAGCGTGAGCAGATCAATGGTGCTGTAGCGGTGTGGCAGGGCGGTCTGGTCGATGATGCTGACCGAGGGTTGGCCAGCGTGTGGCCAAATGGAGCGGGTGGGTGTGCCGTTGATGTTCATGGTGCACGCATTTTACCGCAAAGCCCTTGGCCATTTTGCCAGCTTCGGGCTAGGATGTTGCATGATCACTACGGTATGGATCACTTTCTTTATATGAACTGGCGCGCCCCTTTGTTTGCGGCATTGGCTTACTTTGTCCTCGGGCAACTGGGGTTGGCGCTGGCTATCCCGCCGGGTTACGCCAGCCCGGTTTTTCCGGCCGCCGGTCTGGCCTTGGCAGTCCTTCTTTGCCACGGCCATCGCATATTGCCGGGAATTTGGGTCGGCTCGCTGACAATTAATCTCCTTCTGGCCTGGAAGCAGGGCAATCTTTCCTGGGCCAGTGTTGCTGTCGCCGCTGGATTGGCTTGTGGAGCAATGCTGCAAGCCTGGGTTGCCCGCTGGCTGGTTGAGTGCAAACAGCCGGGCGAAAGCTGGAAGCGACTCGAAACCGAGCGTGAGATCCTGCGTTTCCTGTTTCTCGGGGGCCCGCTGGCCTGTCTGGTTTCGGCCAGCGTTGGCGTTGGCACACTCTACCTTTTCGGGGTCATCGGGTCTTCTGAATTGGCTTTCTCCTGGTGGAGCTGGTGGGGCGGCGATACGCTTGGCGTTCTGGTTTTTGCGCCTCTGTGCCTGGCACTGTTGTTGCGGGCGCATCGCCTGTGGCAGGAAAGAATGCGCTCAATCATCATGCCCATGCTGGTCATGATCGCGCTGGTGACCGGCGCATTTGTTGGCGCATCGCATTGGGAACGTCAGCGCTTGACGGAAGAAATAGCCGGTCACGGCGAAAATCTGGCGCATCGCCTGCAGGCACGTTTTTTCGCCCATCAGGAGGCTTTGTCTTCATTGCGCCGTTTGGTGGAGGTCATGCCGGAAATGGATTTCCGGCAGTTCGATTACTTCACGCAGATTACCCTCAAGGACAATCCGGACATGTTCGCCCTGAGTTACAACCATTTTGTGACCAGTGAAAACCGGCAGGCTTATGAAAAATCGGTTGCCGGCAAGTCGCCGTTCAAGGATTTCAGGATTACCGAGCGTGATGCAAATCGCCAGCTCATCAGCGCCCGCAACCGGCCGGAATATGTGGCAGTGACTTTCATTGCGCCGCTTGAAGGCAACCGGCCGGCTATTGGCTTCGACATCTATTCCGAGCCCATCCGCCGCGACGCGATCGACAAGGCGCGACGGTCGGGGCAGCCCACCGTGACTGCGCCGATTCGGCTGGTGCAGGAGAATCAGTCGCGGATCGGTCTGCTGGTGCTGCACCCGGCCTACAAACAAAGCGATGATGGTGATCGCCGCGTATCGACGGTGGAACTTGCCGGTTTTTCGGTCGGTGTGATCAAGGTTGATGAAATGACGCAGATTGCCACCCGGAAGCGTTTGCCTGCGGGGTTGGTGCTGCATCTGGAGGATGCCGAAGCACCGCCTGGGCAGAATTTGCTTTATCGCTCTCATCCGCAGCTTGAAACCGGCGCAGCAGAGCACCTTTGGAAGGTTCGTTTGACCATGGCGGATCGGGATTGGGAAATGAAACTTTTTCCAACCCCGGAATTTTTACGACAACACCGTTCCTGGACAGCGTGGTTTGTCGGTGTTGTGGGTTTATTTTTGACAGTATTGCTGCAGGTGCTTCTGTTGGCGATGACGGGGCGGACAGCCTTGATTCAGCGTAAGGTTGATCAACAAACCGCCGAAATCCAGGCCAAGAATGCCGCCCTGCAGGCGGCCGTCAAACGCCAGGAACTGCTGGCTGCTGCTATCGCCCAAAGTAATTCGTCGGTCATCATTACTGATGCAAAGGGTGACATTGTTTTTGTCAATGAGGCTTTTGTAGCAACGACCGGCTATTCGCGTGAAGAGGCGATGGGCAGAAATCCCCGGTTTTTGAAATCCGGCCAGACACCCTTGGCAGTCTATGAAAACCTTTGGCAAACCATACTGGCCAAACAGGATTGGCGTGGCGAATTGCAGAATCGCAAGAAATCGGGCGAGATTTTCTGGGAACTGGTAACCATTTCCCCGGTGGTCGATGAAAACGGCAAAATTGCGCACTACATTGCCATCAAGGAAAATATTTCGGAGAGAAAACGTCAGGAAGCGGAATTGCAGGAAGCCAAGGAAAGGGCGGAAGCTGCCAGCATTGCCAAAGGGCGTTTTCTGGCGACCATGAGCCATGAGATCCGGACGCCGATGAATGGCATCATCGGTCTTTCACAACTGGCGCTGGAAAAGGATTTGGGCGCGGAAGCGCGCAGTTATCTGGAAAAAATCCATCTTTCGTCGCAAACCTTGCTTGGCATCCTGAATGACATCCTCGATTATTCCAAAATCGAGTCCGGGCGCATGTCGCTGGTCGAGATGCCTTTTCACCTGGATGATTTGCTTGAACGGGTGCACAGCCTGTTCGCACTATCGGCCGAAGAAAAGGGTTTGCAGCTTGAGATTGAGGCGGCCTCCGAGGTGCCGCGGGCTTTGGTCGGAGATGTATTGCGATTGCAGCAGATTTTGTCCAACCTGATCGGCAATGCCATCAAATTTACCGAAGCGGGTCGAGTTGCCTTGCGGGTCAGCCTGTTTACCCTCGAAAACGGGCGCGCCAGGATGCGTTGGGCCATTGAGGATAGCGGTATCGGCATGGACGCTCAGGTGGTGAAAAATCTTTTTCAGTCTTTCCATCAAGGTGATGATTCGATCAGCCGGCGTTTTGGCGGAACCGGGCTGGGCTTGGTGATCAGCCGCGAACTGCTGCAGTTGATGGGCAGTGATTTTGAGGTCGATAGCCAGCCAGGTCGGGGCAGTATTTTCCGCTTCGAGCTGAGTCTGGAGGTTGCCGCTGATGAGGTTCCGCGCGTGGGAGGGCAGGCAAGGCGCTTGTGTTCGGCTAATGCCTTGTCGGATCATCTGGCGGCTGAGGGAAGTCGCCTTTCGGGAAAACGCATTCTTTTGGCGGAAGACAATGCGATTAACCAGCAAGTCGTTGGCGAATTTCTGCAATTGGCTGGTTTGCAGGTTGAGGTGGCGGAAAACGGCCTTCAGGTTCTGGCCATGTTGGAGAAGTCGGTGTTCGATGCCATCCTGATGGATGTCAGCATGCCACAAATGGATGGCCTGGAGGCCACGCGCCGTATTCGCCGCAAGGCCGCATACCAGCAATTGCCGATTATCGCCCTGACAGCGGGGGTAACGGCTGAAGAGCGCGACAAGTCGCTGGCTTGCGGCATGAATGATATTGTCGCCAAGCCGGTCGATCCGGAGGAGTTGCTGCGCGTCCTGTTGCGCTGGCTTGCGCCTGCAGCGGCCAATGCGTCGCGGGTGGAAAATGCGACGGCAGCGCTTGTTGGCAACAGTTTGCCAAACATGCGCGGATTTGATTTGACGCGCCTGAGTGTGATGCTCGGCGGCGACAATGAACAAATTCTTCGCCTGCTGCAATTGTTTGCCAATGACATGGCCGGAACACAGCAGGAACTGGAAACTGCGCTTGCGACCGGAGATCTGGCGCAAGCTAGGTCAGTGGCGCATCGCATGAAGGGCGCGGCCGGGAATGCGGGGGCGATGGACTTGTACCGGGCAGCGGAAATGCTGGAGGCCGAATTGCGCGACGGCAAGGCTGATCCAGTGACGGTTTCGACCCTGCGCAGCTGTTTTAGTGATGCCATGGCGCAACTCCAGAAACGGGAGGAAAAGCCTGAGCTTGAAAGGATCGACGATCCGCAGGCATTGGCGGCGATTGTGGGCAGGGTCGCGTCCTGCCTTGAAGCGCAGGAGCTGGTTCCGGATGAATGGTTGACGCGAATGGAGTCGTTCATCGCCGAGGATCTGGCCGCGCAATTTCAGCTCTTCAAGCGCCATGTCGAGGCCATCGACTACCAGCGCGCACTGGAAGTGCTGCGGGCAATGAACAAGTGAGGTCTGCCATGGATGCAAACGCCGAAGTTCCTGTCGTTCTGGTCGTCGATGATGTTCCGACCAATATCAAAATACTGGCTGATGCCTTGCGCGCCGAATACCGGATCAAGGTTGCCAGTAACGGTGTTGATGCCCTGCGGGTGGCGCAATCCGAACCTTTTCCCGATCTCATCATGCTCGATGTCATGATGCCGGAGATGGATGGCTACGAAGTCTGCCGGCGGCTCAAGCAAAATCCGCAGACGCAACGTATTCCCGTCATTTTCGTGACTGCCAAGGATGCCGATTACGACGAGGAATACGGCTTTGGCATCGGCGCCAATGACTATATTTGCAAGCCGTACTCCTTGCTGGTGGTACGGGCACGGGTGCGCAATCAAATCCAGCTCAAAAAACAGGCCGACCAGCTCGAGGCCTTGTCCCATATCGACGCCTTGACCCAGGTCCCCAATCGCCGCCGTTTTGACGAAGTCATCGAGACCGAGTGGAAGCGCTCTTTTCGGCTGCAGCAGCCGCTTTCGGTGCTGATGATCGATATCGATCATTTCAAGCAATACAACGATCACTACGGACATGGCGCCGGCGATGATGCCCTGCGTTCGGTGGCGGCGGCGCTGAGCGGAGGGGTTGCACGCCCTGCCGATCTGGTGGCGCGTTATGGCGGCGAGGAATTCGTCGTCATCCTGCCGGAGACTGGTGGCGAATCGGCGGTGGCCATTGCCGAAAAACTGCGAGAGCGGGTTTTCGCCCTGGCGATTCGCCACGAATGTTCCAGTGCAGCGCCGCGCATGACCATCAGCATCGGCGTTGCCGCACTGGTTCCGGGCGAGCACACATCAGTGCAACAATTGCTCGCAATGGCCGACAAGATGCTCTACAAGTCAAAGGAGGGCGGCCGCAACCGGGTCAGTCTGCATCCCTGACAGGAAACGCTAAGCCTGGATTTTGAGCACCCGGCGCACGCAATCGACCAGCGCATTTTGCTGGAAGGGCTTGAAAATATAGCCATCGGCGCCTGCCCGGATGCCAGCCATGACATCCTCCTCGCCAAATTGGGCGGTGACGAGAATGACGGGAATGTCTTTCAGGCGCGGATGGCGGCGCAGCGTTTCGAGAATTATGAGTCCGTTGGTGTCCGGCAGGTTGACGTCAAGAATGACAAGGTCGGGAATCATGGTCTCAAAAATTTCCCAGGCCTGCTTGCCGTTGGCGGCGTGCCTTGGGGTAAATCCCGCGTTTTTGAGCAGAGTCATTTCAAGAAAGGCGGTTGATTCGGTATCCTCGATCACCAGGGCGAGTGCAGGCTCGCCTTGAATGTGCGGATGCTTGCGAATGGCGTAAAAGCCGTTCTCGTCAAGTGCCTTGGCGCAACGGCGTGCCTCGGCCCAGGCGGCGACGCCTTCCTCGGCATCAAATTCAGTCACCGAAATGTGCGTTCCGTCCGCCGGGAAATCAGAATCAGTGTGCTTGCTCTCGGCCAGCTGTTTGATAAGCCCTTCCGTCTGGAGATATTCGAGCGATTGCTGCAAGTCTTGCGCTGGATCATCAGCAAGTCTGGCGAAAATCGCCCCAATGTCCGATTGGCCGTCAATCAGGCCGAGCAGGCGATGTACAATTTCTGGCAGGACTGACTTCTTTCGGGTGAGTTCTGTCAGCCCTTTGGGCGTTTTTGAATAGACGGTTTGCTGGGTCATGACAGGGAAGCCAGAGGGGATTTAGGAGGATATTAAGCGGCATTTTACTTGCGTCAAACGAAGTGTGTGGTTTTTGTCGGTGGCGGGTGATTTGCGATGATCTTGAAATGCAGCCTTTCTGACCAAGGAGAAATCAATGAGTTTTATCAAGGAATTCAAGGAATTTGCCATGCGCGGCAATGTCATCGATCTGGCGGTTGGCGTCATCGTTGGCGGTGCTTTCCAGAAAATTATCGATTCGCTGGTCAAGGATGTGGTCATGCCAATTATTGGCCGCATCGTTGGTGGCGTTGATTTCAAGCAGCTTTATCTCAATTTGGGTGACCAGTCTTTCGAGACGATGGCCCTGGCGGAAAAGGCCGGCGCACCGATTATCAAGTATGGCGCCTTCATTAACTCGATTATTGATTTTACCCTGATCGCCTTATCCATCTTTGTCGCGGTCAAGGTCATCAATCGCCTCAAGCGCCAGGAACCGGCACCAGCCCCGGCCGCGCCAGAAACGCCTGAAGATGTCGTGTTGTTGCGTGAGATTCGCGATAGTCTCAAGAAGTAGCGATCAGGCCCCGGCTTGCTCGAAGACTGTTTTCCATAACCGTTTGACGGCATCAATGTGGCCTTGCACGGTCATCTTCTCGATGAGGGCGTCGGGATGGCCGTTCAGGCGGTTGGCGTGTTGCAGACGGCGGTATTCGCGGTAGGCAGTACGGGCGCCTTCGGCTTCGTCGGCCGGGATGAGGCCGATTTCGGCAGCTATTCTGAGTAGGGCAATGTTTCCGAGGTTGCCGGTCAGTTGTGGGTATTGGTGCGCATGTCCCAGTACCAGAGCCTGCACGATGAACTCGACATCGATGAGGCCGCCGCGATCCTGTTTAAGATTGAAGTGGGTGGCGCTGTGCGAGGCATGGGCATCCAGCATTTTCTGGCGCATGTCCAGCACTTCCTGTTTTAACGGTTCAATATCGCGCTGGCGGCAAAGCACCTCGCAACGTATGGCCTCGAAGCGCTGGCCGATTTCGCCATCGCCGGCGCAGAAGCGGGCGCGGGTCAGCGCCTGATGCTCCCACACCCAGGCTTTTTGCAGCTGATATTGGCGGAAAGCATCAACGGAAACGGCGAGCAGACCGGATTCGCCATTCGGGCGCAGCCGGAAATCGGTTTCGAACAGCATGCCGGCGGCAGTTTGAGTCGATAGCCAGGTGGCAAGGCGGCGCCCCAGTTTCGCGTAGTTTTCCGGTGCGTCGGGGTGGTCGTCGTCGTACAGGAAGACCAGATCGAGGTCGGCGACGTAGCCGAGTTCCTTGCCGCCCAGCTTGCCATAGCCGATGACGGCAAAGCGCGGTTGGTCGCGATGGCGGGTTTTCAGGCTGTTCCAGATCAGCGGCAGGGTCTCCTGCACGATGATGTCGGCCAGTTCGGTCAGGTGGTCGGAGATGCGTTCGATACTGTGCAGTCCGGCCAGATCCTGCACCAGCAGGCGGAAGACCTGGGCGTGGTGCATTTCGCGCAGGATGTCCATTTCGCGCTCGATATCGTCGGCGTGATGGGCAAGATGCTGGCGCAGGTCGGCGCGGAATCCCGGCCAGTCGGTGGCGGTCTCGAGCAGGCTGGCGTCGAGCAGTTCGTCGAGCAGGAGCGGATGGCGGGTCAGGTAATCTGCTGCCCAGGAGGAGGCCCCCATCAGGTCGGCAACACGCTTCAAGGCGAGCGGATACTGCTGCAACAAGGCAAGGTAGGCGCCGCGTCGGCTGATGCTTTCGAGAAATTGCAGGCCGCGCGCCAGGGTGGCGTCCGGGTCGGGCGTGGCGGCACAGGCTTCGATCAGGCGCGGGCCGACGGCGTCCAGGCGTTCGCGGTTGGCGGCGGGTAGCTGCTGGTAGCGGCTTGAATTGCGCAAGGCAGCAAGACGGGCGGCGGCTTCTTCCGGCTGGTGCAGGCCACATTGTCGGAGTTCGTCAATCTCGTCTTCGCCGTCAAGCTGGCCGAGCCACAGTCCCGTAAGTGTGTGCTCACCTTCGCCGGGGTCTGAGAATACCGCGCCGAAATGCCGGCTGACGCGGTCACGGTGGGCGTCGAGAATGGCCAGCATTTCTGTCCAGGTGGCAAAGTCCATTGCTTTGGCAATCAGGTTTCGCTCGTTTTCGTCGCTGGGCAGCGTGTGTGTTTGCTGGTCGTCGATGTATTGCAGGCGGTGTTCGAGGCGACGCAGAAAAGTATAGGCTTCGCGCAATTCGACCTCGGTTTGCGGCTCGATCAATTGATATTCGACGAGTGCCTGCAGAACCGAAAGTGTTGGCCGGATTTGCAGTGATGGGTGGTGGCCACCCCGGATCAGTTGATAGACCTGGGCAATGAATTCGATTTCGCGAATGCCGCCCGGCCCCAGCTTGATGTGATCCTGCATGCCCTTTTTGGCCACCTCGCGCCGGATCTGGGCGTGCAAGTCACGCATGGCGTTGATGGCGCCGAAGTCAAGGTACTTGCGGAAAACGAAAGGGCGGGCAACCTTGCGCAGTGCGGTGAGCCATTCTTCCTGAAGATTGTTGCCGCTATTCATCAGGCGTGCCTTGATCCAGGCGTAACGTTCCCATTCGCGGCCTTGCGCCATGAAATAGTTTTCCAGGCTGGTGAGCGAACAGACGAGCGGGCCGGAATCGCCGTAAGGTCGTAACCGCATGTCGACGCGAAATACCTGGCCGTCGGCGGTGATGTCGTCCAGCGCCGCAATCAGGCGTTTCCCCAGACGGGTGAAAAATTCGTGGTTTTCGAGATGGCGGGGGCCGGCGGTTTCGCCCTCTTCCGGATAAACAAAGATGTAATCGACGTCGGAAGAGACATTCAATTCCCGGCCACCGAGTTTGCCCATGCCAATCACCATCAGGCGCTGCGGCTGCGACTGGCTGTCCTGCGGTTCGCCGAATTGCACAGCCAGGCTGCGATGCAGCCAGTCGAGAGCGAAATTGGTGGTGACATCGGCCAGCAAAGTCATGCTTTCGACGATCTCGGCAAGCGGCGCTTGTCCGCACAGGTCGCGCAAGGTAAGGTGCGCCATGCTGCGCTGGCGCAGGCGGCGTAACATGGCTTTGAGTTCGTGCTCATCGGTCGGTTCGGGTTTCAGGCTGGCGAGCAGGCTGTCCTCGGTCAGTGGAATTTGCCAGGTAGAGGCCAATTTGTCTGCCAGGGCAGGCCGGGCAGCAAAGAGCTGGCGAAGATAATGGCTATGATCGAGGGCGGTTTGCCAACAGGCGGGAAGCAGCATGATGTGAGCCTGAAAAAATGGACGTTCGTAGTGTGAAATATTTGCTAACGAATTCAGCGCCCTGAGTCGGGTGCTTGTTCGGTAAAATCCGGACGTTGACGATGATGAGGATTGTAGTGAGCTTCTGCGCTTTCTGGCAAAAAAGGCAAAGATATGTCTAGGGCAGCCTGGCTTGGGGTGCTGGCCTATCGTCCGGTCTGGCTGTCGCGCCTGCTGACCATTCCCTACCTGCGCCCTGTTATGCGCTGGGGCTGGCGCGCGGCAGTTTTTTGCTATTGTCTCTTTTTCCTCCTTCTTCTTCTTCTGCGCTATTCCATCATGCCGGGCGTCTCCGGACGCCTGCCCGAGATCGAGCAGGCGGCTTCAAAAGCGATCGGCATGCCGGTCAAGATTGAACGGATCAAGGCCGACTGGCAGGGTATCAATCCGCGCCTGACGCTGGACGGCGTTCGCCTTCTGGATAATAAAGGGCAGCAGGCATTGGCCTTCAATCGGGTTGAAAGCGTGCTTTCTTGGCGCACGGTCTGGCGTTTCAAACCCATTCTGGCCTTGCTGGCGATTGACGGGCCGGTGTTGCACATGCGGCGTGATACCGAAGGAAAAATCACGATTGCCGGTATTGCGGCTCAGGGCGAGGGCGATCAGCGGGCGGGTGACTGGTTTTTTGAGCAGCGCCGCATTCGCATTCGCGATGCCACTATTGTCTGGGACGATGCCAAACGCCAGGCCGCGCCACTGATTCTGGATGATTTGCAGTTTGTTATTGATAATGATGGCGGCCGCCATCGTTTCGGGCTATCGGCTGTGCCACCGAAGCATCTGGCGGCGCGCTTGCAGGTGCGTGGCGATGTGCGTGGCAACCCGATGGATGGTCTGGAAAAGCTTTCTGGCCAGGTTTATGCCGAACTCGAATACGCCGATCTGGCGGGCTGGCGTGCCTGGGTGGACTATCCATTGCGCTTGCAGCAAGGCCGTGGCGCCTTGCGCGTCTGGGGCGACTGGAAGTCCGGCGAAGGCCATATGGTTGGCGATCTGGCGCTCGAAGATGTCCGCATTCAATTGGGTCGCAGCGTTCCGCAACTCGATCTGGCCGTGATGCGTGGTCGTTTGCAGGGAACGTATGGCCGCGATGAGTGGCAGCTTGGTGGTCGCCGTATCGAGCTGTCAACGCTTTCCGGTATCCGTGTTCCCCCCACCGATTTCGATTTTTCCTGGGCACAGCCGGCGGCCGAAAAGGAGCGTGGCAAGATCAGCGGCACGGCCAAAGCCAACTTTGTCGATCTTGCCGCCCTGCAAGCCTTGGCGGCTTATTTGCCGCTTGATGCCCGCAGTCGGGATTTGCTCAAAGCGCACCAGCCACGCGGCCGTATTACTGACCTGCAGGCCAGTTGGCAGGCGGCGGACGAGCATTTGCAGCGCTACGAAATCCGGGGGCGCTTTGAAGGTCTGGGCATCAAGGCAGCCGGGATATTTCCAGGCGGCAGCGGCTTGTCGGGCGAAGTGCAGGCCACGGAAAAAGGCGGTACTCTCCAACTGCAGGCCAAGGCGGCCAGCCTCGATTTGCCTTCGGTATTTCCCGAGCCGGCTATCCCGATTTCCGAAATGCGCGCCAGAACCAGTTGGCAAGTGAGCGATCAGGTCGTTGATATTCGTCTGGAACAACTCGATTTTGCCAATCCGGATGCGGCAGGGTCGGCACAGGGCAGCTATCGCTACGACGGCAAGGGGCCGGGGGTTATCGATTTGAAAGCGGCACTGAGCCGTGGCGAGGGTCGTTCGGTCTGGCGCTACATGCCGCACGTGGTGCATGCCGATGCGCGCGACTGGTTGAAACGCAGCATCACGGCTGGCACGGCTAGTGAGGTCAAGCTCGTGCTCAAAGGCGATTTGCGCCACTTTCCTTTCAGCGACAAGGAAAAAGGCGAGTTTCTGATTACCGCCAAGGCCAAGGGCGCGACGCTGGACTACGCGCCCGGCTGGCCGGCGCTGACGGGCGTCGAAGCCGATCTGCGTTTCGGCGTTGGCATGCAGATCAACGCCAGTGCAGGCGGTGTGCTCGGTACGCGCATTGGCCCGGTTTCGGCCAAAATCGCCGATTTTTCCGCCAGTGAGGAATTGCTGGTGGTCGATGGTCAAGTGGTGGGGCCGACGACGGAATTTTTGAGCTTTATCGAGAAAAGTCCCGTCATGCAGTGGCTGGAACGGCGCACCGAAGGCATGCGGGCAAGCGGCGATGGCAAATTGGCGCTGCGGCTGGAAGTGCCCTTGCGGCACGCGGAGGACACCCGCGTTCGCGGCGAATTCAATTTTGCTGACAATCAGGTGACGGTGATGCCGGGATTGCCGCCCATCAGTCAAGCCAGGGGCAAGCTGACCTTTACCGAGAAAAGCATTCTGGCGCCAGAAATTACCGGGCAGGCGTTGGGGGCGCCTTTGCGTGTGTCGATTCAGAATCAGGGCGAGACGGTTTCGGTTCACATGACCGGCGGCGCGGTGATGCGCGAATTGCGCAAGCAGATAGAACACCCGGTTTTTGACCATCTTTCAGGACAGACGGGCTGGAAAGGCGAGGTCAAAATGCAGGGCAAGACTGCCGCCTTGGTGATCAGCTCCAATCTGGTCGGACTGGCATCAAGCCTGCCCGAACCTTTCAACAAAACCAGTTCGTCAGCCTGGCCCATCAGTCTTGAAAAGGGAGTGCGCCCGGATGGTCTGGCCGGCGACCGGTTGCGAATCGTTTTGCGTG
This sequence comes from Pseudomonadota bacterium, assembly GCA_018262285.1. Classification (GTDB taxonomy): domain Bacteria; phylum Pseudomonadota; class Gammaproteobacteria; order Burkholderiales; family Rhodocyclaceae; genus UBA1934. The sequence goes on along the minus strand of JAGTRX010000012.1, from coordinate 10,782 downwards.
ACGTTGTAGACGCGGTCGTTTTACGGCGCCCGCGCGACCGGGATATGACTATTGAGAAAGGTGCCGTTGGTATTGGCAAGCTCATCCCACCCATGCCGGCGCGCGGCGTGATGGTGGAGGCGCGTTTGCAGCGTTTTGATGCCGATTTCTGGCGGCGTCTGCTAGTGCCTGCCAATGGAACGGAGAATTCTCCAACGCCTTCGACCCTGACCCGGGTTGTGCTCGATACGAGTGCTCTGCGCTTGCTGGGGCGCGATTTTGGCCGGGTCGAGCTTGATGCCAGCAGGCAGGCAGATGGTTGGCGTGTCGTTCTTGACGCCGATCAGGCCAGCGGCGAATTGGTCTGGCAGACTGCCGGTAATGGACTCATCAAGGCTGACTTCAAAAGGCTGGTCGTTCCGGCTGGCAACATGGACAAAACGGGGGATCTGACCGAGAGCCTGCCGGGTCTGGATGTGCGTGTCGGGCAGTTTTCCCTTGCTGACAAGCAGCTCGGCGAATTGAAGCTCCGGGCGCACAATCAGGCAGGCTCCTGGTATCTCGACAGCCTGTCGATTGTCAATCCGGACGGCAATCTCAAGGGCAAGGGTGAGTGGGTGACCAAAGGGAATGACCTTACCCGGCTCGACTTCGAGCTGGAGGCGGTCGACATTGGCAAGTTGTTGGAGCGTATCAAGGTTGCGGTGGCTGTCCGGCGCGGCAAAGCCAAACTCAAGGGCAATGTGGCCTGGAATGGGCCGCTGACCACGCTGCATTATCCAAGTCTGAGTGGCGATCTGGCGCTGTCGGCGCAAAAAGGCCAGTTTTCCAAACTCGATCCCGGAATTGGCAAATTGCTCGGTTTGCTTTCCCTGCAGTCCCTGTCGCGTCGTTTTACGCTTGATTTTCGTGACATCACTAACGAGGGCTTGGCTTTTGACAGCATCGAAGGAAAATTTGCGATCAAAAACGGGGTGATGCGAACAGCCGATGAACTCAAAATCGACGGTCCGGCAGCGCGCATCCTGATCAAGGGCGAGGCCGATATCAAGGCGGAAACGCAGGATCTGACCGTGACCGTGCAGCCTGAAATTGGTGGCATCGCTGCCGTTGGTGTGGGGGCGGCGATGCTTAATCCCATTGTCGGGATCGGGGCGCTGGTCGCCAATAAAATCCTGCAGAATCCGCTCAGCCACATTTTTGCTTACCAATATCGTGTCACCGGCGGCTGGAGTGAACCCCGGGTGGATAAAATCGGCCAGCAGAGTTTGCCGTCCTTGCAGCTGATGGATACCGGCATGCCGGCCAGACCGGCAGTGGAGAATAGATGAGCAACAAGTTCAAAATAGCCGGCCTGCAGATGGTTTCCGGTTTGCATCCGGCCGAAAATCTCGTTGCTGCCGGGCAGTTGGTGGCCGAGGCCGCTGCCGCCGGAGCGCAGCTGGCGCTGCTGCCGGAATATTTTCCGATTATTTCCAGTAATGATGCCGATCGTTTCGCAGTGCGCGAACCCTATGGCAGTGGCCCCATCCAGGACTGGCTGGCGGCGACGGCGCGCCAGCATGGGCTCTGGCTGGTGGCGGGCTCCATCCCGTTGACGGCCAGCGCGGCGGACAAGGTGCGCAATGCCAGTCTGGTTTTTGATCCTGCCGGTAACTGCGTCGGCCGCTACGACAAGATTCACCTGTTCAGTTTTGACAATGGCGCGGAACATTACGACGAGGCGGCGTATATCGAGGCCGGCAATCAGCCAGTGGCGTTGGAGATGCCGTTTGGCCGTATGGCGCTGTCGATTTGCTATGACCTACGCTTTCCGGAACTCTATCGGCAGATGACGCCGGTTGAACTGATCCTGGTACCGGCCGCTTTTACCGAAACGACCGGGCGCGATCACTGGGAAATTTTGCTGCGGGCGCGGGCGATCGAGAACCAATGCTATGTGTTGGCGGTCGGACAGGGAGGCGAACATCCAGGTGGGCGCCAGACGCATGGAAACAGCATGGTGATCGACCCCTGGGGGCTCGTACTGGATCGGCGGGACAAAGGGTCGGGAATTGTTCTGGCCGAAATTGACCCGGAACGCATTCGGCAAGTTCGTGCCAACCTGCCGGCGCTGAATAATCGCCGGTTTCAATAAATTACAAACGGAGTATTGCGTAGTGACGAATCAAGTGGCCGCTCTGGCGCAAGCCGAATCTCTTTTGCTGACACCCTATGGCCTGGGTCGGCAGAACCTGAATGCCATTTTCGGCGACATCATGATTCGCGGTGTGGACTATGCCGACCTCTATTTTCAGCACTGCCGTTCGGAGACCTGGAGTCTGGATGAGGGCATGGTCAAGTCGGGCAGTTTCAGTATCGACCAGGGCGTTGGTGTACGCGCACTGGCCGGCGAGAAAACGGCTTTCGCTTATTCCGACGATATCAGTCCTCTGGCGTTGTCCGATGCTGCGTCCACGGTGCGCGCCATCGCAGCCAGCGGTCAGAGCGGCGGACTACCCGTGCGCAAAGGCAGTGTTCAGGCGCATGCGCTTTATGTTGCCGATGATCCGCTGCTCTCGCTGACACCCGAGGCCAAGGTGGTGCTGCTGGAACGGCTGGAGCGTTATGCGCGCGATCTCGATTCGCGTGTTGTACAGGTCATGGCGGCGCTTTCCGGCGAATATGAAGTCATGCTGGTGGCGGGTTCCGACGGCAGGCTGGCGGCCGATGTCAGGCCGCTCGTCCGGGTTTCGGTTTCAGTCATCGTCGAAGAGAATGGCGCTCGTGAGCAGGGCAGTTCAGGTGGCGGTGGCCGTTTCGATTATGCCTACTTTGCCGATGACATTTTGCAACGCTATGCCCGCGAAGCCGTGCATCAGGCCGTCATCAATCTGGGGGCGGCGCCGGCACCGGCGGGCGAAATGACTGTGGTGTTGGCCTCCGGCTGGCCGGGCATATTGCTGCATGAGGCCGTCGGGCACGGCCTGGAAGGCGACTTCAACCGCAAGGGCAGTTCCACTTTTGCCGGCCGTGTCGGCCAGCGCGTTGCTGCTGCCGGGGTGACGGTTGTGGATGATGGCACCATTCCGGCGCGACGGGGATCGCTCAATATCGACGACGAAGGCAACCCGACACAGCGTAACGTCCTGATCGAGGACGGCATCCTGAAAGCCTACATGCAGGATGATCTCAACGCCCGCCTGATGAAAGTGGCACCGACCGGCAATGGTCGGCGCGAATCTTTTGCCCACCTGCCACTGCCGCGTATGACCAATACCACCATGCTGGCCGGTGACAAAACTCCGGAAGAAATTATCCGTTCGGTGAAAAACGGCATTTATGCTGCCAATTTTGGTGGCGGACAGGTCGATATCACTAGTGGCAAGTTTGTCTTTTCGATGAGCGAGGCCTACCTCATCGAGGATGGCAAAGTGACGCGACCCATCAAGGGCGCCACCCTCATTGGCAACGGTCCGGAGGCCATGACGCGGGTTTCGATGATCGGTAATGACATGAAACTCGATCCTGGCGTTGGCACCTGTGGCAAGGAGGGCCAGAGCGTGCCGGTTGGCGTCGGACAGCCGACGCTCAGAATGGATGGATTGACGGTGGGTGGGACAGGATAGCGGGGCGAAAGCGGACGCTGCGGTACAATTGGCGAGTTAAGCCAGTAATCCGAGAACTACTATGACCATGCAAACCAAACCCAATACCGACGATCTTCGCATTCGCGAAATCAAGGAACTGGTGCCACCTGCGCATCTGTTCCGCGAATATCCGGTCAGCAACCGGGCGGCGCACATTACCTACCAGGCACGCCAGGATATTCACCGCATTCTGCATGGCGCCGATGACCGGTTGCTGGTGGTGATCGGGCCTTGCTCCATACACGACTTCGACGCGGCGATGGAATATGCCGGGAAACTGGCGAAGGAGACGGAGCGACTGGCGGACGACCTGGTGATCCTGATGCGCGTCTATTTTGAGAAACCGCGTACCACGGTAGGCTGGAAGGGGCTCATCAATGATCCGCGGCTTGATGGCAGTTTCCGTATCAATGAGGGCGTGCGGTTGGCGCGGCGCATCCTGCTCGAAGTCAATGAGCTCAATCTGCCGTGCGCGACGGAGTTTCTCGATACCATCACCCCGCAGTACACGGCCGACCTGATTGCCTGGGGCGCCATCGGTGCACGCACGACCGAATCGCAGGTGCACCGCGAACTGGCCTCTGGATTGTCTTGTCCTGTCGGCTTCAAGAATGGCACGGACGGCAATTTGCGTATTGCCATTGATGCCATCCGCGCCGCCCAGTCACCACACCACTTCTTGTCGGTGACCAAGTCCGGCCATACTGCCATTGTGTCGACATCGGGCAACGAGGATTGTCACGTCATTCTGCGCGGCGGCGCTACGCCCAATTACGAAGCGGCCGCAGTCGAGGCAGCCTGCCGCGAAATCGCTGGCGCTGGCTTGGCGGCGCGGTTGATGGTCGATTTTTCGCATGGCAACAGCAGCAAGCAATTCAAAAAACAACTCGATGTTTGTGCCGATGTGAGTCGTCAACTGGCGGCGGGTGAGGATCGGATTATCGGCGTCATGGTCGAGTCGCATCTGGTCGAGGGGCGGCAGGATCTGGTGCCAGGCAAGCCTCTCGAATACGGCAAAAGCATTACCGATGCCTGTATTAACTGGGAAGACAGTCTTGTCCTGCTTGACCAGCTTGCGGCTGCAGTGAGGGCACGCCGGTTGCAGAAGGCGAGTAGCTGACAAGTTCGTGAAACTACTTTTCTGGTTTTTGCCAGTAGGTTTCCGCTTCCCCTTTTGCCAGGTTTAGGCTGCGCCCGAGCACAAATAGCAGATCGGAGAGGCGGTTAAGGTATCGGAGCCCGGTTTCCGGCACTGCTTCGACGCTGGCGAGTTGCACCAGTGATCGTTCGGCACGGCGGCAGATAGTGCGGCACAGTTGCGCCAGTGCTGCGGCGCGGCAGCCGCCGGGCAGGATGAATTCCTTGAGCGGCGGCAGTTTGGCGTTGCTCTCAATAGCCACTTGTTCCAGTCGCGCAAGCTGTGCTTCCGTGATCAGCTCGCGGCCGGGCAGGCTGAGCTCGCCACCGATATCAAAAAGGTCGTTCTGGATTTTCCGGAGCGCCTGCTGAATTTCCTGCGGCAGCTCTTCGCACAGCAGCAGGCCGATGGCGGAATTGAGTTCATCGACTTCGCCCAGGGCGTCGATTCTGGGGGCACTTTTGCTGGTGCGGGTGCCGTTGGCCAGGCCGGTCATGCCTTTGTCGCCGCTGCGAGTAATGATTTTGGTCAGTCGATTGGGCATGTTGTTACATCCTCAAACCATGCGGCGCCGCCAGAAAGCGATGAGCATGACAAGGGCTATCGTTACCATCAATCCCATTGCCAGTCCAAAGCCTGCGCTGTCTTCAATCCAGGGCATGCTCTTGAAGTTCATGCCGAATATGCCGGCGATAAGGGCAGCAGGCATGAAGGTGGTGGTGACAACAGTAAGCGCGCGTAGTTCGAGATTAAGGCGATGGCTGATTTTGGAGAAATAAACTTCCTGCAGGCTGACGATGATCTCGCGCAGATCTTCCAGTGATTCGGCCAGATGAATCACGTGATCGAGGACGTCGCGCAGATAGGGTTGGGTTTCCTTGCCGAGCAATGGGTTGGCGCTGTGCTGCAGGGTGCTGAGCAATTCACGCAACGGCCAGAAATGGCGGCGCAGCTTTGCGGTTTCGCGCTTGATCTGGTGGAGTTGTTTCTGGGTTTCGGTCGGCGTGCCTTCCAGAATATCGTCCTCCAGCCGGTCACATTCCTCGTCGAGGCGTTCGACGATGGCAAAATGACTGTCGACAATGGCATCGAGCAGGGAATAGACGAGGAAGTCGCTGCCATGCTCACGCAACAGGCTATGCCCTGCCCGCAAGCGCTGCCGAACCGGCTCAAGCGTACCGCTGGGACGTTCCTGCACGCTGAGGACGAAATTTTTGCCCAGCGCCATGCTGATCTGATCGCTATAAATCATGTTCAGATTGTCGAGGCGGTGCAGGTGCATGTCGATGTAGAGAAGATCGCCATAGTCGTCGATTTTTGGCCGCTGATCCGTATTGAGAACGTCTTCGATAGCAAGCGGGTGCAAACCAAAAAATTCGCAGACAGCCTGCAACAATTCAACGTCCTGCAACCCATACAAATTGACCCACAGGATTTCGTGCTGGCGCTGGTAGGTGCTTAATTCCTCGAACCCGCCAAGTTCCTTTTCGATGACACCTTTTGGCCCGTAGTCGATCAGGTGCAGGCTGGTCTTTTCCGTTTTGACTTCGCCGATGAGCAGCAGGCTGCCGGGTGCCATGCCGGTTTTGCGCGAGCGTTTCTTGCGTGGGCGCTCTACGTGGACTTTGGTTTTCATCATTGGGAAATCTCCCGTAAAACATGCGCGGCGGCGGCTAGGCCAAAGGCGGCGGTGACGCAGATGGAGGAACCGAACCCGGCGCAATTCAGGCCGGCTGGAGCGGATGCCGTATCACAAGTTCGTTCCGGGTAACGTAACGGTTCGTCCGAATAGACGGCGGCAATGCCGAACTTCTCTTTTGGTTTGCGGCTAAAGCCGTATTCACGGCGCAGCAGGGAGCGTACTTTGGAAAGCAGGGGGTCTTGTTCCGTACGCGACAAATCGGCAATGGTGATGCGGGTCGGGTCAAACTGGCCGCCGGCAGCGCCGGCTGTAATGATGGCAATCTGCGCGCGTTGGCAATGGGCGATCATTGCCGCTTTGGTTTTGACCTGATCAATGGCGTCAAGCACGTAATCAAAATCGCCGTGCAGCATGTCGGCAACATTCTCAGGGGTGACAAAATCTTCGATGGTATTGACCCGGCAAGCGGGATTGATGCCGCGAATGCGTTCGGCCATGACATCAACCTTGGCGCGGCCATAGTTGTCACCCAATGCCTGGATCTGGCGATTGGTATTCGATTCCGCCACCATGTCGAGATCAATCAGGGTGAGGGCGCCAATGCCGGAACGCGCCAGGGCTTCAACCGCCCAGGAGCCGACGCCGCCGACGCCAACCACGGCAACATGCGCGCCGCAAATTTTTGCCTGTCCCGGCGCACCATAGAGGCGGGTAATGCCGCCAAAACGGCGCTCCAGGTCAGCGCTCATCAGGCTTCAATTGTGCGGCGGATGACCGTATTGAAGGGGGTGATCCATTCGGGGGCGAACTGGTTGTCACAAGCGTTTATTTCGGCGATGGCGCGCAGGACGGAGCGGTTGCGGCCACGATGGCTGTGCTTGAGCATGACCGACTCGAAGGCATCGACAATGGCCAGAATCTTGGCGCCATCACAAATTGCATCGCCCTTGAGATGATCCGGATAGCCTCTCCCGTCCGGCATCTCCTGGTGTTGAAGAACCATTTCAGTCGCATCCTCCCAGCCCGTCATGCGCTGAAGAAGTCCTGCTGCATAAGCCGGGTGATTGTGCAGCAAGGCCTTTTCCTCGTCGGTCATGCGGCCGACCTTGAGCCAGACCGACTCGGGCAGGAACATCATGCCGACATCGTGCATATAGACGGCGGCCTCGAGTTGCAGTGGGTCAATCGGCGTACCGGCCACATTGTTGGTTTCCATTGCCAGGCGCAGGATGCGCATGGTGCGGCCGCGGAACAGTGGCGAGCGATTTTCGAATTGATTGGCCAACGAGCGGAAGAACTGCAGGTCGGCGGCACCGGAAGTTTTGGCTTCCGGGGAGTGGATAATGCGTTGCAACTTGTGCATCGGCCCACCCGTGACGGGAATGAAGCCAGTCACCGCTTCGATCAGGTCACGCGCCAGACTGTCGATATTCTTGGGCGCTGACAGCGCCATTCTCTGCATGCCCTCAATTAAAGGCTCAAGGCGCAGGTTGTCAATGGGGCGGCGTTGCATCAGGGCTTCTGTCGCCAGTTCAAGGCGGTCGATAGCGAGCAGGATGGTTTCGGCCAGCAGGTCCGAAAATTCGATATCGCCGTCACGAAAGCGCGACATGATCGACTCGATCGGATGCGCCAGAACCACCGCCAGATCAAATTTGCAGAGGGCGGCATCGCCCTTGATATTGTGAATGCCACGGAAAAGATCGGCAGTGACCTCGCGGTCTCCTGGTGCCTTTTTCAAGCGTGCCACATCGCGTTCGATCTGCGGGGCGCGATCAAGCAGGGAGTCGGCGAACTCCTCGAGGGCGTCCCGATCCTGCGAGATCGAGGCAATCAGCGCACGTACATCCATGGTCTTCTCCCTGATAAAATCTGCCATGACAGTTTAGCCCAAGCGGCGGGCGCGAAGAAGGGGCATTTTCAGCAATGTTGACCTTGTTGCAGGCCGATTGCGTGGCTTGACGCTCCAGAACCGCACGCCTAAGATGCCTGCCTTTATAGAAGCCAACGCATGCCACTTCCAGATACTGTTTCCGCGCTCGTTGCCGATGACCTCAACACGGTGGACGACATCATCCGCGAACGTCTGCGCTCAGAAGTGCCGCTTATTCGGCAGGTGGCGCAATACATCGTTAGCGGCGGCGGCAAGCGCTTGCGGCCGATTCTTTTGTTGCTGGCTGCTGGCGCTAGCGGCTATCGCGGAAAATTGCACCTCGAACTGGCTGCAGTCATTGAAATTATCCACACGGCAACCCTGCTGCACGACGATGTGGTTGACGAATCCGATTTGCGGCGCGGTCGCCAAACTGCCAATGCCTTGTTTGGTAACGCAGCCAGCGTGTTGGTTGGCGATTTTCTGCACTCGCGCTCCTTCCAGATGATGGTCGATGCCGGCAATCCAAAAGGAATGCGCGTTCTCGCCGATGCCACCAGCCTCATCGCCGAGGGCGAGGTACTGCAACTGGCGCACTGCCATGACGCCAATGTGGATGAGGAGCGCTATCTTCAGGTGATTCGTTACAAAACCGCCAAATTATTTGAGGCTGCGGCCAGATTGGGTGGCATCCTTGGCGACGACGATGGAAGCGCGGAGGCAGCCTTGGGTGAATATGGCACCCATTTGGGAACTGCTTTCCAGATTGTCGATGACGTCCTCGATTATTCGGGTGACGAAGAGCAAATTGGCAAACAGGTCGGTGATGATCTTGCCGAAGGCAAGCCGACCTTGCCTCTGATCCATGTTTTGCGGCACGGAACGCCAGAACAGGCCGTCGTGGTGCGGCAGGCCATCGAGAGCGGTGGGCGGGCGCTGTTTCCGGAAGTGCTGGCGGCAGTGCGTTCTAGCGGGGCTTTGCAGCACGCGCTGGATTTGGCCGAACACGAGTCCTTGGCGGCCAGAAATGCAATTGTGTGCTTGGCGGATACCAAATATAAAAAAGCTCTGCTAGAATTGACAGTCTTTGCAGCACAGCGCAACAACTAACGCGCTGGTTTTGCTAAAGCTCGGAGTGTAGCTCAGCCCGGTAGAGCACTGCGTTCGGGACGCAGGGGTCGCATGTTCGAATCATGTCACTCCGACCACAATCCTGTTAGAAGAAAACCCACGTAATTACTAAGATTACGTGGGTTTTTTTGTTTTTGTCGCCAGCCTCTCTTTTCTGCAAAAATTTGGCGCGTGCCCAAATTGTGCCCATTCTGAGCCCAACCTGTGCCTTGATTTAATTGGTTCGCCCATCTTTGCCGGAAATCTGAATACTGCTGTCCGTGCCAGCTACATGCTTCGAGTTATTAACATACTCAAACAAATCGCCAACACTGCAGTTGAAGAGAATACAGAGCTTTTCGACAGTCTCAATATCTACTCGTGTAGCAGTTTCGTTGTAGAGCAACGTAATCGTGTTGCGATGAAGTCCCGTTACGCGCGCGACATCGACCACTTTTAACTTGTGTTCTCCCATTAGTCGGGACAAGTGACATTTGATCAAAATTCACTCCCAGTAAAGAATTATCACCCAGAATGACAAATTTATCTTGACGAAGAAGTTATTTCGGCTAGAATGTCACTCAGGATGAAATTTTGATGTTTAGGACGGAAAAATTAAATCCTGCCCTATATTAATTCATGGAGATCGAAATGTCACTTACCTATCTTACGACTGACGAATTGTCCTCAATCATCAAATATGACCCACGGACAATTAGGGAGCGCCTCAAAGACAGCGTGCTGCTGGAGGGGGTTCATTACATACGCCCATTTGGCGGCAGGAAAATCCTGTATATCTGGGAAAAAATTGAGCACGATATGGCGGTGATGGTAAAGCAGCCCTTTGCCATTCCAATGGCCAACGGAGGTGTCTGCCATGGCTAGTATCCGTGCACGTACTGATACGGGGATGCTATTTCTTGATTTTCGATATCAAGGCATCCGTTGTCGCGAGCAAACCCTTCTGGCAGATAGCTCAATCAATCGGAAGCGTCTTTCTAAGCTTGCTGAAAAAATCGAAGAAAAAATTGCTCTCGGAGAATTCAACTACCGCGAGTTTTTCCCCGGCAGTAAGAACGCCGGAAAGTTTGACATCCCTGAGCCCTCCGCAACGGTCGTAACGCAAGCGGTGTCGGGCATGGGGCGTCAGGATGTCGGTAGTACCCCTTTGTTCAAGGAATTCGCGGAGGTTTGGTATGCCGAGAAATCCGTTGAGTGGCGGACGTCCCATAAAAAGACGATCCGCGATGACATCAATAAACGTCTTGTTCCCCGCTTTGGGGATATGGAGGTCGGCGTCATCACTAAGGCTGCTTAGATTCAACGTTGAAGTGCAACAAGTCTCAGGACCCATGATAGACCTCCATAGGGGTTTTGAATTCGTGTCTTTTTCGGGGTCGGGTGTTTAGTT
>JAGTRX010000168.1 GCA_018262285.1 Pseudomonadota bacterium | reverse complement strand
CAATTTCATTTTCGAGCTGATCCGTGAGTCAATGTCCGGCTGCATGACGCTGCAATCCCATCCGGGTTCGTCCAAAGACTACCTGTGGATTGACGATGCTGTCGGCTTGCTGGAAACCATTGCTATTGCTGGCAAGCAGTCGGTCTACAACGTTGCCAGTGGTGTCAACCTGTGCCATCGTGATCTCGCTGAATGTCTGGCTCGGCTGACGGGTGCTAGCGTCCACTTTGAACCTGATGCGCCGCTCCTGGAATTTCCGCGCATCGACACGCGGCGTATTGTTGATGAATTTTCGTTCGCACCACAGCCGGTTGTCGACTATCTTCCACGACTGATCTCGTTGTTCGCGGATGATGGAGCGCGATTACCCAAAAGGGAGGTTAGATGAACCCGATACAGCAGTTTGAACAGGAAAAACAGGAGCGCATCGCCACATTGGGCCAAGACGCCGCCTTCCGCGAGCTTTCGCGTGACTGGCTCGAGTGCTCGATGCGCAAGCAATATGTTTACAACTTCAACTGGATGGGGCGTCCAATCATCCAGAACCCGATCGATATTGTTGCCATGCAGGAAATTATCTGGTCGGTACAGCCCGATCTGATCATCGAAACCGGCATTGCCCACGGTGGTTCGCTCATCTTCTCGGCTTCCATGCTCGAACTGAACGCCGCTTGTGGTGGGCCACTGGACGCCGAGGTGTTGGGTGTGGATATCGACATCCGTCAGCACAATCGTGAGGCGATTGAGGCGCACCCGATGTCGCGGCGGATTTCGATGATTCAGGGATCAAGTATTGCTCCTGAAATCATTTCGATGGTAAAAGCAAAGGCTTCTGGCAAAGAACGCGTGTTAGTTTGTCTGGACAGCAATCATACTCACAAGCATGTGCTGGCAGAACTGGAAGGCTACGCCCCCTTGGTTTCAGTTGACAGTTATTGTGTGGTATTCGATACCTTTGTTGAAGATGTGCCCCCTGATGTTTTTGCCGATCGGCCTTGGAGCCCGGGTGACAATCCTAAAACTGCAGTACGTGAATATCTCAGATTTCACCCGGAGTTTGAAATCGACAAAACCGTACAAAACAAGCTGCTGATTACCGTTGCGCCGGATGGTTACCTGAAGCGGGTGCGCTGAGCAGCGAATCGTCCGGTTTTCGGGGGATTGCTTGCTGCGCCCGCCCAAGATAGCGCCGAGTTTGAAAATTGTGTTTCCTTGATGGCGAGTCCGATCAGGCTGCTTCGAGATGCGCCTCTTTCTCAACCCTTCAACCCGTACGCGTTTGACCTGCTTTCCCTTCCTCCGGCTTCATATCTGGATTGGAAAATACTGCTTTTTACGGCGAGTGATGTGCGCGATGGCCGAGCGTCCCATGGCCAGCACGGCTTCATCAGCGTTGCCGCCGATGTGGGGGCTGGCAACGAGCTTTTGTTGGCCGAGAAATTCCAGGTCGGTCGGCGGTTCCGGGTCGAAGACGTCAAGCGCCGCACCACCTAGAGCGCCAGATTCAAGCGCTGCCTGCAGCGCTGCCTGTTCAACCACCGAGCCGCGCGCTGTGTTGATGAGGAAAGCGCCCGGTTTGCAGCGGGCGAGAACTGCAGTATTGATGAGGTGGTGGGTTTCAGGCGTGAGCGGTACATGCAGCGAGATGATGTCAGCGCTGGCGTAAATTGCTCCCTTGTCGGTGAGCTTAACGTTCCATTCGCGGCAGAAGGCATTACGGTCTTCGATGTCGTTGCCAAGAAGAATGCAGCCGAAAGGTGCCAGCAGGCGGATGACTTCGCGTCCGACATGGCCGATGCCGATAATGCCGACTGTTTTTCCGGTCAGTTGCACGCCGCCGCGTTTGTGCCAGGTGCCTTGCCGTAAGAGCGTTGTGGTGTGAAAGACGTTGTGCGTCAGGCCAAGCATGAAGCCGAGCGTCAATTCGGCGACACAGCGAGCGTTGACGCCGGGTGTCCAGCCGATGCCGACGCCGTTTTTCCGGCAGGCTTCGAGGTCAATGTTGTCGAGGCCGACACCGTATTTGGCGATGAATTTGAGCTTGGGCAGGGCTGCGAGCAGAGTTCCGTCAATTTTTTCTGTTCCAATGAGGGCAATTTCGGCGGCGGCGAGGTGGTCGAGCAGGGCTTGCCCGGCCAGCACCTTTTCGCCGTCAAAAAATTGCGTTTGTGGAAAGATCGCCAGCAGTTCTTGCCGCAGGACAGGATGGCGGCTAAAGGAGGGCGAAGCGACAACAATGCGCAGCATGGGGCTCGGTCAGCCTTTCTCGACCCGGTTTTTACCACTGTTCTTGGCTTTGTACATGGCTTCGTCGGCGCGCTTGACGACTGTCGCCTGGGTGTCTTCCGGCCGCAACTCGGTGACGCCGGCGCTGAAGGTGATGAGCACTTTTTCGTATTCGTGCAGAAAAATGCGCTTGGTCAGTTCGCGCTGCAGGCGGGTGAGGGCGGCGGTGGCATCTTCGAGGCTGGTTTCGGGCAGGATGATGACGAATTCTTCGCCGCCATAGCGCGCCACGGTGTCTTGTGGTCGCAGGGTTTCGCGGCAGACGTTGGCCAAGTGGATGAGGGCGGCGTCGCCGGCATCGTGACCCAGGGTGTCGTTGAGCTTCTTGAAATTGTCGATGTCGAGCAGGGCAACGCAGAGTACGGTCTCATGTCGGGTAGCGCGCGATTTCTCCTTTTCGAACATGTCGTCCAGACCGCGCCGGTTAAGGGTGCCGGTGAGCTGGTCATGACGGACGAGGGCGCTGGTTTGCTCCAGTTCGCTCTCCAGTTCGCGGATGCGAGCTTCCTTTTCGGCGACCCGCTGTTGCGTGGCGCGCAGTTCGTCGCGCGAGCGCTGGGCGTTGATCTGGATGCTGCGGGTTTCCCGCATGACTTCGGCGAGGACACTGCCGAGTTCGCTCATGTCCTTGGCCGAGCTGATTTTGTCGGCGCTGGCCTCAATTTTGTCGTGGTAACCGGAGGTGGCGTCAGCGAAGTCAGCGAGGTGATCGACAAAGCCGGCCAGCATGCCCTTAAGCGCTTCACGCGCTTCGTGCAGGCTTTGCTTTAGCTGGCTTTGCTTGAAGAGGACTTCTTTCAGGCGGCGCTCGGCGTCGTCAACCGTGTTCTGCGACAGGGGCTTGTCGATAATGTTGCGGACGACTTCGATCTGGCCATGCAGCCATTGGTCGTCGAGCACCAGATCACTCATGTTTTCGACCAACAGGCGCAGCAGCCCAAGAAGGCTCTTGCGTAATTCGGCTTGATCTTCGGCCAGCAGTTCAAGTTTGAAGGCAAAACGCTTGAGGCGGGTCAGGAATTCCTGCAGTTCTTTTGTGCTGCTTGCATTGCGAATGTCTCTGGCCAATGCCTTGGCATCAATGGCGAGCTGCGGGGCTTCGGCCAGTTGTGTGGATATGGCGGTTTCCAGGGTATAGGCAAAAAGTTCACGCAGTTCGTGCAGGAGTTCGCCATCACGACTGGGGGGCGGCGCTTTTGCAGGATGGGCGTCAGTGACTACTTCAGGCTTGTTGGCTGTTTCTTCGGCGGGGATGTCTCCTTCCAGCGCCATGTCGGCTTCTTTGCCCTGCGCCCAGCTACGCACGATGTTTTGCAGACGGGTATAGAGCACTTCTGGCCCCACTCCGGCATTGCCCAGTATGCGGTCAAGCGATTCCCGCTTGCGCGCCGGAGTGATACCGGAGTGTTTGGTTTCCCATTGCTTGAGGAGTTCATTGATGAGCTCACCCCAGGCAAGCTTCTGCGCCGAGCCAATGGTGCTGATAAATTCGATCAGACGGGTGCGGTAGCTATCCCAACTGTTGGCTTTGACTGCCGATTCCAGCTCCCGCGCCAGGCGTTGCTGATCCGGCGTCGCCATGGGCAGCGCGGCGGTAAGCGATCGCAGATGCTTTTCGGGGAAATCATCTTCCAGATTCTGGACGCCTGAAATCTCCTGATAGAGCGTTTTGTAATTGACCGGCGTTGGTGGCATGCGCCGACCGGCAAGCTGTTTGAGGGTTTCGCGGGCGATTTCAGAAGGATTTTTGAACTGTGTCATGTCTTTCTTCACTATTTGTGCTTGCAGGTTATAATGCGCGCCTCGCCAGTTGCCTTAGCGCAGCATTGTAGTGGCGTGGCCCCCGTAGCATGAAGGTCGTGCAGTTGCCTTGTAAGCATCAGGTCGTGGTTCGATTCCGCGCGGGGGCACCAATAAAGTCAATGCGTAAGGCCAGTCCAAAAGACTGGCCTTTTTGCTTTCTGGTGTCCGCGTAGACGTTCTGGAGTGTCTTACGTTCATTTGCTTGTTTGCGCAGCAGATATTCTATCCGCGCATGCTCCTGTTTGGGTTTGAGTGCCATAATACGCCCGTTTAACTTCGGGAGGTTCTCATGCGCGCAGTATTGGTAGCCAATCCCAAGGGTGGGGCTGGCAAGACGACGTTGGCGACTAACTTGGCGGGCTCTTTCGCCAACCGTGGCAAAAAAGTGACCTTGTGCGATCTTGATCGCCAGCAATCGGCGATCCGCTGGATGGCCTTTCGTGATCAGGAGCTTCCAGCCGTAACAGGTTATTTTGCTGCCAACCAGATGGTCTTCTCCTTGCCGCAGGATGCTGATTGGGTTGTCATGGATGGCCCGGCCGGCTTGCAAGGCTACAAACTCAATGATTATCTGCGTCAGGTTCAAAAAGTGATCGTGCCACTGGTGCCTTCAATATTTGACATGGCGGCAACCGAGGATTTTCTTAATTCGATTCGCACCGAAATGCGCGGCCGCAAAAACAGTATCGGTATCGTCGCCATGCGGGTTGATCCCCGCACCAAGGCAGCGGGAATGCTGGAAGAGTTCATCAAGCACTTTGATATCCCTATTGTTGCTTACCTGCGTAGTACCCAGAACTATGTGAATGCCGCCGCCGCCGGGATGACGATTTTCGACCCGCCACATGCGCGTTTCAAACGCGACATTGAACAGTGGGATCCCCTCTTGCATTGGCTGGCGAAGTAGTTCATAATTGCGGACTTCCTGCTGCTTTGTGGCGGGGCCGCAAATAAGTTGATGCGGTGGTTGACAGAGTTGGCGAAGTGCTTGAAAATCGCGCCTCTTTGACGGACGCGGGGTGGAGCAGTCTGGCAGCTC
>JAGTRX010000167.1 GCA_018262285.1 Pseudomonadota bacterium | reverse complement strand
GAGCGCGATGCATGCCACGCTTGGAAGGGGATTTTTTGTTCTGTTGAACGGCCATGATGTGTTACTCCAAAAAAATCAGTTCGGCTTGCCTTTAAGCCCGGCCAGCGCAGCAAACGGATTGATCCGTTCTCCTGCATCGGCCGCACCAGGCAAACCACATTTTTCGTGCCGCGGCGCGACTGGCAGGGCCAGGAGAATTTCATCCTCCACCAATTCGGCCACCTTCAGTTCGCCCGCCAACGGCAGGAAATCCCGCGTGTCGTCTTCCAGCTCTTCCTGAGACAATTCGGTGCTCTCGGGAACAAGTTGCAAAAGACTATCGATCTTCAGTTCGAAGTGAATAGCCTCCAAACAACGCTGACAAGCCAGCGGGACAACCCCCGCCGCTTCCAGGCGCAGCATGAACTGCCCCCGCTCGCCCTTGAACCCCTGCAAACGAAAATCGACACTACCCGTCACTTCGGCCAACAAATCATGCAGGCGAAAGAGCTCGGCGACAGCCAGCGTTCCTTCAAGAACACGACCATCCCGGGCAAAGGCGAATCCGTCTGAAACTGTTTTCAATCTCAAGCTGTTGCGACTTAAACGCAAGATGATATTATTTTTGGCTTTCCAAGTCAAAACAAAGTGCTGCATCAAGAAGATCCCGCAACGTCTTGTTGCAGCAAAACTTTCATGCCCCTCGAACTTATTCTCGCTTCAACCTCCCCTTATCGGCGCGAACTACTCTCCCGCTTCGGCCTCCCTTTCGCCGTTGCCAATCCACAAACTGATGAAAGCCGCCTTCCCGGTGAGACCCCGGAACAAATGGCGCTTCGCCTCTCGGAGGCCAAAGCACGCGCTGTCGCAGCCGAATATCCGAAAGCCCTGATTATCGGCAGCGACCAAGTCGCCACGGCAGACGGTCAAATTTTTGGCAAGCCCGGCACCCACGAACGCGCCGTCGAACAATTACGCCAACTCTCGGGGAAAACCGTCAATTTCTTTACCGGCCTGTGCCTACTCAACAGCAAGACCGGCCAAGCCGAAGTACGCGGCATTCCCACCCTGGTGACTTTTCGACAGCTTAGCGATCGCGAGATTGACAATTACCTGCACCGGGAACCCGCTTACAACTGCGCCGGATCAGCCAAATCAGAAGGTCTGGGCATAGCCCTGCTCAGCCGCATGCATGGCGACGACCCCAACGCACTGGTCGGACTGCCACTGATCGCACTACACGAGATGCTGCGTAATCAGGGAGTCAGCGTCCTGTGAGCACCGGCACCCTCTATCTGATCCCGGTGCCGCTCGGCCCAACCTCCCCGTCAAGCTGCCTGACACCCGAGGTCTTGAGCCGCATACGCCGGCTCAGGCATTTCGTCGTCGAACAAGCCAAAACCGCCCGCGCCTTTCTCAAGGCTACCGGAACCGATACGCCATTGCAGGAACTGCAACTGACGGAACTGAACGAACACACCCGCCCAGACGCCCTTGACGCCCTGCTCTCGCCCTTGCGCGCCGGCCACGACCTTGGCCTGCTGTCCGAAGCCGGCTGCCCGGCGGTTGCCGACCCCGGCGCCAATCTGGTTGCCTTGGCCCAGAAGGAAAATATCCGGGTTGTGCCGTTTATCGGACCCTCATCCCTGTTGCTGGCCTTGATGGCCTCCGGCCTCAATGGACAGCGCTTCGCTTTTCAAGGCTACCTGCCAGCCAAGGAGGCCGAACGAGCCAAGGCTCTGCGCGAACTGGAAGCCGAATCGCGAAAAAAGCAACAAACGCAACTGTTCATCGAAACACCATACCGGAACCGGCAATTGTTCGACACTCTTCTGAACACCTGCCAACCCGGAACGCGCCTGACGGTTGCCACCGATCTAACCCTGGCAGGGGAATTCGTGCTGACGCGCACAATACAAGCCTGGAAAAAGCAAACGCCGCCCGAAATCGAGCGGCGTCCGACCGTTTTCCTGCTTCTGGCCTGAACCAGGTTTCAGCGCAGGGTTGCCCCGGAAGCTGCCGCGGAAAATCCGCTCCAGAATCCATGGACCGCACCCGCACCGATTCGTTTGGCGAAGCGCTCCGCAATGTTGTCCTTGACCGAATAATCGAGAATTTTCTCGGCCTTGATGACGTCGCGCGCCACCGAATCAACACTGCCGTACCCATCTGCCAGACCAAGCTCGACGCTTTGCACGCCGGTCCACATCAGACCGGAAAACATATCCGGCGACTCTTTCAGACGGCTGCCGCGACCGGTTTTGACCACATCAATGAATTGCCGGTGAATATCGTCGAGCAATACCTGAGCATGCGCCTTGTGACGCGCCTCCTGTGGGGAAAACGGATCAAGGAACCCCTTGTTCGCGCCAGCCGTCAACAGGCGACGCTCCACCCCAAGCTTGTCCATGGTCGCCGTAAATCCGAAGCCATCCATCAGAACGCCGATGGAGCCGACAATACTGGCCTTATTCACATAAATCCCGTCTGCCGCAGCCGCCACGAAATAACCACCGGAAGCACAGATATCCTCAACCACCGCATAAAGCGGCTTCTCCGGATACTTGGCCCGTAGGCGACGAATTTCGTCATTAACCATGCCGGCCTGCACCGGGCTACCACCCGGGCTATTGATGCGCAGCACAACCCCGGCACTGTTCTTTTCCTCGAAAGCCGACTGCAGGGCGGAAATCAACTTCTCCGCACTGGCCTCCCCTCTGGCCTCGATGACACCAGTCAAGTTAACCATGGCGGTATGGCGCTCCTGATGCTCCCCGCCAACCCCCCAGTCGACAACGGCAATCAGCACCACGACGAGGTAAGCAAAACCCAGCGCCTTGAAGACTACCCCCCAGCGTCGCCTGGCCCTCTGCTCTTCCAGCGCAGCATAAGCCAGTTTTTCGAGCGTCTTGCGCTCCCAGTTGGAATCGCTATTCGGGGATTGGGGATTTTCCATTGGACTATTTTTGGTCTTGAACTAAATACACCTGGCCGTCGATCTCGATAACCCTCAGGACTTTCAGGCCGACTCCCTGGCAGCGGCCACCCATGCAGCGACCCGTTTCAGGGGAATAAAGTGCTCCATGTATGGAGCAGATCAAGTATAACTTGGAATCGTCGAAAAACTCGCCCGGCTGCCAGTCCAACTGCGCGGGCACGTGAGCACATTCGTTTAGATAGGCGAAAACCTGGCCGCGATAGCGAATGACGAAAGCCGGCGCTTCCCGCCCGTAACGCTCGACGCAAAACCTGACACCCCGGCCGCCATCGGGCAGATCAGCACTGGCGCAAATCAGGCGTTTGTCTTCAGCCATGCATCGAGTTCGGCAACCGTATGCAGGCATGCCAGCGGTGCGTGTTCGGCCAGATGTTCGTGCGGATGAGCCCCGTAAGTAACCGCCAAGCCATCGACCCCGGCATTGCTGGCCATCAACAAGTCATGCGAGGTATCGCCAATCATCAAGGTCGCCTCGGGCGCCACGGCAAATTCGGCCATCAACTCTTCGAGCATCTGCGGATGCGGCTTGGAGTGGCATTCGTCGGCACAGCGCGAAGCCTGAAACAGCGGCCCCAAGCCAGAATGATCGAGAGCACGATTCAAACCGAGACGGCTTTTGCCGGTCGCCACTGCCAGCACGTGCCCGGCAGCCTGCAAACGCTGCAAAACCGCCGGAATCCCTGAAAACAAGGTCAAGGCATGATCACCCGACAAATAATGAAAGCGGTAGCGTTCAACCATCGCCTGGTAACGGTCGGCCGGCAAATCGGGAACGGCATAGCGCATGGCGTCCATCAGGCCGAGGCCGATCACATGCCGCGCCTGGGCATCGCCAGGCTCTGGCAAGCCCAGATCACGACAGGCGGCCTGGATGGCGTTAACGATGGCACCGGCCGAATCAAGCAGCGTCCCATCCCAATCAAAAACGATCAGTTCGTATTTCATGTGCTTCAGAAATCTTTCCGGAGATATTGTTCCAGGTTGTCAGCCGAAAATTCACGGGCATTCCCCCGGTCGACCGCAGCGATATAGCCCGCGATGCTTTCCGGCAACGGCGCCACGCATTCCAACGGCACCGCGGTCAGCGGATGACGAAAGGCCATCCGCCAGGCATGCAGCGCCATGCGTTTCAGACCGTCGCGTTTCAAATTCCGGTTCAACCCGAAATCGCCATATTTTTCGTCGCCGAGAATCGGGAAGCCGAGATGCGCCAGGTGTACGCGAATCTGGTGCGTCCGCCCGGTCTTCAGTTGCGCCTCCAGCAGGCTCATCTCCGGCCAGCGGGCCAGCAGGCGAAACACCGTGTGCGATGCCTTGCCATCCTCGCGCACCATGACCCGCCGCTCGCCCCCCTCGGTCAGATATTTGTACAGGGGCAATTTGACGTGCTGGGTGGCATTCATCCAGCGCCCCTTGACCAGCACCAAGTAGCGCTTGTCGGCGCCCGCGCCGTGCTCGCGGAACATGTCGTGCAGCGCCGTCAAGGCCAGCCGCTTCTTGCCGACCAGTAGAATGCCGGATGTTTCGCGATCAAGCCGATGGGCCAGTTCGAGAAATTTGGCCAGCGGCCGCTGCCGGCGCAAGGCTTCGATGACACCGAAACTGACACCGCTGCCGCCATGCACGGCGACGCCTTCCGGCTTGTCGATGACCAGCATGGCCTCGTCTTCGTAGATGATCGGCAGATCGACGCGCTGCTTGGCAGCCTCCTCGACCTCATTCTGCGACCGCTCGGCCAGACGGATCGGCGGAATGCGCAAATTGTCGCCAGCACACAGACGGTAGGTGGCATCGACCCGCCGGCTATTGACCCGCACCTCGCCACTGCGCAGGATGCGATAGAGATGGCTTTTCGGCACCCCCTTGCAATGCCGGATCAGGAAATTATCCAGACGCTGGCCCTGCGCTTCGTCGTCAATTACCAGATGGCTGACCGAATAGTTACCTGCGCTGTTCATTTTCTAATATACTGCCCACGTTTTATGTCTCGGTTTGCAAGAGATTCCGAACCGTCAGACCGTTTGCCTCGCGCCAATAGCGCGACCGCCACGCGGCAGGCTCCGAAGTCTCACTTGCGCGACTTGTGCAAGCCAGACCAACGTAAAACGACTGGTTAAGTTCACTCACCAAAAGTAGTGATGTTAATGGATTAGCCCGCCGTAAGCACGCACGGATTGCCCGTTGCAGGAATTTTCAGG
>JAGTRX010000068.1 GCA_018262285.1 Pseudomonadota bacterium | reverse complement strand
TAAAACTTGTTTGATTGGGAGCCCGTATTTGTTGGCGAATTCAAAATCTCGTTCATCGTGCGCAGGTACGGCCATCACCGCGCCATCGCCGTAGCCCATCACGACGTAATTGCCGACCCAGACTTCAACTTGTTCGCCGGTGAGCGGATGGGTGACGAAGATACCGGTCGGCATGCCCTTCTTTTCCATGGTCGCCAGATCGGCTTCGGCAACGCCGCCCTGCTTGCATTCCTCGATGAAGGCAGCGAGTTCTGGATTGTTTTTAGCGGCGTGCGTGGCCAGCGGGTGCTCGGCAGCGACAGCGCAGAAGGTGACACCCATGATGGTGTCGACGCGGGTGGTGAACACCCACAGCTTTTCCTGCTTACCGTCCAGTTCGTAGGGGAAGGCGAAACGCACGCCGACGCTCTTGCCGATCCAGTTCTTCTGCATCAGGCGCACCTGTTCCGGCCAGCCGGGCAGGTTGTCGAGTTCGGACAGCAGTTCCTCGGCGCAGGCGGTGATTTTCATGTAATACATCGGAATTTCGCGTTTCTCGACCAGCGCGCCGGAGCGCCAGCCGCGCCCATCGATGACCTGCTCGTTGGCGAGAACGGTCTGGTCGACCGGGTCCCAATTCACGGTGCCAAGTTTCTTGTAGATCAGCCCCTTTTCGTAGAGGCGGGTAAACAGCCATTGTTCCCAGCGGTAATACTGCGGTGTACAGGTGGCCAGTTCGCGTTCCCAGTCGATGGCGAAGCCCAGCGACTTGAGCTGCTTCTTCATATACTCGATATTTTGATATGTCCAGGCCGCCGGCGGCACATTGTTCTGCATGGCAGCGTTTTCGGCCGGCATGCCGAAGGCGTCCCAGCCCATCGGCTGCAGCACGTTGTAGCCCAGCATGGCATGGAAGCGCGACAACACATCGCCGATGGTGTAATTGCGCACATGGCCCATGTGCAGCTTGCCGGACGGATAGGGGAACATCGACAGGCAATAGTATTTTGGTTTGCTGGTGTCCTCGACAGCGCGAGCGGCGGCGGTTTTTTCCCAATGCTGCTGGGCGGCGCGTTCCAGTTCGGCCGGATGGTATTTTTCCGGCATGTTGGCAACGGCGGTGGAGGGTGTACAGGCGGAAGTGTCTTGCTGCATGGCCGGAATCCGGTTTTTGAAAAACCTGAATTATACAGGGGGCTGTCCGGCGAGGGCTTGAAAAACTCGCCCGGTTACCTTGGCAGTAGCCGGGCGAGAAGGGAGTGATTTGAAAGGATTTCAGCGGTTCGGATCAGGCACAAAACCACTGGGGAAAGGATTGGGACGACCATAGCCACCGTGGTGTCTTTGCGGGATGATGCCGCGAGCGACCAGATTGGCATGGCTATCATAGTAGAAGGAGATCACTTCGTAAGGCCGGCTGCTGGCACGACGGAATTCCGTGTTGGTCACGCGCGAATCGACGCGCTCGCCATGGCCGGTGCCAAGACCCGGTGAAGAGGCCGCCTGCGGCGAGGCGGCGCGAGACTTGGCGGATTCGGAACGGTAGGTGTCGTTTGCCATATCGGCCGGACCATCATGCGGCCGTGGCGCATAGACGATCGGTGGTGGCGGTGGCGGTGCATATTCCTGGAAGACGGCGACGCCGATGACGCCAACGTTTTGCGGACGGTCAGTGCGGGCAGCATAGCTGTCGGCAATATTGGTGAAGTAGAAGGCGGCGACTTCGTCCATACTCTTGCGCCAACCGGCGATTTCAGTCGTTTGCCCAGCCGAAAGGACATAGCCGGACTGTGAAGGCGATGCCGTCTGGCCGGTGACAGCATTGACGCCATCGACCGAAAGCACGGTCATAACGCGAGCGCCGCTCCGGTTATAGATGCGGACAGCATAACGGTTGCCAGGGGCACCAGCAACGTAAAGGCGGCCACGATGGTGATAGGTTTCGAGGGTCTGACCGGTGGTGCGATCGACAATCTGGATGTCGACCAGATTACCGGCATTGGCATTGCCAAGACAGCCGGCAGCGAGAAGAAGTGCAGCGAGGAGGGTTTTCATGATCATCTCCGGTTTTTGTTGGTGGTAAGCAGGTAAACGCAACGAGTGGCAAAAAGGGGTTACAGAGATCAATTTTTTTCTGTGCCTGCTTTGGCTTCGCGCAGCAGAGCACTGTTTCACCCTCAACGGCTGGCTGTGGTAGGATGCGCGCGCTGAAATTACTTTGTAACGGGGCTGTCATGTTTGGACGCTTGATGCCGAAAGAGGTCAGGTACTTCGATTATTTCGATGCGCACGCTGATCAGATTGTTTTGGGTGGAAAGGCTTTGGTTGGGCTGATCGAGGCGATGATTGATCGACCTGAAAACGCCCAGAAATTCGTCGATGAAATCAATCAGTGCGAATTGAGTGCCGATAAAATCATCCACGAGACCGAGGCCATGCTGCACTCCTCGTTTATCACCCCTTTCGATCGCGACGAGATTCACCAGCTTACCAATAACATGGACAATATTCTCGACAAGATCGAGGATGTGGCTGAAACCATCGGCCTCTACGATGTTCAACGGGTGACGCCGGAGGCGCGCAAGTTGGCGCAAATTTCGCTGACATGCTGCGAAGCCGTGGCGGCGGCGGTGAAATTGCTGCGCACCATGAAAAATGCACCGGCCATCCTCAAGTATTGCCATGAGATCGACAACCTCGAATCTGACGGCGATGTGGCTCTGCGTGAGGCAATGTCGAAACTTTTCCGCGAAGAGCAGGATGTCCGCCAAATGATCAAGCTCAAGGCGGTTTACGAATTACTGGAAGAAGTTAGCGACTGTTGCAAGGATGTCAGCAACAGCATCGAGAGCATCGTCCTCGAAAATTCCTGACCAGGATCGGCAATGGAAACCGTTTCCATCAGTTTATGGGTCGTGATTGTGCTGGTTGCCGTGGCACTGATCTTTGACTTCATGAATGGCTTTCACGATGCGGCCAATTCCATTGCCACCGTCGTTTCAACACGGGTACTGAAACCGCATCATGCGGTAATCTGGGCCGCTGTTTTCAATATCATTGCTTTTTTCTTTTTCGAGCTGAAAGTGGCCGGAACCATAGGCAAGGGGACTATCAGCCCCGCCATGGTCGATCATTACGTCATCTTTGGCGCCCTGATAGGCGCTATTGCCTGGAACATCATCACCTGGTACTACGGCATTCCATCGTCTTCGTCGCACGCGCTCATCGGCGGATTGGTTGGCGCAGCCTTGGTCAAGGTCGGGCCTGAAGCGCTGATGATGAGCGGCATTCTGAAAATTGTTGCCTTCATTTTCATCGCCCCATTTCTTGGTTTTGTTATCGGCGGCCTGATGATGGTGGCGGTTTCCTGGATATGCCGTAAAACCGCACCACGCAAGGTGGACAGGGTTTTCAGACGAATGCAGCTGATTTCGGCCGCTGCCTACAGTCTGGGACATGGCGGCAACGATGCACAGAAGACCATGGGCATTATCTGGATGCTGCTCATTGCCGCCGGAATGTCTTCCCCGCAGGAACATATGCCGACCTGGATTGCCATTTCGTGTCATATCACCATTGGTCTGGGAACCATGTTTGGCGGCTGGCGCATCGTCAAGACCATGGGCAATCGCATCACCAAACTCAACCAGCCGCGCGGGTTTTGCGCCAATTCTGGCGGTGCCGTCACCCTCTTTCTGGCCACCTGGCTGGGCATTCCGGTGTCGACGACGCATACCATCACCGGTGCCATTGCTGGTGTTGGCTCAACACATGGCAACCGGCGTGTGCGCTGGGGTGTTGCCGGCAATATCGTCTGGGCCTGGATCTTGACCATCCCCTGCAGCGCAGCGATGGCGGCAATCGGTTGGTATCTTGGACGACTGGTGCTCTGACTGGAGATTGGCACGCCAGCGCCGCTCAATAGGCGGCCGGCAAGAGCATTGCCGCGCATGAGTACGCAAACCAACACGAGCCATGAGATTCTCAGTCACCGGGGATCTTGCGGCGCCGAGAATGCCTTCGACGAGTTGATGCTCCAATGGGGCCAAGGTGATTTTTAACCCACGATCTGCACTGCTGCCGACTGGCAGATCGGGCAGTGGCATTGGTCTAAAACCGGGAGGGATTCATTCACCCGACTCACCCGCAAACCAGGCGCCAGGCGATCACCAGCCGGCCGTGACTGATACCCTCAATGGGAAGCAGAACCAAGTACATGGCTCGAACGAAAATCACGCCAGCCCTGCGCCAAGATCATGCCCCCAGAATTGGATAACTGCGGTTTTTCCGGGATAATCCGCCATGCTCTCGAACTCCTCCGCAAAATGGCATCTGCGCCTCTGCCTGATCAGTTTGACGCTGATGTTTTTTGTGCCCCTGCTGCTGGCGCATCATCGCAACCCCATCCCAACCTTTTATCAGGAATGGCTGGCAGCGGCGTTCAGCCTGCTGGCCCTCACCTTTCTTTTCTGCCCTGAAGTCCGCCCGCGTATTGACCTGCCCGAAATTGCCCTGTTGCCGATTAGCCTGCTCGGCATCCTCGTCTTGCAATTGTTTTTCAACCGCGCCGTCAATACCGACCGTCTACTGCTCTTTGCCCTCTACCTGATCTGGGCTACTTTTCTGATCATTCTCGGCCGGCAACTTGTGCAATCCGCCACCCTAGGACGATTAAGCCGATGGCTGGCAATTGCACTTCTCTGTAGCGGGCTACTGCAATGCCTAGCTGCCGCACTGCAGATTGGCGGAACCCCGGGCTTGCCCTGGGTTGCTCCCTTTAATGGCAGGCCTGCTGGCAACCTGGCGCAGGGCAACAGTTTCGCCGTCTGCCTCTGGCTGGGCATCGCTTCGATCATTTACCTGCGCGCGTCCGGCTGGCTTGCTTGGCGCGCCACTTTGCCTGCCCTCATTACCTTGATCTTTTTTTCCCTGCTCTCCGGATCGCGTGCCGTCTGGCTCTATTGCCCCGCCATGCTTCTTCTGGCCGGAATTGCCTACAGGCGTAATCGCCTTGACCCCCTGTTGCGCCGGTTATTCCGTTGCGCCCTCGTCACCCTGTTGGCCACGCTACTTATTCAGCTTGTGCTCAGTTCAGGCCTGATTCCGCTAGGTGATTTTCTCGCCAACACTGGCGCAGCGCGGTTGGCACAAACTGGTGGCTACGACCCTATACGGCTTGCCCTTTGGCAATCCGCCTTGCGCATTTTTGCCGAACATCCCTTCATTGGTGGCGGCATTGGTCAATTTACCTGGCAGTTTCATCAGCATGTATTGCAGCTCATGCCGATGCACCTGCCAGGGCTACCCGAACACGCGCACAATATTTTCATGCACCTTTTGGCGGAAATGGGGCTGGGCGCCGTACTGGTGCTGCTCATTTTCGCTTGTCGCTGGCTTATCGTCTTCTGGCGCAAAATCTGGCAACCCTGCCACTGGTGGCTGGCGGCGTGTTTGCTGCTGCTTGCCATTCATAGCAACCTGGAATATCCGCTCTGGTACAGTTTTTTTCTCGGCCCGTTTGCCCTGCTCCTTGGCGCCGGAAGTGGTCGCTCGCTGCAACTATCCATCCAGCGCATCGCCACGCCATTGCTGGCCGGCGCCTTGATTCTTGGCGGACTCACCCTGGTTACTCTTTTTCGTGATTACGCTGTGCTGGAAGAAACCATCAACCAGGGCTTCAGTGCCAAAGATCGCGTCGATTTTCACAAGAAATACGCCGAGAGGCTGCAAAAAATCGGCAAGACGTCCTTGCTATCGCCCTACGTCTACATGGTGGCGGGCAATTTGCAGGAGGACAATGCAGAAGAACTGGAAAACAAGCTCACCCTGTGTCATCACGCCCTGCGCTTTGCCGCCACGCGCGACATTGTCTATAAGTGTGCACATATCGAGGCATTGGCGGGCAACCACGCTGTAGCGCTGCTTGCCTTGCGCCGCGCACTTGCGGCCTATCCCGATCATGCCGAGATTGTGCGGAAAAATTGGCAGAAGCGCGCGGTCGACGAACCCCTGCTTGCCGACTTGCTCAAGGAATTTCCGCCGACTCCTGCGCCGAAGCAATAATTCTGTAAAAGTAGTTAACAATCCACCGGGAAAAGCAGACTGATTTCCTAAGCGATGAATTTCTCAATGCTTTGCTATGCTTGCGACGACCCCATGTTATCCACTCTCTCTTACTAAAACACTGCAACTCAATGTAGGCAATAGCGAACCGGGTGTGTAAAACTCGGTGCAGAAACCAGACAACGGATTGTTTTTCCAGCGAAAAGGCTTATAATCACGCCCTTTTCAGTTAACGGAAAGAACACGATGGTTGTTATTCGCCTTGCCCGTGGCGGCGCCAAGAAGCGCCCCTTCTACAGTATGGTTGTTGCCGATTCACGCGCCCGCTGCAATGGCCGCTTTGTTGAGCGCATCGGTTTCTATAATCCGGTTGCCGCCGAAAATGAGGAAGGTTTCCGCGTTTCCATGGATCGCCTGACCTATTGGCAGCAACAAGGCGCCCAACTGTCGCCGACAGTCACCCGTCTGGTCAAGCAATTCGCTACCAAGCCGGCGGCCTGAAGCAATCTTCCACTCGACCATGATCGTTCTGGGCAAGATATTCGAGCCCTATGGCGTGCAAGGCTGGGTGAAAGTACATGCTTTTGCTGACGACCCAGCCGCCTGGGCGAAAATTCCTATCTGGTGGCTGGCTCGGGAAAATACCGAGGATTGGCAACAGTTCGGCCTTAAAGCCTGTCGTTTGCATGGTGAAGGTCTGGTTTGCCAGTTTGAAGGTTTCGCTGACCGGACGGCGGCGGAAAAGCTAAGAGGAATGTTGATCGGTGCGCCACGCGAAACCTTGCCGGCCACCGCCGAAGACGAGTTTTACTGGGCCGACCTGATTGGCATGGAAGTGACGAACACCTCCGGAGAAGTTCTGGGACGTGTCGAGGGATTGATCGAAACCGGCGCCAATTCAGTGTTGCGGCTGGTTTCTGAGGATGGAAAAGAACGCTTGCTGCCTTTTGTCAGCAACGTCGTTCTGGCAGTAGAGCAGGAAAAAGCTTGTATCCGCGTTGATTGGGGGAGTGACTGGTGATCTGTTTTGACTGCATCAGCCTCTTTCCAGAGATGTTTGCGGCAGTCACGCAGTACGGCATTACCCGGCGGGCGCTGGAAGAAGGGCGCTGGCAGTGGCAAGGCTGGAATCCGCGCGATTTCGCTGAAAATGCCTGGCGCACGGTGGATGACCGGCCTTACGGCGGCGGCCCCGGCATGCTGATGCAGGCAGCGCCGCTGGAAAAGGCAATCGCAGCGGCAAAAGCGCGGCAAGCAGCACTGGGTGTGGCGACAAGCCGGGTGATTTGCCTGTCGCCACAGGGCGTGCCGCTCACCCATGAACGGGTGATGCAACTGTCCGCAGAAGCAGGCTTGATTCTGCTCTGCGGCCGCTATGAAGGGATAGACGAGCGTTTGATCGAGCGCGCCGTTGATGAAGAAATTTCGATCGGGGATTTTGTGTTGTCGGGCGGTGAATTGCCGGCGATGGCGCTGATTGATGCCGTTGTGCGGCAATTGCCTGGGGTGCTGGGCGATGCTGCTTCAGCGGCGGAAGATTCATTTGTTGCAGGTTTGCTCGATTGCCCGCACTATACGCGACCCGAAATTTACGAGGGTCAGACGGTGCCGGAAGTATTGTTATCCGGCAACCATGAGAGAATTCGGCGCTGGCGACTGAAACAGTCGCTGGCTCGAACCGGGAAGCGCCGCCCGGAGTTGTTGGCCAATTGGCTGGCGCACCGCACCTTGAGTGTGGAAGAAACGCAACTCTTGGCCGAAATTGCGGCACAAGAGCAATGCGGTGAGTAATTTTTTTGATAATTTACAGGAGCTCACATGAATCTGATTCAACAACTGGAACAGGAAGAAATTGCCAGGCTTGGCAAGACCATTCCCGAATTTGCCCCCGGCGACACTGTCGTCGTGCAGGTGAAGGTCAAGGAAGGTCAGCGCGAACGTCTGCAGGCCTTTGAGGGCGTCGTCATTGCCAAGCGCAACCGTGGCCTCAACTCCTCCTTCATCGTACGCAAGATTTCCTCTGGCGAGGGCGTCGAACGGACTTTCCAGACCCATTCACCGCTGGTTGCCGCCATCGAGGTCAAACGTCGTGGCGATGTGCGCCGCGCCAAACTCTACTACTTGCGTGATCGCTCCGGCAAGTCGGCACGGATCAAGGAAAAGCTCGAGCGCAAAAAGGCTTGATCTTTTTGGCAACAAACTCAACGGGGCGCAATCAGCGCCCCGTTTTTTTGTCCCTCATTCCGCCCGCAGGGCTTCGACCGGGTCAAGCAGTGCCGCCCGCCGCGCTGGCAGTACACCAGCCAGCAAGCCAATGACAATCGCCACACCTTCGGCCATCAGAATGAAACTCACCGGCGTATGCACCGGTAGCCCCGGCACCGCCAAATGGATGAGCTGCGCCAGACCGATACCCAGCAATAGTCCGATAACGCCACCACTGGCCGCCAGCACCACCGCTTCACCCAGAAAAAGGCCGAGGATGGTGCGCCGTTCTGCGCCCAAGGCTACCAGCAGGCCGATTTCATTGGTGCGCTCGGTCACTGCGATGGTCATGATGGTGACGATGCCAACACCACCCACCAGCAGGGAAATGCTGCCCAGCGCACCAACCGCCATGGTCAGCACGTCAAGAATATTGGACAGAGTGGCCATCATTTCTTCCTGCGAAACGATAGTGAAATCCTCCCGACCGTGGCGAGCCATCATGCGTTCCTTGATGGCGGCAACAACCTTGGCCGCAGGATAGCCTTCTTCCACCGCCAGATCGATTTCGTTGAGTCCGTCGCGGTTGAAAATTTCCATGGCACGCGCCGCCGGGATATAAGCGGTATCGTCCAGATCTATGCCGAGGAACTGCCCCTTGGGCTCAAGCACGCCAATGACACGAAATTGGTCGGTGCCGATGCGCAATCGCGCGCCAAGGGCATTCTCGGTGCCAAAAAGTTCGTTTTTGAGTTTGGGGCCGAGCACAACCAATGAACGCGCCGACTCGGCATCCTCCGAAGGCAGGAACTGGCCCACGCGCAAAGCAATATTAAAGACCTTGATCATCGCCGGACCAACACCATAAACGGTGGTGCGGCGCAAACGCCCATTGCCGCCAACTTCGGCATTACCCCAGGTCGAGGGCGTCACAGCAACAACATGCGGCAGGCTGGCCAACGCCCGCGCATCTTCCAGTGACAAGGGCTTGCTGCTGGTCGGAAAGCCGGAAGGCGGCACACCGCCGGTCTTGACCTTGCCCGGATGAACGCCAATAACGTTGGTGCCGAACTGGCTGAATTCGGCCAGCACAAAACGGTGGATGCCTTCGCCGATGGAGGTCAGCAGAATGACCGATGCAATTCCGACTGCAATGCCGAGCAGAGTGAGAAAACTGCGCAAACGCTGCGCAGTCACCGAGCGGATACACAGATGAATGCCGTCGGAGAGAGGAATGCTCATTCTGGCTACCAGACCAAGGAGAGCCTCATTTTCACCGCAAAGGCGCAGCGACGCAAAGGCCGCAAAGTTTTTTCCTTGCGCTCTCTGCGCCTTTGCGCCTTGGCGGTGAAAGAATCACTTGAACGGGTGCTGCTTCAGGATGGTTTCGTCGCGCTCGGGGCCAGTGGAAACGATGGCGATGGGAACACCGCACAATTGCTCGAGCCGATCGAGGTAATTGCGCGCCGTCAGCGGCAAATCTTCCCAGCGTTTGACGCCGAAGGTGCTCTCCGACCAGCCAGGCATGTTTTCGTATATCGGATCGCACTCCGCCACTTCTTCGGCGCCAACCGGCAAGGCGTCGATAATCGCGCCATTCATCCGGTAGCCCGTACAAATCTGCAGTTCCTTCAAACCATCGAGCACATCAAGCTTGGTGATACACAGGCCGGTGAGACCGTTGATACGCGCCGAACGACGTAGTGCTGCAGCATCGAACCAG
The DNA here is from genome assembly GCA_018262285.1 of Pseudomonadota bacterium. Classification (GTDB taxonomy): domain Bacteria; phylum Pseudomonadota; class Gammaproteobacteria; order Burkholderiales; family Rhodocyclaceae; genus UBA1934. The sequence continues at coordinate 16,209 of JAGTRX010000068.1, read as the reverse complement.
CCGCAGCGGCGCTTGCGCCCGGTGACCGTACCAAACTCACGACCCTTTTGTGACATCTGATATCCTGGAGCGCCCGCCGTTTCAATGTCGAGCTCAGATGGGAAAGGGCCGCCACCGACACGGGTGCAATAGGCCTTGGTAATGCCCAGAATATAATTGAGCATGCCCGGCCCCACTCCGCTGCCAGCCGCTGCCTGTCCGGCGACGCAGTTGGAGGAAGTGACAAAGGGATAGGTGCCGTGGTCGATGTCGAGCAGCGAACCTTGCGCACCCTCGAATAGCAAATTCTTCCCCGCCGCATTGGCGGCGTAGAGCGCGGCAGAAACATCCGTCACCAGTGGCTTGATACCTTCAGCGTCGGCCATCGCCTGATCCAGGACACCTTGGTAATCAACCGTTTTTGCCTTGAGGAAATGTTCAAGGATGAAATTGTGATACTCCATCACTTCACGCAGCTTTTCGGCAAAGGACTGCGGATGGAAGAGATCATAGACCCGCAAGCCGCGCCGTGCCACCTTGTCTTCGTAGGCCGGGCCGATGCCCTTGCCGGTGGTGCCGATTTTCTTGTCACAGCAGCGCAGCGCTTCGCGCGCCAGATCGACGGCTGAATGGTAGGGCAGGATAACCGAGCAGCCGGGGCTGACTTTGAGACGGCTGCGCACCGCAATGCCACCGGCTTCCAGCTTGGCGATTTCTTCGAGCAAATGGCGGATGTCGAGCACAACACCGTTGCCGATGAAACATTCAATGCCGTCGCGCACAATGCCGGAAGGCACCAGATTGAGTTTGTATTCCTTCTGATTTTCCTTTTGACCCACCACCAGGGTGTGTCCGGCATTGTGGCCGCCCTGAAAACGCACCACGCCCTGGGCGTGATCGGTCAACCAATCGACAATCTTGCCTTTGCCTTCGTCACCCCACTGGGTACCGACAACCACCACATTCCTGGCCATATTCAATTCCGGTTCTGGTTGAGAGTTTCAATTGTCCACTGGCCGCCAACGAGCAGCAATTGGCGGTCGAAGCTTGACCCTTCGGGCAGGGTTTCGCCCGGCAACAATTCGATAACGATTTCCCCGGCTGCCCGCAGACGGGCAATTTCCGCCGCCAGTGTGTCGTTTTTGCCGACGGGTGGGGCAACAATTGCCCGGGGCTGGACAGCGATCGGTGACAGACCTGCCACTTCGCGCAGATCGAGCGAAAAACCGGTAGCGGGGCGGGCGCGGCCAAAAGCCCGGCCAACGCCATCATAGCGGCCACCGCGCGCAATCGCCGCCGGATAGCGCGGATGATAGGCGGCGAATACCACGCCATTGTGATAGTGGTAGCCGCGCAAATCGGCCAGATCGATGGAGACCGGTAAACCAACATCGGCAGCAACAATGCACGACAAGCCTTGCAAAGCCGCTGTAATCGCCGGTAGCGGCGGCAGAAGGGTGGCAGCGCGAGTAAGCACTTCCACTCCGCCATAAAGCGTCGGCAAGGCAAGCAGTGCCGACGCGTAAGGCGCGTCGATATCGGCACAGGCTTGCTGCAAGCCAGGAATATCCTTGGCCTGCATCAATGTCAGTAGCTGATCTTCGCGTTCCGCGCTCAATCCCGCCGCCTCGGCCAGCGCCTGGAAGATACCGACGTGGCCGAGATCAATGCGGCTTTCCGGCAATTGGCAGGCCTGCAATATAGTAGACAGCAAACACACGACTTCTATATCGGCCTCGATACCGGCATAGCCGTAAAGTTCGGCACCAATCTGCAGGGGCTCGCGACTGGCAACCATGCAGGCCGGCAGGGTGTGCAGGACGCTGCCGCAATAGCACAACCGAGCAACGCCCTGGCGATTAAGCAGATGCGCATCGATGCGCGCTACCTGCGGCGTGATGTCGGCGCGCACCCCCAGCGTCCGGCCAGAAGCCTGATCTGCCAGCTTGAAAGTCTTGATGCCAAGATCCTCGGCCGTACCAGTCAGCAGCGAAGTCAGATACTCCAGCAAAGGCGGCATAACCAGTTCGTAACCCCGGCCAGCACAGAGATCGAGCAGACGGCGGCGCAGCGCCTCGATTTTCGCTGCCTCAGCCGGCAGGGCGTCAGCGATGTATTCAGGAAGTAGCCAGTTCATTTGAACACCAACAGTAAAACAAGGCCAATGATCATTGACGTCAGGCCAATGAAGCGGAGTTGGCCATCGCTGAGTTTGAGAAGCTGAGCAAAGACTTCACGCCACTTTGCCGGCCAGACAAAGGGCAGAATACCCTCCAGCACCAGCATCAGCGCCAGGGCAAGCAACAACTGGCTGATCATTTTGCCCGGCCACTCTCGCCACCGACACTCTTCATGTATTTGAAGAAATCCGAACTCGGATCGACCACCAGCACGTCCTGCTTCGATTTGAAGCTGGCACGGTAAGCTTCCAGACTGCGATAGAAGGCATAGAACTCGGGGTTCTGACCAAAGGCCTGAGCATACAGCGCAGTCGACTTGGCGTCGCCCTCGCCCTTCAGCTTCTGGGCATCGCGATAGGCTTCGGCAATGATGACTTCGCGCTGTTTGTCGGCATCGGCACGGATTTTTTCGGCTTCAGCCGAGCCCTCCGAACGCAGCTGATTAGCGTTACGCTTGCGCTCGGCCTCCATGCGGCGATACACCGCTTCGCTGACTTCGGTCGGCAGTTCAACCCGCTTGAGGCGGACGTCGACAATTTCGACACCAATAGTGCGCGCATCCTTGTCGGCCTTATTGCGCATCAGTTCCATGATCTTGTCGCGCTCACCGGAAACCACGTCATGCACAGTTTTCTTGCCGAATTCCTCGCGCAGACCGGCATTGACCGTCTGGTTCAGACGAATCTTGGCACGCGCCTCATCGCCTTGCACCGAAACGTAGTACAGCTTGGGATCGACAATGCGCCATTTGAGCGTAAGAATGCGGCGATCAAAATAGCGGATGTTCTGGATGAACGGCCATTTCAGATACAAACCGGGCTGATCAATGACCTGCCTGACTTCGCCCAGCTGGAAAATGATCGCATATTGACGCTGATCAACGGTAAACACAGACATTGCCAGAATCACCAGAAGCGTGACGACAATTGCCAGAATAAAACTAAAGCCGGCTTTCATCACCGTCCCTCCCTTTCACGACTCAGCACGCCACGGCTGCGACTCTCACTCATCTGCCCCTTGTCGAGCTGCGGTGGCGCCTCGGCTGAAAGCGGCACTACCGGCTTGTGTGCGCCAGTCGCGGACACATCCGCAGCCGAGGTGGCTGCCACAGCGCCCGTCGCTTGCATCAGCTTGTCGAGCGGCAGGTAAAGCAGGTTGCCCTGCCCCTTGGTATCGACCAGCACTTTGCCGGTATTGGCAAAAACCTGCTGCATGGTTTCCAGATACATGCGCTGACGTGTCACCTGCGGCGCCTTGGCATATTCGGTCACCACTGAACTAAAACGCGCCGCATCGCCCTCGGCACTGGCGATGACGCGCTGCTTGTAACCTTCAGCCTCTTGCAGCAGTCGCGCCGCCGTGCCGCGCGCCTTGGGGATGACATCATTGGCGTAGGCCTGCCCTTCGTTCTTCTGGCGTTCACGATCCTGCCCGGCCTTGACGGCGTCGTCAAAAGCAGCCTGCACCTGTTCCGGAGGCTGAGCGTTCTGCATGGTCATCTTGGAAATAAAGACGCCGCTCTTGTAGCGATCGAGAATATCCTGCATCAACTTGGTGGCTTGCACTGTGATCTGGTCGCGCCCTTCGTAGAGGACGAAATCCATTTTGCTTTTACCGACCACTTCACGAATGGCGGTCTCGGCAGCCCCCATCACCGCATCATCAACGCTACGGTTATTGAAAAGATATTCTTTAGGGTCCTTGAGCAGATATTGCACGGCGAACTGGATGTTGACGATATTTTCGTCATCCGTCAGCATCAGCGCCTCTTTCAGTACCTTGTTCTTTTCGCTGCCGCGATAGCCGATTTCGATGGTGCGCACGCCGGAAACATTGACCAGTTCATGCGTTTGAAAGGGATAGGGGTAGCGCCAGCGCAAACCAGGTTCGGTATTTTCTTTCCAGCTACCAAACTGTAGAACAATGCCGCGCTGTGAAGCGTCGACAATGTAGAAGCCGGAAGCCAGCCAGGCCAGCACCACAACACCGGCCAGCAGGATCAGCCCACCCCCGAGCCAGCGAAACCCAGGGACATCCGGTTCCTCCTGACGAGGGCTGCCGCCACCATTTTTGCTGCCAAAAATACCCGCTAGGCGGCGATTGAAATCGCGCCACAAATCTTCAAGATCGGGAGGACCCTGGTTACGCAGGGGCAAATCGGCTCCGGCTGTTTTGCCGGGACCGCCAAGCGACATGAGAATGCCAAGCGTCGGTATCATTTTTTCACCTCTCCTCAGGCGCGAAGGCGCAAGGATGCACAATCAACACAAGCAGGCAGCGCCCGGCAACTGCCCGGACCACACCTGACGGAAAACATTCATTTGGCGGATCAAGCCGGATCACCAAAACGCAAATCCACTGCGTTTGCATCCTCAACCCGCGCCACTGTCCGCGCCTTCTCTACTGCACATTCGCCCAGCGCCGCCCGCAGCGCCGCCAAGCCATCCCGTGTCTTGGCGCTGACACGAACGCGGGCGATTCTACCATAGTCATCGCGCTCGACATCCGGGGCTGCCCCCGTCAAATCGATCTTGTTCCAGACAACAATTTGCGGTACCGAACTACCACCAATTTCGGCCAGCACCTTGTCGACCTCGCGCATCTGTTGCTCGCGTACCGGACTGGCACTATCGACCACATGCAGCAGAACATCGGCTTCAGCCGTCGCTTCCAGAGTGGCATGAAAAGCCGCCACCAGCCCATGCGGCAGATCGCGGATGAAGCCCACCGTATCGGAAATAACCACGTTGCCACCTCCCTCGATCCACAATTTGCGCGAGGTGGTATCAAGCGTGGCAAAAAGCTTGTTGGCGGCGTAAACACCAGCATGGGTCAGGGCGTTGAACAGGGTCGATTTGCCGGCATTGGTGTAGCCCACCAAGGAAACATTAAGCACGTCGTTACGCGCCCGCGATTTGCGTTGTACGCCGCGCTGGCGGGTCAGCTTGGCAAGACGTTCCTTCAGTGCCTTGACCCGTTTTCCCAACAACTGGCGGTCAGTTTCGAGCTGGGTTTCGCCGGGGCCGCGCTGGCCGATGCCGCCCTGCTGACGTTCCAAGTGTGTCCAGCCTCGTACCAGACGCGTGGCCAAGTGCTCAAGTTGGGCCAGTTCAACCTGCAACTTGCCAGCGGCACTCTGGGCGCGCAGGGCAAAGATGTCGAGAATCAGGCTGGTGCGGTCTATCACCCGGCATTGCAGGATGCGCTCAAGATTGCGCTCCTGCGCCGGCGATAGTTCGTGATTGAAAATAACCAGATCGGCTGACGCAGCAGCAACCACAGCGGCGATTTCTTCGACCTTGCCCTTGCCGGCAAAGGTGGCCGGGTCGGGGCTCTTACGCCGCCCGCCAACTTCACCAACAATGCAGCCACCCGCCGACTCGGCGAGCAAGCAGACTTCTTCGCGCTGTTCGGCCAGGTCAGCCTGACCAAAGTCGAGCTGGACGACAACAGCCCGCTCACCGGTCTCGGGACGGTCAAGCATATCTGTCAACAAGAGCGGGGTTGGCCAGCCGCCCAACCCTGAACATGGCAGGGTGGATGTTGATTATTCTTCCGTTTCTTCCAGACCGATTTGCACCGGACGCGCTGGTACGACGGTCGAAATGGCGTGTTTATAGACCATCTGGGTGACAGTGTTCTTGAGCAACACGACATACTGGTCGAAGGATTCGATCTGGCCCTGCAATTTGATGCCATTCACCAGATAAACCGACACCGGCACATGTTCGCGCCGCAGGGTGTTGAGGAAGGGGTCTTGTAACAATTGCCCTTTATTGCTCATGGTGAGGACTCCATTGGTTGTGATAAAGAGGGGGATGAACCGTCGGGAAATTTACCCAATTTCCGGCATCTTATGTGAACTTATTTGCGTCCCTTGTCAGAAAAGGGATTGTGGCTGGTATTGAACTGGATGCGCAAGGGCGTACCTTCGAGTTTGAACGCCTCACGAAAACAATGCTCCAGATATCGCTGGTAACTGTCTCCAATATGCTCCAGGGCATTGCCATGAATGACAATGATGGGCGGGTTGGAGCCGCCCTGATGAGCATAACGCGGCTTGGGGCGGAAAAGACCGTGGCGCGGCGGGGTCTGGCGAGCCACCGCGTCGATCAGCACACGCGTCAGTTGCGGCGTCGGCAGGTCGGTCATTGCGGCCTTGTAGGCGGCATCAACGGATTTGAACAGTGGCTGCAAGCCGGTATTTTCCTGCGCCGAAATATAGTGAAAACGGGCAAAATCAAGGAAACGGAACTTCTGCGCCATTTTTTCCTTGATCTGTTCGCGCGCATAATGCTCCAGGTGGTCCCACTTATTGACCGCCACCACCAGCGCCCGCCCCGATTCGGCGATGAAAGCGGCGATATGGGCATCCTGGTCGGAAATATCCTGGCGCGCATCAAGCATGAGAATGACGACCTGGGCATCCTCGATGGACTGCAAGGTCTTGATGACGGAAAATTTCTCGATAGTCTCGAAAACCTTGCCACGCCGCCGCATACCGGCCGTATCGACGAGAATGTAGTGGCGACCATTTTTTTCGAAATCGATTTCGATCGAGTCACGCGTTGTTCCAGGTTGATCGAAGGCAATGACGCGATCTTCGCCCAACAAGGTATTGATGAGGGTGGATTTGCCAACATTGGGGCGGCCAACCACCGCCACCTTGACTGCATCTGCCGCCGACTCGGCCTCGCTCTCTTCCGGAAAAGACTCCAACGCCAGATCGACCAGATTCCTGACCCCATCGCCATGTGCGGCAGAAATGGCGTAGGGCTCACCAAGTCCAAGTTCATGGAATTCAGCGGCCACCGTGCCACGATCCATACCCTCCGCCTTATTGACGGCGACGAAAACCGGGCGCTCCAGACGACGCAGTTTATTGGCGATTTCCTTGTCCTGCGGCGTCATGCCAGCGCGACCATCGACAATGAAGAGCACCGCATCCGCTTCGGCAATCGCCTGCTCGGTCTGGCGCGCCATGGCGTGCAGAATGCCGTCCTTGACCAAGGGTTCGAAGCCGCCGGTATCGACCACCAGATGTGGTTTGCCGCCCATACGGCCATGGCCATAATGGCGATCACGCGTCAGCCCCGGCATATTGGCAACGAGAGCATCACGCGAACGCGTCATGCGGTTGAACAGCGTCGACTTGCCGACATTCGGCCGGCCAACCAAAACGAGTGTGGGTCTCATTGCACCTCAATGGCAGCCACGGTGCCACCCGCGGTTTGCACCAGAAAGCCGGAACCCATGACTTGCAGCGGTGTCAGTACGGGTGTGCCGTCTGTATTGACGCGAGCAGCAAAGTCGCCATCCTCGCGCCGTAAGATATGGATCACGCCCACCATGTCGCCAACAGCGACAAAATTGCGCCGCGCCGCCGGGCCGGAAACATTGCGGTGCAGAAGCTTGTCCTGCTTCCAGACGCTACCGCCATTGTCGCGCTCAAGCGCATGCACCGCGCCCTTGGCATCAACGGTGAAAAGATAACGGCCATCAACCACCAAACCAGAGGTCGACGAAAAATCGCGTGCCCACATCAATTGGCCGCCCTGCTTGAGATCAAAGCAGGCCACTCGTCCCTGGAAAGCCACAGCGCAGAGTTGGCTACCGTCGAACACCGGCAGGGAAACAATATCGGCCACGCGATCGAGTTCAGTGGCACCCTTGGGTAAAGCCACCGTGCCTTCCCAAATCGGCGCGCCATTCTTGGCATCAAGTGCCATCAGCTTGCCGCCGGGAAAACCAGCGAAGACATACTGTTCGGCAAAGACCGGCCCAGCAAAGCTTCTGAGCGAAAGCGGCGGCGTTGCCCGCTGGTAGAACCACTTGCGGGCACCATCCTTGGCATCAAGCAAGAAAATGCGGTTATCGCCGCTTTTCACCGCCACACCGACATCGCCAACCGTCGGTGCTGCCAGCACTTCACTCGTCACCTTGACCTGCCACAAGGGCTTGCCATCCGAGGCCGAGAACGCCAGCACATCGCCTTTGGCAGTGCCAACCACCACCAGCCGGCCATCGCTGCCAACGCCCGCCGACAGGGCTGGTGCTGCTTTGATGCGCCAGGTAATGGCACCTTCATCAATGCGCGCCAGTGTGCCGTCAGCTGCCGCCACGTACACGCTGCCATCCACCTGTGCCGGCGTAAAAACGTAATTGCCCGCCTTGCCGATATTGACTGACCAGCGTGCGCGAGCCTCTGCCGTCCCCTTGATGCTTTGCAGTTCAGTCGGCTTGGGACCGGTTTTACCCGCCCAGGGATTGATCTTGTTGATCGATTCCGAAACGGTCGCACAGCCTCCCAATAGCAGGCTGGCCAGCACAGCGGCAATAAGCGGGCGCAACATCACGCCTTCTCCCCAAGGGCATCAATTTTCTGCAGCAGCAGTTCGCGATACGGCCCGCGTATGAAATCTTCTTCGGTCTTGATGCCGTCTTCCGGTTTATCCGACTTGACCTGACCCGATCTTTCCAGTTTTTCGGCCTTCCGTTTTTCGTCATAGCTGGCCAGCGCCGCCTTGAACGCGGTTTTGGCTTCTTCCTTTTTGCCTTGCGCCAGTAGCACTTCGCCCTTCATTTCGGCGAAACGGGCGGCAAAAGCCGGCGCATGTGTTGCCTGCAAGTGCTTGAGTGCCTCGTCATAGGCTTTTTCGTCGAGTAGCACCGCGACCAGACGCAAGCGGCCAATATCGCGCATTTCGTTCTTGGCATTGTCGGCCACCCAGGTCAACTGCAGCTTGGCCGTTTTCAGGTCACCCGCATCAAAAGAGGCCTTGGCCGCTGCCATGGCGCCCAACACCGCATAGGGTGTGCCGGCATACTTTTCGGTCAGTTCACCAGCGGTCGCCTTGATGCGCTGACTGTCCTTGGCAGCAATACCGTCCTCAAGCGCCGAAAAAATGGCAGATGCCTGCGCTGCCTGATTGTTGTTGTACCACTGCCAGCCCTGCCAGCCCACCACCGCAATGGCAGCTGCCGTCACCACGCCGGTGACGAGATTGCCGTACATCTTCCACCAGGTCTTGATGCTATCGAGTTGTTCCTGTTCTTCCAGATCTAAATGCGCCATGACGCCTATTCCTCTTCACTATCCAACAATTGATCAATGATGGCTTCCGCCAGATGCTCGACGCCGACCCGCCGTTGCTCGCCGCCCCCTGCACGTAGCGGCTTCAACTGCGCCTCACCGGCCGTCGCCTCGTCGTCGCCAATAATCACCGCAAACGGCGCCCCGCTGGCATCAGCCTTTTTCATTTGTGACTTGAAACTACCACCGCCGCAATGCTGCAAAACATTCATGCCCTGGTCGCGCAAACCCTCGGCCACCTGAAAGGCCAGCCGCGTCGCCATTTCGCCCTGGTGCACCAGGTAAACATCGGGCGCTGCCGGTTCCGGCACTCCGTCCGCTTCCTGAATCAAGGCAATCAGACGCTCGACGCCCATGGCAAAACCACAGGCCGGCGTTGGCTTGCCGCCCAACTGCTCGACCAACCCGTCGTAACGGCCACCGGCACACACCGTTCCCTGCGCGCCCAGTCGATCAGTCACCCATTCGAACACGGTCAGGTTGTAATAGTCCAGCCCCCGCACCAGACGCGGGTTGACGACGTAAGGCAGTCCAGCGTTTTTCAATACGGACTGCACGCCTTCAAAATGTTCCAGCGATGCTTCGCCCAGAAAATCGATCAGCTTGGGCGCCGCTGCACACAATTCCTGCATGGCCTGATTCTTGGAATCGAGAATGCGCAAGGGATTGGTGTGCAAGCGCCGCTTGGCGTCTTCATCAAGCAATTCGGCATGACGCTCGAAATGGGCAATCAATTCAGCGCGATGGCGCGCCCGTTCTTCAGCCTGCCCCAGGCTGTTAATCTGCAGTTCGATACCGTCCAGCCCGAGATCGCCCCACAGGCGGGCGCCCATCAGAATCTGCTCGGCGTCGATGTCCGGCCCGGCATAGCCGAAAGCCTCGACCCCCACTTGATGAAACTGGCGATAGCGCCCTTTTTGTGGCCGCTCATGCCGAAACATCTGCCCCAGGTAATACAGGCGCTGCGGCGTACTGGTCAAATTGTGCTGAATGGCGGCACGCACGCAACCGGCCGTGCCTTCTGGCCGTAGCGTCAGTGCTTCGCCATTGAGACCATCGACAAAGGAATACATTTCCTTTTCGACAATGTCGGTGACTTCGCCAATGGCGCGCTTGAAGAGCGGCGTCGGCTCGACGATGGGCATGCGGATAGGGCGATAGCCGTAGGCCTTGAGCCAGGAGCATACAGTTTCCTCGAACAGTTCCCACAGTTCGGCTTCAGCCGGCAGAATATCGTTCATGCCGCGAACGGCTTGCAAGATTTGACTCATGATTTCTTTGGATACTTGCGCGCGATGTAGCGCTCGATGATTTGCTTGAATTCGTCGCCGATGTGCTCGCCACGCAGAGTCACGGTTTTTTCGCCATCCTCGAAGACCGGCGCCACCGGCGCCTCACCACTGCCCGGCAGGCTGATGCCGATATTGGCGTGTTTCGATTCGCCCGGTCCATTGACGACACAACCCATCACCGCCAGGGTCATGTTTTCGACACCGTCGTAAGTGACACGCCATTCCGGCATGCGTGCCCGCACATAGTCCTGCACATCGCTCGCCAGTTGCTGAAAAAAGGTGCTACTGGTGCGGCCGCAACCGGGACAGGCCGCCACCATCGGGGTAAAAGCGCGCAAACCCAGCGATTGCAGGATTTCCTGCGCCACCACCACTTCCTGGCTGCGACTGCCACCCGGTTCCGGTGTGAGCGAGACGCGAATGGTATCGCCGATGCCTTCCTGCAGCAAAACTGCCAGCGCCGCCGTCGAAGCAACAATACCCTTGGAACCGATGCCGGCTTCAGTCAGGCCAAGATGCAGCGGGTAATTGCAAACTGCCGCCAACTGGCGATAGAGGGCGATCAAATCCTGCACGGCGGAAACCTTGCAGGAGAGCACAATGGCATCACCGGGCAAGCCCAGTTGTTCGGCGCGTTGCGCCGATTCGAGGGCGGAGGCGACCATAGCATTGGACATCACTGCATGCAGCGGCAGAGGCTCGGCCAGTGCCCGGTTATCGTCCATCATGCGTGACAGCAGATCCTGATCGAGACTGCCCCAATTGACACCGATGCGTACCGGTTTGCCATAGCGGCAAGCCAGTTCGATCATGCTGGCGAACTGTTCGTCCTTTTTAGCGCCGAAGCCAACATTACCGGGATTGATGCGGTATTTAGCCAAGGCTTCGGCACAGGCCGGATGATCTGCCAGCAGGCGATGGCCGTTATAGTGGAAATCGCCGATCAGCGGCACTTCCAAACCCATGCGATCAAGTTCATCGCGAATTTTCGGCACAGCCGCCGCCGCTTCCGGCGTATTGACGGTGATGCGTACCATTTCGGAACCGGCACGCGCCAGCTCGGCCGTCTGCAGCGCCGTCGCCTGCACGTCAGCCGTGTCGGTGTTGGTCATGGATTGCACCACCACTGGCGCCCCTCCACCCAATAACACCTCGCCAACCCGGCAGGCTCTGGTCATTTTGCGTGCCACAGAATTCAAAACTTACTCCAGAGTGAGGCGCGCCACATCGCCTCGGATATGCGGGGTCAGATCGACCGGTTTGCCGCGATGCATCACCTTGACCGTTTTGGCATTGCCGAGCACCAGCGCGAAGGGAGCTTCGCCTTCGACGGCGCGTTCGCTGCCAGCTGTCGCATTCTGCGAATAAACCACGTTACCGCGCCGGTCACGCACTTCCACCCAAGCCTCCTGGCTGAAGAACAGATGCAACGGCGCTGTCGATGCTCCGGCCGCAGCGCTGGGCGCGGCTGGCGGCGACACCAGCGGAACTGGCTGCCCGATTGGTGCTGGTAGCGTGGTTGCTGAAATGGCCGGCGGCTGGCCTTGCGCTGCTGCCGCCAGATCTGCCGGCGACGGTTCGACCGCCTGCGGGTTCAATACTTGGCTGACGGTAGTACCGGGCGGCAGCACCGCCTGCTCCGCCGAATCCGGCGCCACTGGCGGCGGCTGGGTTGGCACCGGGACAGAAGCCGGAACCGGAGCTGCTTGCCGGGTCAGCGCGCTGGAAATGGCGTCAACCATCGACTGGGCACCAGAGCGCAGGCGACTGATGTCATTCGGCATGAGGTAGTAAATGAGGATAGCCAGAAGGATGAGCATCAATCCCAAAACAGGCAAAAAATAATCCCGCGCCAGCGAACGCCCGGAAGCGTCAGGCATGGGCACATGGGTCGACTCGGGCAAGGCCAGATCAGAGACTTTGAAATCCAGCTTGGTATCAAGTTGCTTCATCAAAGGCGCCGAGTCGAGGCCGAACAGCCGCGCGTAATTACGTACGAAACCACGAACAAAGGTAGAACCGGGTAAGACCTGCCAATGATCACTCTCCAACGCCTCGACCTGTGACGTTCCCAGTTTCAGAAGCTCCGCCACCTCGGCCACCGACATTTTTTTGGCTTCACGCGCCAACTGCAACTGCCGGCCGACGGTTTGCTGATGAAGGGGAACGCCATCATCGGCACCTTCAAGATGTGTACTGCTCTCGCTCATTCAAAATTACCCTTGAGAAAATCCTGATATTCCGGTGAGTCCGGATAGCGGCTACGCAATTGTGCTGCCAGCGACCCCTCCTCCATGCGGTTCCCCAGTTTGCGTTCGATACGCAAAGCCAGCCAAAGCACTTCGGCCGTCGGCTGATTGATCACTTTCAACACTTTGGCCAGTTCCTGTTTGGCCAGTTGCAGATTACCCCGCTTGTAATGCAGTGTTGCATAAAGAAAGCGCGGCATCAGCCCGCCATCACGCGACATGCGGATAGCTTGCGACAGATACTGTTCAGCACCTTCCAGATCACCCGCCTTGAGCGCACAACGACCGGCATTGCCATAAGCCACTTCCGGCGTCGCATAAAGCGGACTCTTGAGGGCGTTGAGGAAATAGGTGATGGACTGGCGTTCCTTGCCAGGCTGCTGACAGAGGAACCAGCCGTAATTGTTATTGACTTCGGGATCATTCGGGGTCAGATCCAAAGCCTTGCGAAACTGTTCCTCGGCCTGCGGAAATTCGCGCAACTGGGCATGTACCAGACCACGCACGCTGTAGGCCGGGGCGTAGTCTGAATCGGCTTCGAGGGCGATACGCAGTTCTTCCAGTGCCACCGCCATATTGCCGATCTGGTAATAAAGGGCGCCCAGCTCGGTGTGCACCTTTGCCCGCGTCGCTGGATCTGCCGGGATAGCAGGCTGCTGCGAAGGGGGAGGCGTGCCACCGCCTTGATAGGGGTTCGCAGGGTTGCCACCCTGATTCGGAGCCGTACCCCCTTGATGGGAAACCTGCGCTACCGCCTGAATCGCCCAAAAAACAAGGGCTAAAAGAACCAGGCAGGGTCGATTGATTCGGTTCATGCATTTACCTCCTGAAACTGTATGGATTGCGATGGCAGACGTCGCATGCGATTGCTGACCTGGCCGGCCAACTGGCCACAGGCAGCATCGATATCGTCGCCACGCGTCTTGCGCGTAGTCGTCACAATACCAGCCCTGATCAACACCTCGGCAAAACAGCGCACGCGCTCTGGCTGCGAACGCCGGAAAGGTGAACCCGGAAATGGATTGAAGGGAATCAGATTGAATTTACAAGGCACATTTGATGTCAGATCAAGCAACTCGCGGGCATGCGCATCGCTATCGTTGATGCCTTCGATCATGATGTACTCAAAAGTGATGAAATCACGCGGCGCTTTTTCCAGATAGCGCTGACAGGCAGCCATCAGTTCGGCCAGTGGGTATTTGCGATTGATTGGCAACAACTGGTCGCGCAGGGCATCGCTCGGCGCATGCAAGGACACCGCCAGCGCCACCGGACACTCCTCACGCAAGCGATCAATGGCTGGCACCAGACCAACCGTGGACACTGTCACCCGTCGGCGCGACAAACCGTAGGCGTTGTCATCGAGCATCAGACGCAAGGCCAGCAACACATTGTCAAAATTGGCCAGCGGTTCGCCCATGCCCATCAGGACGACATTGGAGATGATGCGTTCGCTCTCGGCGCCCATGCGCATGCCGGCGCCCAGCACCCGATTGGCCTGCCAGAGCTGGCCAATGATCTCGGCCACACGCAGGTTGCGATTAAAGCCTTGCTTGCCAGTTGAACAAAAAGCACATTCAAGGGCGCAGCCCGCCTGCGTTGAAATGCACAGGGTGCCGCGATCATCCTCGGGGATAAACACCGCTTCAATCGCATTGCCAGCGCCAACGTCAAATAAAAATTTGCGCGTACCATCTTCGGAAAGCCGGTCAGAAATAATGGCAGGAGAACACACTTCTGCCGATACTCGCAATTTTTCGCGCAGACTCTTGGCCAGATCGGTCATGGTCTCGAAATCGGCCTCCCCGGCACGATGCATCCAGCGCAGCACCTGGCGCGCACGAAAAGGCTTTTCGCCCTGTTCGGCAAACCAGGCGGCGAGGCCTTGTGCATCGAAGTCGAGAAGATTTTGCATTGCTTGCCGTTGCTATAAAAAGTTGGTCAAACCAGGCGCCGTAACTCAGCGGCCTGAAAAAATATTCATTTCGGAAAAAAAGAAAGCGATCTCTACTCTGGCAGCCTCTGCGCTATCCGAACCATGCACGGCATTGGCCTCAATCGAATCGGCAAATTCCGCCCGCAAGGTGCCAGGCGCTGCCCGCCGGGGATCGGTAGCCCCCATCAGATCCCGATAACGGGCAATGGCATTCTCCCCTTCAAGCGCCTGAACCATCACTGGGCCTGTGGTCATAAAATCAACCAATGCCTTGAAAAAAGGCCTCTGCCGATGCACGGCATAAAATCTTTCGGCCTCGCCGACGGACAACCAGATCATGCGTGCCGCCACAATCTTCAGGTCGTTTTCCTCGATGCGCGAATAAATTCTGCCAATGACATTCCTGCCCACCGCATCCGGTTTGATAATGGAAAGGGTACGCTCAATCGTCACAGGCAACTCCAAAAACGCCTTTTTGGCAAGTCTGGCAGTTTACCAGCTTTTTCGGGCAAAACCCCTGCCTAATTGTGTGGCTCCAACCCGGTTTTTCTAGCAGAACCAGTCACCAGACAAAATCCAAAATTCATTTTTTTAGTCGTATTCGTTCAATTTGCGTCTTGATCACGTTCTGGTTAAATGCTACTTTTGGGCATCTGCCACTGATATATCCGAAAACGGAAGATGCCAGGTTTGGTCAGCCAGTTTTCTCACGAAATTTTTGAGGTTTGACGTTATGACCAGCGCCACCGAAATCGACTCCGATCTCGTATCCGAAATCCTCAAAACCATTACCATTCCACCTTGTCCTGCCGTGCTTTCAACCTTGATGGAGGAATCACGGCGCGACAATGCCAATTTTCCGAAAATTGTCCGTCTGATTAGTAGCGATCTGGGACTGGCGGCATCAACGATGAAAACCGCCAACTCACCTTTCTTTGGCCTGCGCCAGAAGGTTCAGTCCGTGCAAACGGCGGCGACCATTCTCGGCCTCAAAAACATTATCAACATCATCACCGGCATTTCACTCAAGCAGTCCCTCAGCCCCAAGGGCATCAACATGGAACGGTTTTGGGATCGCTCCAGCTACCACGCCATCGTCTCGGCACGAATGGCCAGTCGCGTTTCCGGCATCTCACCGGAAGATGCTTACACTTTTGGCCTCTTCCACGACTGCGGCATTCCCATCCTGATGCAACGCTTCCCTGACTACAAGGAAACACTCGCCCTTGCCAACAATTCGGCGCGATCCTTTCGCGACGTTGAAAACGAACGGCACAACACCGACCACACCGCAGTCGGTGCCATGCTGGCAAAAAACTGGCAACTACCACAACTCATCGTCGACGCCATCCGCACGCACCACGACTTGGCGGAAAACGGCCAGGATCTGCGTAACGAATTGCGCGACATGGGTGCTATCTCCCTCATTTCCGATTACATCATCAGCAATTTTCTGGGCTTGCCGGAAGAGGCGGAATGG
>JAGTRX010000166.1 GCA_018262285.1 Pseudomonadota bacterium | reverse complement strand
GGATGTGCTGACCATTTCCTTTAACGGGCTGTCGAAGAATTACCGGGCTTGTGGTTATCGTTCCGGCTGGATGGTGGTTTCCGGTGACAAGCGTCAGGCGGGCGACTACATTGAAGGCCTGGATATGCTGGCTTCGATGCGCCTGTGTTCCAATGTGCCGGGGCAGTATGCCATCCAGACAGCACTGGGTGGCTACCAGAGCATCAATGATCTGGTAGCACCGGGTGGGCGCATGGCGCGCCAGCGCGATCTGGCGCATCAGCTGGTGACTGCTATTCCCGGAGTGACCTGCGTCAAGCCCAAGGCGACGCTGTACATGTTTCCGCACCTCGACCCGAAGATTTATCCGATCGCCGACGATCAGGAGTTCATGCTGGAATTACTGCAGGAAGAACGTCTGCTGCTCACTCATGGCACCGGCTTCAACTGGCCCAATCCAGATCACTTCCGTCTGGTTTTCCTGCCGCATGAGGAAGATCTGACTGAGGCTATCTCCCGGCTGGCGCGCTTTCTCGAGGCCTATCGCAAGCGTTACGCTTAAATAGTGAGGTGTGAGGCGAAACTGCGCCACAGCAACTCTTTTGTTGTTTCTATTTTTGATTGTTGATTGAGTAAATGAAACCCATTAACGTAGGTTTGCTTGGCATTGGCACGGTTGGTGCCGGCACTTTTTCCGTCCTTGCCCGCAACGCGGAGGAGATTTTCCGTCGTGCCGGCCGCCCCATACGTATCACGCAAGTTGCTGACAAGGATCTGGAACGGGCGCGTCAGATTGTGGGTGCGTCCTGCATGGTCACGGACGATGCTTTTGCTGTCGTCAATAATCCGGAAATCGACATTGTTGTCGAACTCATTGGTGGCACCGGTGTGGCACGCGAACTGGTGTTGCAGGCGCTGAATAATGGCAAGCATGTGGTGACCGCCAACAAGGCACTGCTGGCGGTGCACGGCACGGAGATTTTCAAGACGGCTGGTAGCAAAGGCGTTATGGTCGCGTTTGAAGCGGCGGTGGCGGGCGGCATTCCCATCATCAAGGCGCTGCGCGAGGGGCTGACGGCCAATCGTATCCAGTGGATCGCCGGCATTATCAACGGCACCACCAATTTCATCCTGTCCGAAATGCGCGATAAGGGGCTTTCGTTTGATGACGTTTTGAAGGAAGCGCAGCGTTTGGGTTATGCTGAGGCCGATCCGACTTTCGATATCGAGGGCGTCGATGCTGCGCATAAGCTGACCATATTGTCCGCCATTGCTTTCGGCATTCCGATGCAGTTCGACAAGGCCTACATTGAGGGCATTACCAAGCTGCAGGCTTCCGACATCAAATACGCCGAGCAACTCGGTTATCGCATCAAATTGTTGGGAATTACCCGTCGGCGCAGTCAGGGTATCGAGTTGCGCGTGCATCCGACCCTGGTGCCGGCCAAACGCCTGATTGCCAATGTCGAAGGGGCGATGAATGCCGTGCAGGTCTACGGCGATGCCGTTGGTGGCACGCTTTACTATGGCAAGGGCGCCGGTGCTGAACCGACGGCTTCAGCGGTGATTGCCGATCTGGTTGATGTCACCCGCTTGGCCAGCGCCGATCCGGAACACAGGGTGCCGCATCTGGCTTTTCAACCCGATGCCCTCGCCGATTTGGCCATTCTGCCGATCGAAGAAGTCGAAACCGGTTATTACTTGCGCTTGCGGGTTGTCGACAAACCCGGTGTGCTGGCTGACATCACTCGCATCTTCGCCGACGAGCTGATTTCGATCGATGCCATGCTGCAGCGCGAGCCGGAAGAGGGCGAGGGTGAGACGGACATTATTTTCCTGACCCACGTTTGCCGCGAGAAGAACGCCAATACGGCCATTGGCCGGATCGAAGCTTTGCCAGTGGTCAAGGGCAAGGTGACCCGCCTGCGGCTGGAAGACCTTCCACAGTAAGGCTCGTTTCGATTTCTCGCATTCTTCGTAGAGAGACTTCATGCGCTACATTTCGACCCGCGGCAATGCGCCGGCTCAATCCTTTTGCGACATCCTGCTTGGCGGTCTGGCACCGGATGGCGGTCTTTATCTGCCGGAAACCTATCCCCAGGTCAGTCGCGCCGATCTCGACGCCTGGCGATCGTTGTCCTACGCCGAACTGGCCTTTGCCATTTTGTCGCGCTTTATCGATGACATTCCCGCTGCCGACCTGAAGGCGATTTGCGACCAGACCTACACTGCTGAAACCTACTGCTTTTCGCGCCATGGCGGTGATCCGGCCGAGGTGACGCCGGCCACAAGGCTGGATGACGGGTTCTTCCTGCTCGAACTTTCGAACGGCCCGACGCTGGCCTTCAAGGATATGGCCATGCAACTGCTTGGCAACCTGTTCGAGTATGTGCTGGAAAAGCGCGGCGAGTCGATCAACATTCTCGGCGCCACTTCCGGTGATACGGGCTCGGCGGCGGAATACGCCATGCGCGGCAAGCACAATGTCCGTGTTTTCATGCTCTCGCCGCATGGCCTGATGTCGCCCTTCCAGCGGGCGCAGATGTACTCACTGCCGGACGCAAATATTTTCAACATTGCCGTCACCGGCATGTTCGACGACGCGCAGGATGCGGTCAAGGCGGTGTTCAATGATGCCGCCTTCAAGGCAAAATACAAAATCGGTGCCGTCAATTCGATCAACTGGGGCCGAGTGGCAGCGCAGGTCATCTACTACTTCAAAGGCTATTTCGCCGCCACAAAAAGCAACGACGAGCAGGTCTCATTCGCCGTTCCTTCCGGCAATTTTGGCAATATCTGCGCTGGTCACATCGCCCGCATGATGGGCTTGCCCATTGCCAAACTGGTGCTGGCCACCAATGAAAACGACGTGCTCGACGAATTTTTCCGTACCGGTGTTTATCGCCCACGTGGTACGGCGGAGACGGCGGTGACCTCCAGCCCGTCGATGGATATTTCCAAAGCCTCTAATTTCGAGCGCTTCGTCTTCGATCTGGTCGGGCGCGATGCTTCTGTTGTGCGCCAACTGTGGGCAAAAGTCGACGCTGGTGGCAGTTTTGATCTGTCTGCCATGCCCTGTTGGCAGAACGCCGCCAAATACGGCTTTGTGACCGGCAAAAGCACGCACGCCGACCGTTTGGCGACGATCAGACAGGTCTTCGAGCGCTACGGTCGCATGATCGATCCGCACACGGCTGACGGCCTGAAAGTGGCGCTGCAATTCCGTGATCCGGGTGTGGCCATGGTGGTGCTGGAAACGGCGCAGCCGGTCAAATTTGAAGCGACCCTGCAGGAAGCCTTGAGCCGTGGCGCCGAACGCCCGGCAGCGCTTGATGGCATCGAACAACTGCCGCAACGGGTCGAAGTGATGGCGCCTGATGCCGAGGCAATCAAGCGCTATATTGCGCAGCGGGTGGTTTAAGGGCGTCTATAAAGCGAGACACCGGCAAAAGCCGGTGTCCAGTTCATCGATACTTCAGGCAACGCAATTACTTCGCCATCTGTTTTTCTTTGAGTTCTTCGAGCGTCTTGCAGTCGATGCACAGCGTTGCTGTCGGGCGGGCTTCCAGACGCTTGGTGCCAATCTCGACGCCGCATTTCTCGCAATAGCCATAATCGCCGGAATCAATGCGTGCCAGGGTTTCATCAATTTTCTTGATCAGCTTGCGTTCCCGGTCACGATTGCGCAGTTCGATGGCAATGTCGGTCTCCTGGCTGGCGCGATCATTGGGGTCGGCAAAAACGGTGGCTTCATCCTGCATGGTGTGCACAGTCCGATCAATATCCTCGCTCAGCTCTTTCTTGAGCGTCGCCAGTATCTTGCGGAAGTGAGCCGTATGGCGATCGCTCATGTACTCCTCGCCTGCTTTGGGCTGGTAAGGGGGGATGTGCTTGTGGAGCAAGTCTTCAGCCATTTGGTATAGCATCCTGATTGAGAAAAGCGGCTATTAAATATCAGAAAGCTCAGCTTCGCAAGACGCTGGAGAATTATTTTCTGGAGGCATCTTCCATCTTTCTAAAGCATTTCCTTGACGGGACGATGGGGCATGTCTAGAATCGGGCGCCTTCGGGGTGTGGCGCAGTCTGGTAGCGCATCTGTTTTGGGAACAGAGGGTCGCACGTTCGAATCGTGTCACCCCGACCATTCATTTTCCCTCCGCTTCAACGACGTTTGGCGCCCGTAGCTCATCTGGATAGAGCATCGGCCTTCTAAGCCGAGGGTAGGGGGTTCGAGTCCCTCCGGGCGTGCCAACGCTAACCCTCTGCTTGATGGCCGATTTTTGGTTTGCAGGTTTCTTCAAATTCCCGAAGAACGTCAACCAGGATCAGAATGCGTCGAATGCCTTTTTTTGACCCGTGCTGAAAGGGTCGAACCAAGCGTGCCAGGGTACGCATGAGGGGTAGGAGGCGGCCGATCAGTTCTTTGATTTCGTCACTGGGATGCGCGGCGAAATAGCGGTTGAGCAGTTGAGGCAGCAGGTCGCGTGCTTCTGCCTGATCGATCGGGCCGGCCAGTGAAATAGAGTTGAGGAATATCAGCAGGTCGTTGAGTTGGGTGATTGCTAGCGGCAGAAAATTGCCGAAATTCTCTTCGAAATCAATTCGATAATTTTCCCCATGACGTTGCGTGATGTTCTTGATCTGGGCGCCACCGTGCCAGTGGCCGGCACGGTGGAATTCGCCCAATTCCTCTGCCAGTTGCAGAAGTTCGTGGCGCCAGGTTTCGCGTGGCCAGGTTTCAAGCAGGGTGGCAACAACCGTGCCGCAATGGTCGAGGACAAAGAAATCGGCTGATTTCAGCGCAACGCGCGGTATGCGTACCCCGGACGCTGCCAGGGTTTGCAGGCGATTGACTTCGAAATCGACACTTTTTGCGGCTTCGGAAAGCGCCAGCGTTTTCATGGGCAATGGTTGGCCGGTAATGCGCTTGACCAGCCAGTGCATGAACAGGGTCTGTACCAGCTTGCGCGGTCGTTCTGCCAAGCGTTTGGCGACGTAGCGTCGGCCTTCAAAGTCGAAAACGACGGTACGCTGCTTCGGGTCAGGAAAAGCCGCCCGGGCGGCGGCTTCCAGTTGTCGTTCCGAAGCTTTCGGCATCAGGGTTGGGTAATTTTGCACTGGCCACGCGATTCGGCGTGGGCGGCAAAATACATCTCATCCTCTTTCGAAGTCACTGCGAAGAGCGCCGATCCGTCGGCGCGAGATATGGTGATA
>JAGTRX010000165.1 GCA_018262285.1 Pseudomonadota bacterium | reverse complement strand
GGGGTTGGATAATTACTTGGCCTTCTTCTTGCCAGCCGTCGAGCTGACAGCCTTGACCGTGGCGTTGGTCGCAGCAGCCACATTGGCTTCAGCGATTTCGGACACTTGCTTGGCAGCCTTGTTCATGTTGTCGAAAGCGCTGGTCGCAGCAGCAATCGCGCTCTTGACCGCAGCAACAGCCACGTCAGAACCGGCCGGAGCCGACTTGGCAGCCTTGTCCAGCATGTCAGCGATTTGCTTCTGGAAATCACCAAACTGGGCTTCCAGCATCTTGGTCATTTCTTCCTGGTTCTGGGCAGCGATTTCGTAAATGCTGCGCGAGTAGGCAACAGCCTTCTCAACATTCGGCTGCGCCAGGTTGGTCTGGATGGCGATGGCTTCTTGTGCGTCCTTGGCACCCATGAGCGCCTTGGTGCCGGAAACGCTGTCTTCCAGCACGGAACGGGCGGTGTTGAGGTTCAGAGCAGCGATACGCTCGGCAGAAGCCAGAGCGGTGTTGGCCAGGGACAGCATGGAATCAACGGCTGCTTTGTTGGCGGAGGCGAATTGTTCGGGGTTCAGTGTGGTCATGATTTTTTCCTGTTGGAGATAAAGTAGAGAGAAAGATTTTGAGTTGGTTGTGGTCGCTGTCTTGTTAAATTGTTGCAGTGCAGCATTTGGCGAATTATAAGAGCTTATTTGGTGCTGTCAAGTCATTTGGCAAACTTTTTTTCATCTTCAGCCGGAATGGCGAAGTCGGCAAGATCGGTAAGAATGGCGGTAATGGTACGCATGGCAAACTCCTTCTGGATAAAGATGAAAGGATCATTCGTTGATCACTTTCCATGCCGCCACTTTATCCACCATGCTGCGACGCAGCAAACGAATTGTCTTGAACTTATGGGTTAGAAAAACTACTCCATAAATCATTATTCCCACTCTTACCACTGCGGCAAGACGTCCTGCCCCCACGTCCATCAGCGTGCGTTGGCGTTGACCAGATTAGCGACAATCAGGATACTGACTTCGGCAATTTTGCGGCAATATCCTGGCGCCGTGATTTTGTACGGGATTCGATGGAAAACCTTACTGGAGAACCTCCTTCTTCCATGCAACAGCCGTCTCAAACAAAAGGCCAATCAACGCTTTCCAACCCGGCTGGCGGGCAGGAAGAGGGTGCCCTGTGGGAGGCGTTGGTTGCCAGCCTTTCCGACATGGGCGAGGGCTTGATGATTATCGAGAACCGCCGCTTTACCCTGGTCAATGAGGCGATTTGCGCCATGAGCGGTTACTCGGCGCAAGAACTGCTGGCCTTGGAGACCTTCGTACCGATCTTCCACCCCGAAGAGCGTGAGCGGGTTCTGGAAAGGCATATCCGGCGTATTTCCGGCGAGCTTTTTGACACCCGCTACGAAACGGCTTTTCTGCATCGTGATGGCCACCGCCGCATTGATGTCGAAATGTCGGTGGCTTTTCTGCATGGTCAGCAGCGCCGGGGGGTGGTCATTACCGTGCGCGACATTTCTGGCCGCAAGCAGACTGAGGAGCAGATCAGGAAAAAGAACGAGGATCTCGAACAGCTCAAGAGCAACCTGGAAAAAAAGGTCAGGGAGCGTACGGCCGAACTGGAAAAGGCCAACCGGCAACTCACCCGGCTCAATCAGGTCAAGTCGGACTTTATTTCCATCGTCTCGCACGAATTGCGCACGCCACTGACTTCCATCAAGTCTTTCGCAGAGATTCTGCTTGATGACATTGACGAACATACGCCAGAAGTCCAGCGCCGTTACCTTTCCATTATCAACAGCGAAACCGATCGTCTGTCGCGTCTGATTACCGACATTCTTGATTTGCAGAAAATCGATTCCGGCAAAATGGACTGGAACGACGAAATGATCAATGTTGTCGACATCGTGCGGCGCGCCATCGATACTTTTTCCGGCGCCTTTGCCGACAAGGGGGTGGCGCTGAGTTTTGCCAGCAGTGACGATTGCATGATGACGGAGGCGGCACCCGACCGCATTTTCCAGGTCATGGTCAATTTGCTGTCAAATGCGCTCAAGTTCACCGAAAGCGGCAGTGTCGATGTGAGCATGAAATTTGTCGAGGCGCCCTACCCCTATTCTGCCGACAAGACCATCCGGGTTTCGGTGCGCGATACCGGAGTAGGCATTCCTTGTGATGAAGTGAAGCGGGTTTTCGAGCGTTTCTACCAGGTTGACCAGTCGCAGGGCAGAAAGCACGAGGGTGCCGGGCTTGGCCTGTCCATCTGCAAGGACATTATCGACCACTATCAGGGCGAAATTTCGGTGGAGAGCGTTCCGGGTTCGGGGTCGACTTTCCATGTTGCCCTGCCGGAGCAGAAATTGCCACGCAAGAAACTGGGCGAGGTTCTGATTGAGTTGGGGATGCTCAGCGAGGCTGAACTGGCGGCAGCTCTCAATCGGCAAGGGATATAGCCATGGTGCTGGGGAAAGTATGAAAAAGGTGCTGATCTGCGACGACGAGCCGCATATCCTGGAGTCGGTGGGCTATGTGGTGCGCAAGCTCGGCCACGCGTGCCTGACGGCGACCAATGGTGAAGAGGCGCTGCGACGCGCCCGCGAAGACCAGCCTGACTTGCTGGTTTTGGACGTACGCATGCCGAAGCTTGATGGCTACTCGGTCTGCGAACAAATCAAGAGTGACATCGCCACAAGGGGCATCTACATCATCATGTTGACAGCTTTCGGACAGAAACAGGATGAACGGATTGCCGGATCGGTAGGCGCCGACGAATTTATGACCAAGCCCTTCAGCCCGCGTTGCCTCAAGGCCAGGCTAAGCGAACTGCTGGGTGACACGGAGGATAAGCAATGAGTCAGTCGAGGACGATTCTGGTGGTTGAGGACGATGCCAATGTCGCACTGGCGATTGAGGCCATCCTGCACAAGAATTTCCCCGGTGTCGATGTGTTCAAGGTTGATAGCTGCCGGGCGGCTTGGGAAATGTTGCAGTCACTGCATTTTTCCCTAGTCATTTCGGACTGGAACATGCCATCGCGCACCGGCGCCGATTTGCTGCAGGATATGCGCAGCAGTTTTCGCACGCAGCACATTCCCTTCCTGATGGTCACTGCCCGTTCCGACAAACTGAGCGTGATCACGGCAATCAAGGCAGGCGCCAGCGATTTCATCTGCAAGCCTTTCGAGAAGCAAAACCTGGTCGACAAGGTGGCCAGTTTGCTTGGCATGATTCCGTCCGAGGCTGCCGCCAACGTTGAGGAAGTCGGCGACGCGCCGGCTGCGGGTGCGCCAGCGCCGAAACCAACCTCAAGTGTGGTTGAGGAAATTACCCAGCGCCTGAAAAAAGGCGATGTCGGCTCCCTGATGCTGCCCAATGTAGCGCTGAAGATTCAGGAGATGATCCGCAGCAGCGAGGCCAGCATCGACGGCGTCTGCGACGCGGTAAAGCTCGACCCGGCTCTGACCACCAAGCTCATCGGCATTGCCAATTCGCCTTACTACCTGCGTTCCGGCGCCTGCAAGACCCTGCGCGATGCCATCATGCGCATCGGTTTCAAGGAAGCCAGCCATTGCATTATGGCCTTGACCACCCGCGAGCTGTTCAACTCCCATACGCCGGCATTGAGCCAGATTCTTCAGAAACAATGGGAACATGCCCTGGCCACGGGTTTTTGCGCCGAGCTGATCGCCCGCAAAATTTCCATTTCGAGTACCGAGGATTATTTCACCATGGGCTTGCTGCACGATATCGGCAAGCTCCTGCTGCTCAATATCGTCGAGGATCTGTCGAAACACCGTGAATTGCCGGCGCCAGAAGAAGTTGATCGCATCCTGCTTTCGCTGCATACGGCTTTTGGCGCCGAGTTGCTCAAGCGCTGGAATTTCCCGGCCTCCTATATCGAAATTGCCCTCAACCATCACGACATGGGCTACCTGCGGCGTTGTGCCAAAGGACTGCTGGTGGTTGGTTTCTCCAACCTGCTTGTCAAAGCTCTGGAGGATGATGGCTCGCCTGCGGTGTTCGAGGATGCGCTGGTGCTTGAATTTGCCGCCATGCTCAATCTCACCCGTGATGATATGCAGGCAATTACCGATGAAGTCCGCAATTACGTTGCCCATGTTTTCTGATCGGCGAAACTGACTGTGAACCAGGAATCTCCAGCCGAAAAGCCCGGCAGCGCCGATTCTGCCAGCGCAACCGAGCATTACGTTGCGCCCGAACATTTGCGCATCGGGCTTTACGTCCATATCGACCTGCCCTGGTTTCGCCATCCCTTTACCCTCAACAACTTCAAAATCAAAAGCGAAGAACAAATTCGCGAATTGCGGGCGTTAAAACAGTTCCGCTTTCGTTTTGACCCGCAACGCAGCGACCCCGAGTCCGTTCCCGAAGCACTCGCCCCGGCGCCCGATTCAGTCCACCCGGAGACGGAGGAAGTGATTGCGCCGGATGATCCGCAACTGGCCGAGAAGCAGGCACGGCAGCAACAGGTCAAGGAATTTCGCCAGCGCGTTGATCATGTCGAGAAAGCCTTCGTCAAGGCGGCGGCGGTGATGCGCAATATCAACCGCAATCTGACATCGCGTCCGAAGGAAACGCTGGAGGAAGTCGAGGGCATGGTGGGTCTGATGGTGAGCGCCTTCCTCGAACATCCGGAAGTTGCGCTGCACGTCATGGGGGAAAAATGCGGCGGCGAGGAAGTGTATTACCACAGCCTCAATGTCACCATTTTGTCCATGATGCTGGCCAAGGCACTCGAATTGCCGGCCGAGCAGGGACAGGCGCTCGGCATTGGCGCCCTCATGCACGACATCGGTCTGATGGAAATTCCGGACAAGGTGCTGAAAAAGCGGCCGGAAGAATATACGCGCGCCGAACGTGAACTGCGCGCCATGCATGTCGAGCACGGGGTGCGTCTGGCAAAAAAAATTGGCTTGCCGGGCGAAGTGCTGGCGCTGATTGCCCAGCACCACGAAATGGCCGATGGCACCGGCTATCCGCAAGGGATCAACCTGGACAAAATGACGCCGCTGGCACGCGTGGTTGCCCTAGTCAATTTTTACGACAATCTGTGCAATCCGCTCGATATCGCGCAGGCGATGACGCCACACGAAGCCCTGTCCTTCATGTTTGCCCAGCGCCGTGGCAAGTTCGATCCGAGAATGCTGCAAATGATGATTCGCTGCCTGGGGGTCTATCCGCCGGGTTCTGTCGTCAAACTCTCGGACGAAGGCCTGGCGCTGGTCGTTTCAGTCAATCCGCAAAAACCCCTGCGCCCCTGGATCATGATCTATGATCCGAAAGTGCCAAAGGAGGAAGCGGTTGTCATTGATCTTGAACAACGCCCCGAACTGCAGATTGTCAAGGCGCTACGCCCGGCCTTGCTGCCGGCGCCGGTCAGCGCCTATCTCAATCCAAGGAAGCGGGTGACTTATTTCTTTGATGGCAAGGCCGCCAAACCCGGAGCGATGCCGTCGTGACCCAGCCCCCACAATCGCTGTTGCTCGATCATGCCAGCGAGATTCTGCTGGCCGTGCATCCGCAAACCCTCGAAATTTGCGAAGTCGGGGCGCAGACCTTGCAACGTCTGGGCTATGGACGTGAAGAACTGCTGGGGCGTCCGATTACCGATATCGAATGCGCTCTTTCCGATGTCTTCTTTTGGGAAGAGGTGCGCCAGGGCAGCAGCATTGCGGAGCAGGAAGCGATGGCAGAATACCTGTGCGCCAATGGCGATGTGCTGGCGGCGCGCAAACAGGTATTTCGGTGCACCGGGGAACCGGGCTGGATTGTTGTTCGTGCGCGTCCGGCCGAAGATATGCAGCGCCAGGAAGATGAACTGGCCTATGTCACCTCGCACCTGAGCGCGACGCTGGAAGCCTCGGCCGACGGTATTTTGCTGGTCGATCGCAGCGGCGCCATCATCAATATGAATCACCGC
>JAGTRX010000011.1 GCA_018262285.1 Pseudomonadota bacterium | reverse complement strand
TAAGCGAATGGCTGTCGATCCCAAAATGAAATTTCTGGTCGTGGATGACTTCTCCACAATGCGCCGTATTGTCCGCAACCTGTTAAAGGAATTGGGCTTCACCAATGTCGACGAAGCAGAGGATGGCGCCATCGCCCTTCAACGCCTGCAGGGTGGCGGCTTTGATTTCGTCGTCACCGACTGGAACATGCCCAACATGGACGGCCTGACCCTGTTGCAAACCATCCGTTCAACCCCGAACCTCAAGCATCTGCCCGTACTCATGATCACGGCCGAGGCCAAGAAGGAAAACATCATCGCTGCCGCCCAATCCGGTGCCAGCGGTTACATCGTCAAGCCTTTCACGGCAGGCACCCTTTCCGAGAAGCTGAACAAGATTTTCGAGAAAATGGGCATGCTCTGAAATGGGGGAAATATGACTGCCGTAAACGACTCCAACGATCTCGAGGCACTCTTCGACAGCATTGCTGCCGATGCTCCGTCCATCACCAAGCCACCCGTACCAGCGCCTGCCGCCATTGATGAGGAAAACGACTCCGACGACCTGCAGGCGCTCTTTGACACCGTTGCCACTGACTACAAGGCACCCACTGCGCCGCCACCTCCCGCAAACCCACCGCCTGCAGCGGCCAAACCCGCCGCATCCGTCCAGCCGGCCGCGAGCGACCCCGTTGCCGCAACCAATTGGCCCAATCAGCAGCAAAATGTATTCAACAATATCGGCAAGATGGCGCGGCAGTTGCACGACACCATCCACGAACTCGGTTACGACAAGCTGCTTGAAAAAACCGCCTCGGCCCTGCCTGATGCCAAGGACAGGCTGGCTTATGTCGCCAACCTGACCGAGCAGGCTGCCTGCCGGGTATTGAACGCCTGCGACGTCACCAACCCGCTCATTGACGAGATCGAGAACGGCTCCAAAGTGTTGTCGCAACGCTGGGAAATGCTCTATTCCAACCAGTTGAGTGTCGATGAATTCAAGCAACTGGCAACAGAAACCCGTATTTATCTCAAACAGCAAGTGCCTCAACGCACCAAGGCCTCCCGGGCGCAATTGAACGAAATCATGATGGCGCAGGACTTCCAGGATTTGACTGGACAGGTCATCAAGAAAATCGTCAATCTGGCGCAGGAACTCGAATCCGGTCTGATGAGCGTTTTGCTTGAAGTGGTACCGGACGATCATCGCACCCAGGAAGTCACCGATTTACTGAATGGCCCCGTCATCAATGCCGACGGCCGCAGCGACGTTGTCGTCAATCAGCAGCAGGTCGACGATTTGCTCGAAAGTCTGGGATTCTGAGGGAGGCAACGCATGAGCGATTTTGCCGGAATGGAAGATCTCCTGCAGGATTTCCTGCAGGAAGCCGCCGATCTGCTGTCGGATGTCGACAACAAGCTGGTCGATCTGGAAAAAACACCAGACGACAAAGGTTTGCTCAACGATATTTTCCGGGGCTTTCATACCATCAAGGGCGGCGCTGGCTTCCTGAGTGCCGCCGAATTGGTCACGCTCTGCCACCTGACCGAAAATCTGTTCGACCTGCTACGTAACGGCGAACTGTGGCTGACGCCGGAACTGATGGATCTCATCATGTTGGCCACCAAGAGCGTGCGCGACATGTTTAGTGAACTTTCGCAAGGCACACTACCCAAACCGGCCAATGATTCACTCATTAAGGGGCTGAAAGGTGCCATCCACGGCGAGACCCTGGCTCCGATTGAACCTGATCCCCCGGTCGCTGCACAACCAGTTCCTGCACCCACACCAACGCCCGCTCCTGCTGCCGCCACCGCACCCCAAAAAACCGAATCGCCCGCCCGTACTGGCAACGAACCGGACTGGGCTGCCTTGCACTCAGCGATCACCGGCGTTCCGATCGCGCCTATTGAACCGTCAGAAATCCTCATACAGCCTGCCGCCGTCAGCACCGCGCCAGCCGCTAGCGCTGAAGCCGCCAAAGCCGTTGATGCCAAAGCAGCCGCCTATGGCAAACGCGCCACCGACAAACCCGGACCGCCCGCCGCCAGCCGTCGCATGGATGACAAAACGCGCGAAAACACCATCCGGGTCGACACCGCTCGTCTCGATCAGGTACTTAACCTGTCCGGCGAAATCGGTCTGACCAAGAACCGTCTGACCAGCCTGCGCGCCGATATCCTGGCTGGCCGCGACGATCCGGAAACACTGCACGCCCTCGACCAGGCTGTCAGCCAGCTTGATCTGCTGGTCTCCGACCTGCAAAATTCGGTGATGAAAACCCGGATGCAGCCAATTGGCCGGCTCTTCCAGAAATACCCGCGCATTGCCCGCGATTTGGCGCGACAACTCGGCAAGGATGTCGAACTGGTTCTCTCCGGTGAAGAAACCGAAGTCGACAAGACCATGATCGAGGACCTGTCCGACCCCTTGATCCACCTGATTCGCAACGCCGTCGACCATGGCGTCGAACCCCCGCTTGAGCGCCAGCAAGCAGGCAAGACACCGAAAAGCCTGGTACGCCTGGAAGCACGGCAGGAAGGCGACCATATCGTCATCATCGTCGCCGACGACGGACGCGGCATGAGCGCCGAACGCATCCGCGCCAAGGCCATCGAAAAGGGGTTGATCAACGAGGAAGACGCCAATACCTTGGATGAGCGCCAGTCTCTGAACATGATTTTCCTGCCGGGCTTTTCCACGAAGAGCGAAATTTCCGACGTTTCCGGCCGTGGTGTCGGCATGGACGTGGTCAAGACCAACATCCAGAAGCTCAATGGCACCATCGAAATACGCTCCGAACAAGGCAAGGGATCGGTTTTCGTCATTTCACTGCCGCTGACGCTGGCCATTCTGCCTGTATTGCTGGTGTTGCTGGCCGACCAGCCTTTCGCTCTACCGCTGTCCATGGTGCGCGAAATCCTCCCCATCGACCGCGACAAATTGCAGGAGGTCGGCGGCAAGGAAACTCTGGTGGTGCGCGGCGAAATTTTGCCGGTCATGTCACTGGCCAAGCTCCTCGGCTGGCCAGTCGTCAATCCGCCAGAGTACGGCGTATTCATGCAAACCGCCGAACGCACCTTCATTCTGGGCGTAGACAGCTTTGCCGGCCGTGACGACGCCGTGATCAAATCGCTGGAAGATTTCCGGCCGCGCGGCGTGGCAGGTGTTACCACTCTTTCCAATGGCCAGATTGTGCTCATCCTCGACATCAAGGAACTGCTTGCGGACCTCGGCGGCCAGCATTCTGACCGCTTGATCGAATTTGCCTGACCGACCTGGCCAACGTAGTGACAAAGAAGGGGCTGCCGCCCCTTTTTTTTTCGAGCGCAAAAAATGTTGAGAAATCACTTTAAGTTTTCTGGAGAAAAGACGTAAATAGTTGCCCGTAGCTCTTTGCTTTTTCTGATTTTTTCCTATAATAGCCGCAATCGTCCACAATTGCGGCCATGGCAGAAGATAGCGACCTCGAAAAGACAGAAGAGCCAACAGGCAGACGCCTAGAGCAAGCCCGCGAAAAAGGGCAGGTTCCGCAGTCGCGCGAACTCGGCACCTTCCTGGTTCTCATGGTCGGTGCCGCCAGCCTGTGGAGCACTGGCGGCTGGCTGACCGAGCGCTCCCTAGCCATCGGTCGCAATGCTTTTAATTTTGACACCAAAACTGCCCACGAACCGGCGCAGATGCTGGTTCAGCTTGGCAACGCCGCCATCGACGCGCTATACACCTTTGCCCCTATCCTCGGCGTCCTGTTGCTGGCCGCAGTCATTTCGCCGCTTATCCTCAATGCCTGGATTTTTTCCGGCGAGAAACTCATGCCCGATTTTGGTCGACTCAACCCCATGGAGGGCATTGGCCGCATCTTTTCCTGGAACAGCCTGCTCGAACTGCTCAAGGCCATTCTCAAAGCTTCTTTGGTCGGCGGTATCGCAGCGTTTCTGATCTGGAGCAAGCGCGAAGAGATTTTCAGCCTGATGATGCAGCCGCTTGAACAAGGCATTGCCCACGCCGGCCATCTCATGATGTTCTGTTTTGTCGTTCTGGTCTCGGTATTGGCTGTGGTGGTGGCCATCGACGTTCCCTTCCAGCTCTGGCAATACTTCGACAAGCTCAAGATGACCAAGGATGAGGTCAAGCAGGAAATGAAGGAAATGCAGGGCGATCCGCAGGTCAAGGGGCGCATCCGCAGCCTGCAAATGCAAGCCGCCCGTCGCCGTATGATGTCCGCTGTACCCCAGGCCGACATCATCGTCACCAACCCGACCCATTACTCGGTGGCGCTCACCTACAAAGCCGGCATGATCGCGCCCAAGGTTGTCGCCAAGGGCAGCGGCGAAATCGCCCAGAAAATCCGTGAAATTGCCGCCGAACACGGTGTGCCCTTGCTGGAAGCACCGCCCCTGGCGCGCGCCCTCTACCGCCATACCGAGATCGACAGCGAAATCCCCGCTGCCCTCTATACCGCCGTTGCCGAAGTACTGGCCTACGTTTATCAACTGACACAGTGGAAACATGGCGGCGGCAATTACCCGCTGCCGCCGCAAGACCTGCCCGTGCCACCCGAACTCGTACCGGAGCCTGCGTAAATGGCAACAGCTTCTCTCGCGGCACAAAGATTTTTCGCCCGTTTCAATCTATCGCAAATAGGCGCGCCGGTATTTATCATCATCATCCTGGCCATGATGGTGCTACCACTACCGGCCTTTTTGCTGGACGTTCTATTCACCTTCAATATCGCCATCTCCATCATGGTCTTGCTGGTAGCGGTTAACACCAACAAGACGCTCGATTTCTCGGTCTTCCCGACCGTTCTTCTGGTCACCACCCTGCTCCGCCTGTCTCTCAACGTTGCCTCAACCCGCATCGTTATGCTGCAGGGCCATACCGGCCCAGACGCTGCCGGCAAGGTCATCGAGGCTTTCGGTCACTTCCTGGTCGGCGGCAATTACGCGGTCGGTATCATCGTTTTCGCCATTCTCGTCGTCATCAATTTCGTCGTTATCACCAAGGGCGCCGGCCGCGTCGCTGAAGTATCGGCACGTTTCACCCTGGATGCCATGCCCGGCAAACAGATGGCCATTGACGCCGACCTCAACGCCGGCCTCATCGGCGAAGACGAAGCCCGCCGCCGTCGCACCGACATCTCCCGCGAAGCCGAGTTTTTCGGTTCCATGGACGGCGCCTCGAAATTCGTGCGCGGCGATGCCATCGCCGGCATCATCATCATGTTCATCAACGTCATTGGCGGCCTCTTTATCGGCGTTTTGCAACACAACATGGAGGCCGGGCTGGCTGCCAAGACCTATACCCTGCTCACCATTGGCGACGGTCTGGTAGCGCAGATTCCCTCGCTTATTGTCTCTATCGCTGCCGGTATGGTGGTCACCCGCGTATCCGACGAGCGCGATATTGGTCAGCAACTCTTTGGACAGGTCTTCAACAACTGGCGCGCCATCGGCATTACCGGTGCCATTGTCGGCATGCTGGGCTTGATTCCGGGCATGCCCAACATGGTTTTCCTGCTACTGGCCGCAGCGATGGGCTGGACAGCCTGGAAAATGATGGAGAAGGAGCGCACTGCCGTGCCGGAAGCAGTCGCAGTAGCCCCCGCGCCCACGCAGGAAGCACAGGAAGCCAGCTGGTCGGATGTGATGCCGCTCGATGTGCTCGGACTCGAGGTGGGTTACCGCCTCATCCCGCTCGTCGACAAGACCCAGGATGGCGAACTGCTGCGCCGTATTCGCGGCATCCGCAAGAAATTCGCGCAGGAAGTCGGCTTCCTGGTTTCCCCCGTTCATATCCGCGACAACCTCGAGCTGCGACCCAATGCTTACCGAATCCTGCTGAAGGGCGTCGAAATTGGCGCCGGCGAAGCCTACCCCGGCCAATTCCTGGCCATCAATCCGGGACGCGTTGCCGGCACAGTTTCCGGCACCGCCACCAAAGATCCCGCTTTCGGGCTACCCGCCGTCTGGATTGAAGCCGGCCAGCGCGAACAGGCGCAGGCTTACGGTTACACCGTTGTCGATGCCTCGACCGTGGTCGCCACCCACCTCAACCACCTGCTGCTCAACAGCGCCTCCGACCTGCTCGGCCGCCAGGAAGTACAGCAGTTGCTCGACCATCTCGGCAAGGAAATCCCCAAGCTGACGGAAGACCTCGTTCCCAAGGTCGTTGCTCTCGGCACCCTGCAAAAGGTACTGCAAAACCTGCTCGACGAAGGCGTCCATATCCGCGACATGCGCACCATTATCGAAACTGTTGCCGACCACGCCTCCCGCAGCACCGACCCGGACGAACTCACCTCGCAGGTCAGAGTGGCGTTGGGACGCGCCATCGTCCAGCAACTTTACCCTGGCAACGGCGAAGTGCAGGTCATGTCGCTTGACCCCTCGCTCGAACGCCTGTTGCAACAAGCCATTTCCGGAACCTCCGGCAATGCCAGCTTCGAACCGGGTCTGGCCGACACGCTGGTGCGCGAGGCCGCCAGCGCCTCGCAACGTCAGGAAGACCTTGGTCAACCCGCCGTGCTGCTCGTACCCGCCAGTCTGCGCCTGCTGTTGTCGCGCTTCCTGCGCCGCAGCATTCCCAACCTGCGCATCCTCTCGCATAACGAAATTCCCGAAAACCGCATTCTCAAGGTGACCTCGATCATCGGAGGTAGAACATGAACGTCAAAAAATTCATTGCCGCAAACGCCCGCGACGCACTCAGAAAGGTCAAGGAAACCCTGGGCTCGGACGCCATCATCCTGTCCAACCGGGGTGTTCCCGGCGGAGTCGAGATCATGGCGGTGGCCGCTCGCGACATGGCAATGATTGTCCCCACCCAGTCGAATGAAGACTCTACCCCCGCGCCGCGCCGTCCCATCCCCGCGCCCATCCAAACATCAGCGCCCGTCAGGCCGGCTCAGACCCCCATTCTCGACATTGAAGACGACTACCTGGTTCGCCTGACTTCAGCGCGTGCCGCGCTGGCTCGCCCACCCGCTCCAGCCCCTGCAGTCACCCCGCCCGCCCAGGGTATGCGGCATGAACCCGTTCGAACCACACCGATCGCAGCGCCAACCCATTCAACGGTTAACGCTGGCATCCCCAAGAACACCAGCCTGCGCAACCTGGAGTTACCACCACGTCAAAATAGCAGCCCCGCAGCCGCCAAACCGGCACAAGCTGAAGTGGTGCAACCTGAAGTCATGGGTGAAATCCGCGAATTGCGCAAAATGTTCGAGCAACATCTGGCCGGCTTTGCCTGGGGCGAAACCGCTCGACGCGAGCCAGTAAAAGCCGAGGTCTTGCGCCAGATGCTCGACTCCGGTTTCTCGCCCAAATTTGCCCGCGAACTGCTGGCCGAACTGCCGCTGGCACTCGACGTCAATCAGGCGCTGGCCTGGGCCAAGGGCGCTGCCGACCGCAACCTGCTCACCATCGGCGCCAACACCGACATCATCGATCGCGGCGGCATTTATGCCCTGGTCGGCCCCACCGGCGTCGGCAAAACGACGACCACCGCCAAACTGGCCGCCCGCTCCGTGCTGCGCCACGGCCCGGCCAAGGTGGCACTGGTCACGACCGACAGTTACCGTATCGGCGCCCACGAACAATTGAAAATCTACGGCCGCATCCTTGGCGTTCCGGTTTACCTGGTCAAGGACGGCAGCGAACTGCGCCACACCCTGGCCGAGCTACAGCATAAGCATATTGTCATTGTCGACACCATGGGCATGAGCCAGAAAGACAAACTGGTGCCTGAACTCACCGACATGCTTTCCGATTGCAACGTGCAACGCCTGCTCCTGCTGTCCTGCACCGCCCGTGGCGACACGCTGGACGACGTCGTGCGCGCCTACGCCAGTGAAACACTGGCCGGCTGCATCCTGACCAAGGTCGACGAGGCCGCCAGTCTGGCTTCGACATTGGACGTCATCATGCGCCACGGCATGCGCCTGCACTACGTTTCGAACGGCCAGCGCGTACCGGAAGACCTGCACCTGCCCAATCGCGCCTACCTGATCCATCGTGCTTTCAAGGACGTACCGGAAGCCTCGCCACACCACTACGACGCCATGGAATCAAGCATGGCCATGGCCAGCGCCGGCATGGCCGCCGTCGGAGGGCGGCGTGGCTGATTTCCGCATCGACCAGGCTGACGGTCTGCGCCGACTCTTTGGTCAGCGCCAACTGCAGGTCGTCACCTTTACCGCCGGCAGTGAAGGCCTTGGTCGCAGCCTTGCCGTTGCCAATATCGCCGCCGTGCTGGCACGCCTGGGCAAGGAAGTGCTGGTACTTGACGAGAATGCCGGTAACGACAATGTCGCCGCCTGTTTTGGCCTGGCCGGACGTTTCGACCTTTTCCATGTCTTGAATGGCGAACGCTATCTTGGCGATGTCCTGATCGAACCCATGGCCGGTCTTCATATTTTGCCCGCCGCCACCGCCATCAAACGCCTCGGCGCGCTTTCCGGCAGCCAGCAGCAAGCCTTTACCGGCGCCATGCAGCAACTCTCCAAACCACTCGACATCATTCTGGTCGACGCCAGTACCCGCCATCCTGTCGGTTTTTCACCGCTCGGATTGGCCTCGCACGAAACGGTGGTCATGCTCTCTGCCTGCAGCACCTCGATCACCGAAGCCTATCTGCTCATCAAAAAAGTCAGCCAGTCCTTTGCCCGCCGCCATTTCCGCATTCTCATCAGCAAAGCACGCAATCTCGCCGAAGCACCTGCCATCTTTGAAAACATCGCCGCGCTGACTCGCCAGCGCGGTATCGCCCGCCTCGAATTCGCCGGCACCATCCCCTTTGACGAATCCCTGCAGCAAGCCGCTGCCTTATGCCGCCCGCTCCTTTCGGTTGCCCCGGATTCACCTGCTGCGCGGGCTTTCCGCGAACTCGCCGCCGACCTGCCACACTGGCGGCAAGGCGAAAACGATACCGGCAATGCCCAACTTTTTTTCCAGCACCTGCTACACTTGAGCCAACGCATAACACCGACCGCCATTCAGGCGGGTTAGGCCATGTACAACGCCGCTGGACAGCCGGACAAGGAACAACTGGTTCAGCGCTTTGTGCCGCTCGTCAAGCGTATTGCCCATCATTTGATGGCAAGACTGCCAGCCAGCGTCATGTTCGACGATCTCTTTCAAAACGGGATGATCGGCCTGCTGGACGCCATGGAACGCTTTGAGGAAGGCCAGGGCGCCCAGTTCGAGACCTACGCCACGCAACGCATCAAGGGTGCGATGCTCGACGGCCTGCGCGAAAACGATACCCTGCCCCGCCATTTGCGCCGCGAAATGCGCCGCATCGAGGAAGCCATCACCCAACTGGAACAAAGCTTTGGCCGCCCGCCGAACGAAACCGAGCTTTCCGCCCAACTCGGCATTCCACTTGAGGAATACCAGAAAACCCTGCAGGAAGCCCGCGGCCATCAGTTGCTATACTTCGAGGACTTTTCCGGCGACGAAGACGAGGGGTTCCTTGATCGTCATTTCACTGACGACGATGCCAATCCGGTTCATCTGCTCGAAGACCAGCAATTGCGGCACCAGTTGGTTCTATCTATTGACCGGTTGCCGGAACGTGAAAAACTGATGATGGGGCTTTATTACGAACAGGAATTGAATTTGAAGGAAATCGGCGAAGTCCTGGGTGTCACCGAATCGCGTGTCTGCCAGTTGCACAGCCAGGCCATCGGTCGCTTGCGCGCCGAAGTACTCGGCACACGACTCCCCGCGCTCAAAGTCAAACGAAAGGGTCGGACGGATGGATAAAATCAGTATTGGCGGCCTGATCATGGGGGTGATCGCCATTATCGGCGGTCAAGTTCTTGAAGGTGGCAACATCTCCTCGCTGGCACAGCCAACAGCGCTTTTGATTGTTTTTGGCGGAACCCTCGGCGCCGTCATGTTGCAAAATCCGTTTGAAGTCTTCAAGCGCGGCATTCACATGACCCGCTGGGTCTGGATGCCGCCTGTCGTTGACCACAAACGCATCATTGCCGAGATTCACAACTGGAGCCAGATTTCACGGCGCGAAGGTTTGTTGGCGCTGGAAAACTTCATCAACCGCAGCCCCGATCTTTTCACCAAGCGCGCCCTGCAAATGCTGGTTGACGGCGCCGATCCCGAGCGTCTGCGCGAAGTCATGGAAGTCGAAATCGACAGTTACGAGGATGAATTGCGCCAGGGCGCCAAAATCTGGGAATCGGCCGGCGGCTATTCGCCAACCATCGGCATTCTGGGCGCCGTCATGGGCCTGATCCATGTCATGGAAAACCTGAGCGATCCTTCCAAACTCGGTGCCGGCATCGCCGTCGCTTTCGTTGCCACCATCTACGGCGTCGGTGCTGCCAACCTCATTTTTCTACCCATCGCCGGCAAACTGAAACATCATATCCAGCGTCTGGTCAAAGCCCGATTCATGTTACTCGACGGTCTGGCAGGCATAGCCACCGGCGACAATCCGCGCCTCATCGAGAGCCGCCTCAAGGGTTACACGTTCTAAGCGGGAGAATGCACAGCCATGCGACGCCGCCGCCGACAATCGCCCGAAGATCACGAAAACCACGAACGCTGGTTGGTCTCCTACGCCGACTTTATCACCCTGCTCTTTGCTTTCTTTGTGGTCATGTACGCCGTCTCGTCGGTCAATGAGGGCAAATACAAGGTACTTTCCAATGCTCTGGTCAATGCCTTCAGCAACACCACTGCCCAGCCGGGCGGGCAGATCAACATTCTCACCAAGGGTTCGCCACCCCTGCAGACCAAACCGGCGGGAAAACCTGACAAAGGACTGGCCGAAGGCAAAGAGAAACAGGTTCAACGCGATAAGATGAAAAACGTCGCCAAAGACATCATGGATGTTCTGGCACCACTGGTTCGGCAAGGCAAGGTCAAGTTGCTCGAAACCAGCCGTGGCGTCACCATTGAAATCAACGACAGCATTCTCTTCGCGCCCGGCCAGGCGCGTCTCGAACCCGCTTCGATGAGTGCCATGCAATCCGTGGCGCGTGTGCTGGCCGGTACCGATTTTCCGATCACCATTGAAGGCCACACCGACAATATCCCGATCAACACCCCGGCCTTCCCGTCCAACTGGGAATTATCTGCCGTACGTGCCACCACCGTGCTACGACTTTTCAACGACAGCGGCGTCAGCGCTGAACGCCTGACCGCCATCGGTTATGGCGACACCCGTCCGGCGACAACCAACCTGACCCTCGAAGGCCGCGCCAACAATCGCCGCGTCAGTATCCTGATTGACTCCAACCGGCCGGAAGAACCGAAGGAAATTGGCTCGCAAGAACCCCAGACACCACCGCCAACCCCAACAACATCTGAGCCTGCTGCACAAACTCAATAAGCCTTCCCAATTCCTATCTCAACCTTTTGTTACAGGATATCCGCATGTGGGATGAACGCTACAGCTCGGAAATATATGCCTATGGTAAATCGCCAAATAATTTCCTGGAAGAAAATTTCCGCTGGATTCCCAAAGGCCGGGTACTCAGTCTTGCCGAAGGCGAAGGCCGGAATGCCGTATTTCTGGCAAAACAGGGATATTCAGTAACTGCAGTCGATGCCTCACAGGTTGGTTTAAGCAAGGGCAAAAGACTGGCAGATGAAAATGGCGTTGAAGTCGAATGGATTCATGCAGACTTATCGGACTTTGACCTTGGCGAGAACCAATGGGATGGGATCATTTCCATTTTTTGCCCCCTTCCCTCCGCCGAACGAAAAAAGCTACACCGAAAGGCGATCACCGGACTCAGGGGAAAAGGGATCTTTCTGTTGGAGGCCTATACTCCTGAGCAATTGAAGCATGGCACCGGCGGCGGCAAATCAGCCGACACAATGATTTCCAAGGAATCTCTCATCGGTGAATTAAGCGAATTAAGATTTATTCACCTCCTGGAACTTGAACGCAATATCGTGGAGGGAATCTACCACACTGGACTTGGCGCGGTCGTTCAACTCATTGCATTGAAAACATAAGTCACACCGAGACTTTTACCGCCCCATCCACCTGGCGCTGCAGACAATATTCGAGCACCAGGAGACACGCTACCATTTCCGCCCCGGGGACTTGCCTCAACAGCCCACTGGCAGTTCAATGGCGGTATTGTGTCGGGTCGTGACGTGCTTTTGTCGGGGTCGTGTCGTGGCGAAATGTCCTGCCCTGTGCCAAATTGGACGCTCCACAGCAACAGGAGACTGAAAGATGTCAGTGCAAAAATTACGCTTGAAATACGGTTGGTCGCAAGAACAGCTTGCTGCGGCAAGCGGCTTGAGCGCGCGCACCATTCAACGCATTGAGGCGGGCTACCCAGCCAGTGCTGAATCTCTCAAATCCCTGGCTGCGGTTTTCGAGGTCGATTTCTCAACCCTTAGCCCGGAGCAAACCATGAATCCTGCCACCACCCCCAGCGCTCTTTCCGAACAGCAAGAAAGCGAAGCTTTTGCCCATGTCCGTAAATTGCGCAAGTTTTATATGCACCTCTTCAACTACGTCTTTATCTGCCTTGTTCTGCTCGCCATCAACCTGACGCTCAACCCCAGCAAGCTGTGGGCATTGTGGGTAATGGGCGGCTGGGGTCTGGGTGTTCTTCTGCATGCTTCGCGCGTCTTCCGCCCCGACTGGTTTCTGGGGCCGCAATGGGAACGTGAGCAAGTTGAAAAACGGCTTGGACGACCGCTTTAAGCTACGCCATCTACTTGGCGCTGCAGCCAGCATTCGAGCAGCGCCAAGTGCCAGAGTTTGCTACCCTCGATGCGGGTGGTGTGTTTTTCCGGCTCAGCCAGCAGGTTTTCGACGTAATCACGTCGAAAAATGCCGCGCTCTCGGCAGGCTTGCGAATCCAGAATATCCCGCATGAAATCAAGAAATTCGCCACGCACATGTTTCAAGGCCGGCATCGGGAAATAGCCTTTCGGCCGATCGATCACAGCATCCGGCAACAGGCCGCGAGCAATGCGCTTGAGCACATGCTTACCGCCCGAACCTAATTTGAGTTCCGGCGGCATTTGCGCCGCCAGTTCAACCAGAGTTTGGTCCAGGAAGGAAACGCGCGCTTCCAGACCCCAGCACATAGTCATGTTGTCGAGGCGCTTGACCGGATCATCGGCAATCAGCAGTGTCGTCTCGGCACGCAAGACCTGATCGATAAACTCGTCGGCAAATGGTTCGTTCAATTTGGCCGCCAGCAAGGCCGAACTGACATCGTCGACCTGATAGGGCGCCTCAAGCATGCCGGCAAATTCGGCATGATCGCGGTCGAAATAATGGCGGCGCAGGCGCTCGACTGGCATTCCTGAGAAATCAACTGCCAGGTGCTGATGCCAGCCATAGCCGCCAAACACCTCGTCAGCGCCCTGCCCGCTCTGCACCACTTTGATCGTTTTCGCCACCTGCTCCGAGAGCAGATAGAAGGAAACCACGTCCTGACTGACCATCGGCTCCGACATGGCATCGACCGCTTCGGGCAGGCGGCGCAATACTTCGCTGTTGGGGATGCGATACTGGTGGTGGCGCGTACCAAAGCGCGCCGCCACCAGATCAGAATATCTGAATTCGTGTCCGCTTTCTTCCGGCGAATCTTCGAAACCGATGGAAAAGGTCATCAGGTCACGCACACCCTGTTCGGCCAGCAGCGCCACCAGCAGCGACGAATCCAGCCCGCCGGAAAGCAGAACGCCGACTTTGACATCGGCAATCTCCAGCCGTTTTTTTACCGCCAGCCGCAAGGCCGCGTCGATCGCTTCCGTCCATTCCTCTTCGCTTTTGGGAACCTGCGGGCGTTGCGCCGGTAAAAACCAGTAACGGCGCTGTTGAGTGCACCCGTTGGTCGTAATGGTCAGCGTTGTTCCCTGTTCCAGTTTGCGCACCCCGCGAAGGATCGTGTACGGCGCCGGCACCGAAGCATGCAGGGTAAACTGGTGATGCAGCGCCACCGGGTCGATAGTGGTGTCGACATCGCCGGCTGCCAGCAAAGCCTGCAGCGTTGAAGCGAAACGAAAATGGGTCGCGGTTTGCGTAAAATAAAGCGGCTTGATGCCTAAACGGTCGCGCGCCAGAAAGAGTTCCTGCCGCCTGCCGTTCCAGAGGGCAAAGGCAAACATGCCGTGCAGACGTTCGGCACAAGCCTCGCCCCATTGGGCGTAAGCACGCAGGATAACCTCCGTGTCCCCGTTC
This sequence comes from Pseudomonadota bacterium, assembly GCA_018262285.1. Taxonomy (GTDB): domain Bacteria; phylum Pseudomonadota; class Gammaproteobacteria; order Burkholderiales; family Rhodocyclaceae; genus UBA1934. The sequence continues at coordinate 22,406 of JAGTRX010000011.1, read as the reverse complement.
GAGAAAAAGACATGCCCTAAGGCGCGCAATTCGGCGCGCAATTCCGGATAGTTATAAATGGTGCCGTTGAAAACTAGCGCCAACCCGAGCGCAGCATCAACCATTGGCTGGCTGGCACGCTCCGACAGATCGATGATCGCCAGCCGTCGATGTGCCAAAGCCACCGATCCGGCATTCCAGAAGCCTTCACCATCCGGCCCGCGCCGCGCCAACACTGCCGCCATGCGGCGCTGAACGGCCAGATCAGGCGCCTGCCCGTCAAATCGAAGTTCTCCTGCAATACCGCACATAGGCTTTTCAACCGTTCAAGGAACTCGTAGCTTACCCCAGCGTCCCAACAAGGTAAAATCACAACTTCTTGCAATTGCCACTGGATTCCCTGTATCCATGACCGACCCCAACGCATTTGTCTTGCCCCCCGAAGCCACCCAGATTTTTATCGACGCCGGTATCGCCAACATTCGCATGCTGGCTTGCAATGCCGAAGGCAACGCAGTTGCCGACCAGCTCTTTGCCAGTAACCAGAATTTGCAAGCCCTGCTGGCCGAGTGCAAGCTAACTGAGCGCCTCGGCAGTGGCTCCGACAGCCCGATTTTCCTGACCGGCAAACTGGCGCCGATGATTCGCCAGGGTCTGGGCTGCGGCAAGGTCTTCATGCCCGCTGCTGCCCTCTGGCTGGCCGCCAAGGAAGCCATTGCCGAGACCGATGCCAGCAGCGTTCGTTCGCTAGCGATGGTTGAGATTTCGGCCTCCGGCTACATGATTATCGGCCTCGACCGCGAAGGCCAGCTCAAGGATGACCTGCTGATCACCAACCCGCGCTGCGGCGCCGGCACTGGCGTCAACCTCGACCGCGTGCTGCAAAAACTAGGCCTGAAGCGTGATGCCGTCGACAATCTACTGGCTGAATATCTGGGTGAAGCCGGCAAGGAAAAACGCCAGGCCGTCCTCACCCGTGCCGACCGCTGCGGCGTCTTCAGTTCTTCCGCCACCATTTCCGACAAGAATCAGGGCATTCCGCTCTCTGTCGCGCTGGCCACGACGCTGAAGTCGGAAGTGCAGAAAACGATGCAGAAGCTGCCCAAGGGCTTTGACCATGCCTGTCTGATCGGCCGCATTTTCCGCTGGCAGTTCGCCCGCGACTGCGCCGAGGATTGTCTGGCTGCCATCGGCATCACCGCCGTCGATTACGACACCGAAAACAGCCGCGTCCTGAAAGCGCTGCATCATCTGGTGCAGCAAGTCGGCATCACCAATCTGGCTCAGCCCGACCCCGCTCTGTTCAACGATTCGGAGTTGGAGGAATTCCCGGCCTTCGCCGCCATCAAGGCCAAGCTGGAAGGCGAATCAAAATACCTGCGCCTGCCCGACGACCGCGCTCTGCCCAGCAACGCCAGCTTTGCCGGCCGCGCCGTCAACATCGGCCTCGATGTCGGCTCGACCATGGCCAAGGTGCTGATCGAGGACGACGAAAGCGGCGAAGCGCTGTCGATCAAGGCTTACAGCAACTCCGGCGACACCGTCGACACCGTCAAGAACATTTTCCAGGACATCCGCGAACAGGTCGGCCAGACGCTCAAGGTGCGCGCCATCGGCATCACCGGTTCTGCCCGCTTTCAGGTGAAGGAAGCACTCACTCGCATTTACCCGGCGCTGGTGCCGCGCACTTCGGTGCTGGTGGAAAACTACGCGCACGCCCACGGCTCCATCGACTTTGCCCGCGCTCATCTGGGCTGGCTGAAAGAACGCGGCATCGCCGAACTGAACGAGGATTTCTGCATTCTGGTCGACATCGGCGGCGAAGATACCAAGGTCTCCACCATCGCACTGCGTGAGGCCGAGCTGTTCAACAACGCCATGAACCTGAAGTGCTCGGCCGGCACTGGCAGTTTGATGGATACGCTCTCCGCCCTCTTCGGCCTCAAGAATGCCGGCGAAGCGAGCAAACTGGCCTACGACGCCGCCAAGAGCTTCTCGATCAACGCCACCTGCGCCGTCTTCCTGATGGAAAACGCCCAGAAGCTGCAGGCCGAAGGCGTGCCGCGCGGTGAAATTCTGGCTTCCGCCAACTGGGCCATTGTTGAGAACATGGCGCGCAGCCTGTGGAATCAGGTTGATCTGCCGCCCAATACGGTCGTGCTGCTGCACGGCCAGACCATGCTGTCCGACCCGCTACCGCTGGCTGTCACCTCGCGTTTGCAAAGCTATCTGGATGCGCCTTCCTACGCACTGGTGCCGCCCTTTCCCGGCCACCGCGCCTGTTTCGGGCTAGTGCGCGTGCTGCGCGAAGCCGCCCCGGCCGGTTCCATCGACATCGATCTGCCCCTCTTCATCGAATCGCAATTCGAAAAAAAGATCATCCAGTGCAAGGGGCTGGCCTGCGGCGACGAATCCGCCGTCTGCAACCGCACCTCGCTCAAGTGCCGCGACACGGAAGGCAAGCAGTTCATCTTTACGCTGGGCGGCTGTAGCGCCATCAATGAACGCATGTCGCAAAACCGCGACCAGACCATCGCGCTGCCCAATCCGCCGCGCGACAGCTACAAGGAAATCTGGGATTTCATCGATGCCCGCCTGCCCAAGAGCGACGACCACAAGCGTCTGGTCATCGCCCGCAGCTTCTGCGTTTCCGAATGGGCCGGTTTTATCGCCGCCATCTTCCAGCAATTCAAGATTCCAGTGCATGTCGACAACGTCAATGAATACGATCTGGTGCGTGGCCAGCCGCAATTCAATGTGGACACCTGCGCCCCCCACATCGGCGCCGTCGGCCAGTTCATGCGTCTGGCGGAAGCGCCGCACGGCATGATTCTGGTGCCGCAAATCGAAATGCTGCCGACCGAAGGCAAGAGCATGGGCCGCACCTGTACGCTCAATCAGGGCGGCGTCGCCGTCGCCAACAATCTGGCCAAGGTGGCGTACCCCAATGCGCGCTTCCACTCGTTCACGCTCATGCTCTCCGAGCTGAACGAAGGTGTCCTCTGCGATCTGCTCTACGAACAATTGCGCCCGGTCTTCAAATACTACGGCCGCGTTCCCCTGCGGCAGGAACTGGAAGTGGCACTGACGGCCGCCATCGCCGCGCACCGTAAACTCAAGCAGGAAGCCGCTGACTTTGCCGCTGACCTGATCGAAGAAGCCCAAGGCAAGGGTCAGGAAATTGCCGTTGTTGTCGGCCGTGAATACATCCTAACCCCCGGCATTTACGATAGCCATATCCGGCGCCTGCTGCGCGACAAGCGCCTGCTCGCCATTCCCTCCTACGTGCTTGATGTCGAACTGGACGAGGAATTCCGCCACATTTACTGGCGCAATCCGCACGCCATCCTGACCATTCTCAATGCTGTGGCGCACAAGAATTTGCATCAGCGCCTCAAGCATCCGCGCCTCAAAGCACTGTTCGAGAAGATCGAAAATAACACGGCGGGCAAGCTGCTGCCGGTGGTACAGATTTCCACCTTCACCTGCGGCCCGGACAGCGTGATTTCGCATCTGGCAGCCGAAATCATGAAAAAACGGCCTTTCCTGCTCATCCAGTCCGACGCCATCATCAAGGAACTGGCGCACCTGGAAAACCGCGTCAACACCTATGTCCGCCAGCTCGAACTCGGTCTGCACGAAAAGCTGTCGCTGGGTGGCAGCGAGGCTTTTGAAGTCAAACTGCTCGACGAACTGGAAAACAAGGACGCGCTCAACCCGGCCACCGACGCCATCTACATCCCGACCCTAGCCGACAACCGCGTCCTGACCTCGGTGCTGCGCGGCGCCGGCTTTACCTGCATCGACACCTATCACGCCGAATACAATTTGGAAAAACTGGTCAAGCGCGGCCGTGCCTATGCCGGCGATTCCGTCTGTGCACCGCTGGCCGCCGTTTATGGCGATCTGCTGTGGGCGATGGAAGATTTCGCCCGCCGCAAGGAACAGAACGACCCGCTCGCTGCTGGTAAAACTCGACTACTTTACTTCAACAACAAAGGCACCGGCCCCTGCCGGCAAGGCCAGTACGTTGAAGTGCATAAGCTCTTGGCGCACCAGATCACCCAGAGTGACACCAACGATGACAAGGGTTCACGCCTGGCCTGTGGCGGCTCAATGCAGTTCCTCGTTGCCAACGAAAGTAATGGCTACAACTTCGGTCTGCCGGAATGGGCGCAGGTACGCATCTACCAAGGCGCCATGTTGCAGGCCGTGCTGCAAGACCTTCATTTCCGCGCCGCTTCCGTCTGCCGCAATACTGAGGAATACCAACGCTACCATCAGGCCTTCCTTGGCCTCAAGGAAGAACTGTACGCCATTCAGGAAAATTTCCGCGGGCCGGGCAAGCTTGTTTCCTGGCTGTTGAAGAAATATGGCAATACCAAGGGATTCGGCCAGGCACTCAAATTCTTTGGCTACCGCATGCACGGCAAGGATCTGGCCGCCCCCATTGCGCGCTTTACCAACGAATGGCCTGAGCAGCCTGATAGCGGCGCCGAAAAACTCAATATCTTCGCAACAGGCGAAGTCTACATGCGCATCGCAATGGCCGAGCAGGTCTTCCGCAATCTGCTCGCCAACATGGGCTTCGGGCGTTTCCATTTCCACGTCACGCCACTGTGGTGCTACGCCGAATACTTGATCGAAGAAGAAATCAACTATACACAACACGGCATGGCCGCACGCCGCGCCAAGGCATCACGCTGCCAGCAAGCACCCGACCTCAAGGCCGAAATCAAGGCTGACGAGGCCAAGATCGCCGAACTGAAGACCATGCGCAGCATCCTGCGCGACATCCTTGGCGGCCCGATCTACAAGGCCGCCGGGCTACCCTTGCCCACCCCGGTTGGTGAACTGATGGATATGGCGCGCACTGTTTTGCCCAATCTGCGTCCTGCCGGCGAACTGGCCCCCTATGTTGGCGAAGTGCTGCACGAACTCGAACATGGCGCCGATGTCGTCCTCAACATCGCCCCAAGCGGCTGCATGGTATCAACGATGGGTGAAGCGCTGACCCCGCGCCTGATGCAAGGCAAGCGAAGCCGCAACGGCCGTATCCAGCACCTGTTCTCGGCCGAAGGCGAACTGGATGATGAACTGCTGACGCTGGCAGTGCTGAAGACGGTGGGGCCGGAACGCTACTTCAGGGCGCAGGCAGCCGAAAAATAAGGGCATAGTGCTATAAAAATGATACGTTCCCAATGCAGGGCGTAAACAAAAAAACCGGTTCGAACACCGGTTTTTTTATGTCACTCAAAAAAACTTATTTTTTCTTCACCGGCTTTGCCGGAACCGGGCTCGCGACGATGAAGGTCACCTTCATGTTAACGCGATATTCGACAATTTTGCCCTTTTCGACCATCACTTTTTGTTCCTGAATCCAGGCTCCCTGCACCTGCTCAACACTGTTATTTACACGGGTAATCCCGCTGGCAATGGCATCTTCGAAACTTTTTTTACTGGCACAAGATACCTCAATAACCTTGGCAACTGACATGGCTTGTCTCCTAGATGAACAATCGGAACTCACAGCATAGATCCGATTGCGCAATTATTACAAGTAAATTTCTAATAAACCACCAGCGACCAAAAAGGCACCTCTCTTCAAATTGTGGAGCGCTGCACGAAATCTGCCTTCGGTGTCTCACCCTCCCAGGGCTGACTTTCCACCCGCTCGACAAAGGCGGCTGACGGGCCGCGCTGTGACCAGGCCAGCAATTGTTGCACTGCCTCTTCTGAACCACACGCCACCGCTTCGACCGAACCATCACTGCGATTGCGCACCCAGCCATAAAGACCAAGCTGGCGCGCCGCTCGCGTCAAGTAATGGCGAAAACCAACACCCTGAACCCGGCCGTAGATACGCAGATGCAAAAGCATTTCGTGAAAATAGCCGCAGGGGGCGCCTGCGGCCATCAATCGCGCTGGCTCAGTATTCCAGCGCCCTAGGCAGGGCTTTTGCCTGCTCGACCCATTTTGCAACTTCAGTTTCGGAAGGCACACGACGGGTCAGCTTCTTCTCTTCATTGACCTTGGCCATTGCCTGCGCCAGATTGGCAGCTTTGCGCTGCGCCAGTTCGGGAACGGTATCAACGCCAGCCGCTTCGAGCAATTCCGAGAATTCGGAACCGATGCCATTAACCCGGCGCAAATCGACCATATTGGCAAACTTGAGGATTTTCGCTTCCGCAATTTCTGTCTTGGCCGCCAGTTCCTTGCGCTGCTTGGGCGTTTTGCAGTTTTGCAGCATCGCTTCCGTATCCTTGACACCGGCAGCGCGCAACTTTTCGCCGAATACCGGACCGATTCCTTCAACATCTTCGATTTTGGCCATGCTCGATACTCCTCAGGGTGGTTGAAAAACGCAGAATGCGGCAATGCCTGCGGTATGTGCAGACTAACGAAAATCCGGATCAAGCGCAATCGATGGCCAATTCTCATCGTGAAAGAGCAAGTATTTAGTCGTTGTCCATCTTTCTGGCTTTTTCACGGCTTTAATCGGAGAATCCGTCTGCTGAACTGACCGTACATTTTGAGGATTTCCGCTTTGGCACGACCACAAAGATGGCTGGAAATTTATTGCTTGCTGGCGTGTCTTGCCTCCTTGCCAGGCTGCGATGCCCATCATTACTTTTACCGGCCTACGCAAGAGCAGTATGCCAATCCCGCCAATCAGGGATTGCGCTATGAAGATATCTTCTTCACCAGCCTCGACGGCACACGCCTGCATGGCTGGTTCATTCCGGCCAAAGGTCAGGCCCAGGGCACGCTGATTCACTTTCATGGCAACAGCAAGAACATTTCCGGCCATCTGCACTACACGGACTGGCTAGCCGAAAAAGGTTTTAACCTTTTTCTTTTTGACTATCGTGGCTACGGCAAATCCGCCGGCACGCCGGAACCCGAGGGTTTAACCCAGGACGGCGTGGCGGCAATACGCTACATCCAGAGCCGCAAGGACATCGATCACAACCGCCTGCTGGTTTTCGGCCAGAGCCTGGGCGGAACCTACAGCCTGACCGCCCTGGCGCGGGAACGGCGTGGCGTTTGCGGCGTTGTCATCGAAGGCACTTTTTCCAGCCACCGCGAAATTGCCATCGACCAAATGGCCTCTGATGATGTGCCACGGCCGCTAAAATCCTTTATCGCCACTCTATTGGTCGGTAACCAACATGACGCTGCGCCACTCATCGGACAGTTTGGCAAATTGCCCATTTTGCTGGTGCACGGCAGCGCCGACAGTGTGATACCAGTGGCGCATGGCGATCGACTAGCCGCCTTGTTGCCAAAGGATGCGACCTACTGGCGAAAGGAGGGTGACCATCATCTCGTCACCTTCATGGCGGACAGAACGGAGAATCGCGCCAGCTTGCAGCAATTTCTTGAACATTCCCTCAAAAATTGCCCGAAAAAGTAGAGAGGAAACCAATTGAAAACAGTACTATCAGCCATCCTTTCGGCCTTGCTGCTGACCGCCTGCGCGACTGGCTTGTCGATTCCCCCAGCCGAGGTATCCGCTCTTTCAGGCGGCCGGGTCTCCGTTAAAATCGATCAGTTCGGGATTTGCAATACCGCCTTTGACCGGCCTGTCGACATTGACCCCTCGCGCGAGTTGGTTGTCGTCGTCCATGGCTGTCTGGCTTCCGCCGGCGAATATGCGTTGGTCGCCGACGCTTTCAAGGCGCAAGGCAAACAGGCCTACTGTTTCAACTACGACGACCGCGACCGCATTTCGCACAGCGCCCTGCAACTCGCACAAATCCTTGAACAACTGATCAAAAAAACCGGGGTACGCCGCATTACCGTGGTTGGGCACAGCCAGGGCGGGCTGGTGGCAAGGCGGGCATTGGTCAAAGAAAATGGTGTTTCCCTGGTTGGAGCCGATATCCGCCTCGTTACCGTCTCGACACCCTTTGGCGGCATTCGCGCTTCTTCACATTGCGCGTCGCTGCCACATTCCGTTCTCAGTCTCGGCCTCAACAAACTCATTTGCCTGGCCATCACCGGCAGCAAATGGTCGGAAATCCCGCCTGGCGTACCATTGATCCAGGAACCCGGAACGCTGCAGGAAGCAGTTACGGATCATCTGAAAATTGTGACCGACGAGCGCGGAAGCTGTCGCACCCTTGATGAAAAAGGCCGCTGCCTTGAGAAAGACGAAATATTCGCAGTCGATGAACAGCGCCAAGCGGTAGTCGATGCCGACCGGCGCTCACGCGAATATCTCGTCAAAGCCGGACACGTCGAAATTGTCGGTAGCGGCAAGAATCCGCCCAAACTGCTGATCGACATTCTGTCCCGTCAGGCTGCAACGACAGGTCGCTGATTTGGAAGCCGGAAGACTCAGCCTGCTTCTAAACCAAGAAGATTGGCGAGCCGGACATAATCCGCCACGCCCAGATCTTCGGCGCGCAGTGTGGGATCGATGTTCAGCGCCGCAAACTGTTCGGCGCTCACCAGTTCCCGCAAAGTGTTGCGCAACATTTTGCGCCGCTGCGAGAATGCGGCCGTCACTACCTTGGCCAGCAAGACCTCATCTTGCGCCATCAACTCCTCGCCACGCTTTGGAATCATGCGGATAACGGCGGATTGCACCTTGGGCGGCGGCTCGAAACTTTCCGGCGGCACATCGAGCAGCCAGTCGACATGGAAACGGTATTGCAACATCACCGACAAACGGCCACATTCGGAATCTCCCGGCACGGCCACCATGCGCTCGACCACTTCCTTTTGCAGCATGAAGTGCATGTCGCGTACATTTTTGGCAAAACCGGCCAGATGGAATAACAGTGGCGTCGAGATGTTGTAGGGCAAATTGCCGACAATGCGCAAACCCTCACCCAGCGCAGAGAAATCGAAGGACAGTGCATCGCCTTCGTGAATACTAAGACATTCTGGGAGATAGGTTTTTTTCAATCTGGCGATGAGGTCGCGGTCAATTTCGACGACATGCAGGTGATCCAGCTTCTGCTGCAATGGCGTCGTCAGAGCGCCAAGGCCTGGCCCGATTTCGACCAGACAATCATTGCGCTGGGGGGCAATAGCCGCAACAATACCGGCAATAATGCCTTGGTCGACCAGAAAATTTTGTCCGAAACGTTTGCGGGGGAGATGCTTCATTGCATTGCCGATTTTGCCGCCAGCTTCGCCGCCAAATCCACCGCCGCAAAGAGACTGCCGGGATCGGCCTGCCCGGTTCCAGCCAGATCAAGCGCCGTTCCATGGTCAACCGAGGTGCGAATGATCGGCAGACCCAGCGTGATATTGATGCCCTCTTCAAACGCTGCGTACTTGAGCACCGCCAAGCCCTGATCGTGGTACATGACGAGTTGTGCATCGCTGCCAGACAGCACCTTGCGGGTAAAGAGCGTATCGGCGGGCAAGGGGCCGACCAAGTTCATGCCTTCTGCGCGTAACTTTTCCAGCACCGGCGTAATCACTTCGATTTCCTCGCGCCCCATGTGGCCGTCCTCGCCAGCATGCGGGTTGAGCCCGGCGACCAAAATGCGCGGATGGGCAATGCCAAATTTGCTGTTGAGGTCAGTATGCAAAATGCGAATAGTGGTTTCCAGTTCGTCGCGCGTAATGGCGGATGAAACGTCCTTCAATGGCAAATGCGTCGTCGCCAGCGCTACGCGCAAACCAGCTCCGGCCAACATCATCACAACGCGAGGCGTACCCGTTTTTTCGGCCAGATATTCGGTGTGGCCGGTAAAGGCAATGCCGCCATCGTTGATGACGCCTTTATGTACCGGCGCTGTCACCATGCCCGAAAATTCGCCGGTCTGGCAACCCGCCAGCGCCCGGTCGAGCAAGGCCAAGACATAAGCGCCATTGGCCAGATTTAACTTTCCAGGCGAGGCCTGAGCCAAAAGTGGAATATGCAGAACATCGAGGCAACCCACAACAGGTGTCCGGCCTGCAACAAATTCGCGAAAATCCGGCTTAAGCCCCAACAGTGCAGCGCGCTCTTCCAACAGCCCACGATCCCCCAACACAACTACCGGCCATTCACGTTCCGCCAGACGCAGGCAGAGTTCAGGGCCGATCCCGGCCGGTTCGCCGGAGGTGATGGCAAGCGGCGCCGGCACGCTTACTTTTCTTCCAGGCGCATTTCGACGTAGTACTGGTCACGCAACTGTCGCAGCCAGTCCTGATAGGCCTCGTCCAGTTTGCGTTCGCGCAGAGCCTGCTTGGCCATCAGGCGGCGCGTCTCGTCTGACATGTCGCGCTGCCGGCGTTCCATCACCTGCATGATGTGCATGCCGAAAGGTGATTGCACCACTGGGCTCAATTCCTTTTCCTTCAGATTATCCATGGCGCGCTCGAATTCAGGCACGGTGTCGCCGGCATTGACCCAGCCCAGATCGCCGCCCTTGGTGGCCGATCCGTCCTGCGAATAAAGACGAGCCAGTTCGGCAAAATCCTGGCCGTTGACGATGCGCTCGCGCACCGTTTCCAGGCGACGACGCGCTTCGGATTCGGAAATCGCCTCATTGACCCGGATAAGGATGTGCCGAACTTTGGTCTGGCGCACCGGCGGCAATTCCTTGCCACGTTTTTCGAGCAGTTTGACGATGTGGAAACCCGCCGAAGAACGCAACAAGGAGCTGACACCTCCCGGCTGGAGTTTTTCCGCCGCCTCGGCATACAAGGTTGGCATGCGGTCCAGTGGGCGAAAGCCAAGATCACCGCCCTGCAAGGCGTCCGGCGCGTCTGAAAAGGCTGCCGTCAATTCGGCAAAGTTGCCGCCTTGCCTGGCGCGTGCCAGCGCCTGTTCGGCACGCAGTTTCAGTTTTTGCAATTGTTCCGGGCTGGCGCCCTCGGGTGCCCGCATCAGGATGTGGGCAAGATGGTATTCCTCGACATTGCTCTGGTTCTGATTGGCTGCCAGATAGTTATCCACTTCGCTTTCGGAAATCACCAGGCGGCTATCGACCTCCCGTTCGCGCAGGCGCGAAATGGAAATCTCGTCGCGAATGTCGTCACGGAATTTTGCGAATTCGACACCATCCTTTTCCAGCGCCTGACGGAATTGCTGAACCGTCATCTTATTGCCCGCCGCGATACGCGCCAGCGCCTGGTCAAGCTGGATGTCATCGATGCGAATACCGCTCTCTTTGGCGGACTGGAGCTGAATGCGATCCATGATCATGCGCTCGAGCAACTGCCTTTCCAGCACCTCGCGCGGCGGCAACTGCGTCCCCTGCTTTTGCAGCTGGCGCACGGCACGATTGATATACACCCGTAATTCATGCTGGGTAATCACCTCTTCACCAACCACGGCGATAATGCGATCCGCCTCGATGGGATCAGCACGCCGTGTCTGCGCCTGAGCGAATCCGGCGTTACTGGCAATTAAAAGAAAAAACAGCAGGGAAAGAAAAGTTCGCATGGAAATCACTCGCTGGTGAGAAGGCTGCCACTGGTGGGCAATTGATTGACCTTGCCAAAGCCGGGAATGCTTCGACGCAGCAATTGGATGGGATTGGAGCCGATACTGGCAAAATCGTTGAGTTCAAGCTGGAAGAAGAAAGTGGTGTTGGGCTTGCCGGCCACACCGGGCAATCCGTAAGCATTCGGCAAAGCCTGCAGACGCTGCGCGACAAAACGCGCCGACCAGCAGCCAGAGTTGTATTCGAGCCCGGCGATGGCTTCCAGCAATTTCTTGTCACGCGTCGAGTAGTTGTATCGACCCACCGCATACCAGCGCGGCGACAGCGGCCACTGACCGGCAATGTCAATCTGGCTGACCGGCTCAGTCGTACCGCCAATGCCGCTGCGTACATAGCGATAGCTGGCGCTGATGACCTTGGCTTCGTCCGGCTGATGACGCACACCAATCGAGAAGCGGTCAGTACGCCCTTGGTGATTGTTGTATTCCCAAGCCGAATCGACATAGGTCTTGTTCCACACCAGACCGTTGAAGGCGGCCAGCGTGTTTGAATACGTCTTGGGCAAAATCGTCTCGCCCGGCAGGGAAACCCGCGGATTGCGCAAATAATAGCGCTGGCCGATCATGGCCTTGAAGCGCTCGACCCCGCTGTTGGCATCCAGGTAACGCGTCGTCACCGCAGCCGTCAATTGATTGGCGTCATTGATGCGGTCGTAGCCAGAATAGCGGTTCTCAGTGAAGATCTGGGCCGAATTGAAGTCAGTGACTGCAGTATCAAAGACCGGAATCGCCTCTTGGTTGCGATAGGGAATATTGACGTAATACAGTCTCGGCTCCAGGGTCTGGATGTGATCAAGCCCCATCCATTTCGTCTCGCGTTCAAAGACGACCGATGAATCGACCGTAAAGGTGGGAACAACCCGACTAATGCTGCCTGGCCTCTCCATTTCGGTTCGCCGCGTCAGGCTGTATTGTGTGGTGTGCAGGCCGATCTTGGGTGTAATGTTGAATGCCGGGTAGTAGAGTGGCAAAGACAGCTCAGGATAGACAAAAGTGCGCTTGCCTTCCGTCATCGTCGGATGGGTAAATTGGCTGTATTGCCCAGTCAGGCTGAAATCAGTCTTGTAAAGATTGGGCAGACGCCCGGAAAAATTGATTTGCGGCTCGAGAAAATAAGGCTGCGCCACCGTCTGCAGGGTTTGATAGCGTAACCAAGTGGCGCTAGCCGACCACCAGGAACCGGGGGCATAACCGAGCGTCAGTTGACGCGGCAACAATGTTTGCGTCGTTTGCATCAAACGCGACGACAGGTCAGTCCAGTAATTGACGTCGGAGACGCCATTCCAACTCACCGAAGCCGTCAGCCCGCGCCCCAGATTATGGGTATGATTCCAACTATAGGCATAGCGACTACGATCGGCCTCCTTGTCATTGGGCAAATATTCGACGCGCGCTTCGCCACTGTAGAGATGGCCGAGATAGCGGGAATCTGCGCCCAATTGAAAACCGCGCTTGGAAATTTCGCGCGGATAGAAGGTCACATCGTAATTAGGCGCCAAATTCCAGTAATACGGCAAGGTAACGTCAAAGCCTGTCTTGGTCGACGTCGAGAAGGTTGGCGTCAGGAAGCCCGATTTACGCTTGCTATTCAATGAAAAGGAAGCCCAGGGGAAATAAAAAATGGGCATTTCCTTGAAGTAGAGCGTACCGCTGCTCATGTCACCCACTTCTCTATCGTAATCGAGGTGGACCTCCCTGGCACGCATATACCAGTCCGGACGCCCCGGCTGACAGGTTGAATAGGTGGTCTCCTTCATGCGCAACTGGTTCTCGCCCTCAAAATCGATTCTTTTCGCATGCCCCTGCGCCTCGGTCGGCCGCCGGGGCGGCGTGGACGCAATTAATCCGTAGGTCATCGGCACATTGATCATCATGGGCGTATTGCTGTAAGCCACACCGTCAGCAACCGTCGCCACTACGGCAGTGCTGCCATAGACGTTACTGGTTATCTCGCGCTTGACCTTGTAATCAACCTCTTCAAAAAAACCAACCTGTTCGGAGACCTTCAGGTGCAGATGGGGGCCACGCATCTCGTCCTCGAACTGCAACAGACGAACATTGCCCACCGCATCCACCTCGTCGCTCAGCGGCTGGTAGGTCACACGGTCAGCAAAGAGCTGCGAACCCATTTTGCGAAACTCGACATTGCCCTCCGCCTGCGTTTCCGATTCTGTCCGCCCCTCAATCTGGTCAGCCATGAGAAAGGCCGGCACGGGGGCATCCTTGTCACCCGCCAAGCCTTTCGGCAGGATGGACAAAAACTTGCGTTCCACCCGCAATTTAAGCTGCGGGTCGGCAAGCGGCGGCGCAGTCGACGGCTCGGCCTGTGCCTTGGCGAACAGGCAACAGAGCAGCACGGCAAGCGGACGGCGACGCAGGATCATCGGGCAAGGAGCCGACACCCCGGATAACCGGAGTGCCAATGTTAGAATTCGGGCATTTTACATCGAACTGGGAAGCCGCATGCTGCGAGACCAACTTATTCACGACTGGGTAGCCGAACGTTTTCCCGGTCAGTCCGTTCAAATTACCCCAGCCTCGGCTGACGCCAGCTTTCGCCGCTATTTTCGCCTGACCTTGCCGAACGGCGAAACCCGCATCCTGATGGACGCGCCGCCGGAAAAAGAAGATTGCCACCCCTTCGTCGCCGTCGCCCGCCTGCTCGAGGAAGCCGGGCTCAACGCCCCGCGCGTGTTGTTTGAGGATCATGAGCACGGTTTCCTTTTGCTCACCGACCTCGGCAATGCGCTGTATCTCGAAACCCTGCAAAGCGACGACCAGCGCGCTGACGCGCTGTTTGCCGACGCCATCGCGGCGCTTATCGCGTGGCAACAGTCCTCAACGCCCGGCATATTACCTTCCTACGACCACGCTTTGCTCAAGCGCGAACTCGATCTGTTTCCCGACTGGTTCCTGCAGCGCCACCTCGACATTAAATTGAGCGACGAACAACAAAAAGTGCTCGAGTCCACTTTCCAGTTGTTGATCGACAATGCCCTCGCCCAGCCAGCGGTTTTCGTGCACCGCGACTACATGCCACGCAACCTGATGCTTGGCGAGCCCAACCCCGGCATTCTTGATTTTCAGGATGCGGTTTACGGCCCCATCACCTACGACGTTGTTTCACTCTTTCGTGACGCCTTCATTTCCTGGGACGAAGAGCGCGAACTTGACTGGGTGGCGCGCTACTGGCAACAAGCACGTGCCGCCAGCCTGCCGGTGCCGGAAGACTTCGCTGTTTTCTGGCGTCACTACGAACTGATGGGTCTGCAACGCCACCTGAAAGTGCTGGGCATTTTCTGCCGCCTCAATTACCGCGACGGCAAGGATCGCTATCTCGCCGACCTGCCGCGCTTTCTGGCCTACGCCCACCGTACTGCCAGCCGCTACGACGAACTGGCGCCTTTCCGCACCTTGCTCGATACGCTGGAGGGGCACCAGCAGAAAGCTGGGAGTACCTTCTGATGCTCCCCTCGGCCTGCACTGAACTCGGTATTACACTCGACCTGTTAGCCGGACGTCCGCTTGCTGCCTTCGACGAAGCGGAAAGCCTGATCTGCGCCTGTCGCAACAACGAAGGGCGCGAGTGCTTGCTAACACCGGAAACCGCAGAGGCTTGGCGGGCGATGACCTCCGCCGCCGCCCGGCAAGGAATTTCGCTATACATCGTCTCAGCCTATCGCAGCATCGCTCGCCAAGCCGAGTTGATCCGATCCAAGCTGGAGGCCGGTCACACCATCACCGACATTCTCGCCATTCTCGCGCCCCCCGGTTTTAGCGAACACCATACCGGTCGCGCGATCGACATCGGCGCCCCCGACTGCCCGGCCGCCGATCCAATGTTCGCGGAAACCCCCGCCTACGCTTGGCTGCAAGGACGTGCCGACGAATTCGGCTTCACGCTCTCCTACCCCCGCGACAATTCGCAGGGGTATGTCTTCGAACCTTGGCACTGGTGTTACCGCCGATGAAAGCAATGATCCTTGCCGCCGGTCGCGGCGAACGCATGCGTCCGCTCACCGACCATACGCCCAAGCCTTTGCTGCTCGCCGGTGGCAAGCCACTGATTGGCTGGCATCTGGAACGATTGGCGGCAGCCGGCTTTTGCGAAATCGTTATCAATCACGCACACCTTGGCGAGCAGATCGAAGCTGCTTTGGGGGACGGGAAGCAATGGGGTCTTAACATCGCTTATTCGCCCGAACCGCCCGGCGCTTTGGAAACCGCCGGGGGCATCAGGCACGCCTTGCCTTTGCTGGGGAAAGAACCCTTTCTGGTCGTCAATGGCGACATTTACTGCGCATGGGATTTCCAGCGCGCCCATCAACTCAGGGATCACCTCGCCCATCTTGTTATGGTTGCCAACCCGGCGCACCACGCTGGCGGCGATTTCCGTCTGCAAGGCAAACAGGTGCTCTATGGCAATGGTCAGCAAACACTCACCTACGCCGGAATAGGCGTCTTTTCGCCCGCTTTCTTCACAGAAGTGCAAGATGGTGAGGCAATGAAACTGCGCCCCCTGCTTGATGCAGCCATCGCTGCTGGCACATTGACCGGAGAAGAATACACTGGGCGCTGGGTTGACGTTGGCACGCCGGAACGGCTGGCTGAACTCGACCTTAGCTTGAAGGGAAGACTATGAGCCACGCCCACACAGCCGCCCGTCGCCAGCGCCTGTTCGACCGAATCGGCGAAGGCATTGCCATTCTGCCGACCGCACCGGAAGCACTGCGCAACCGTGACAATCATCACCCCTACCGTTTCGACAGCTATTTCTGGTATCTCACCGCCTTTCCCGAGCCGGAAGCGGTGATGGTTTTGCTTGGCGCCCAGGGCGACAAACCCGGGCAAGCCATCCTGTTTTGCCGCGACAAAAACGAGGAGCGCGAAATCTGGGACGGCTTTCGCCATGGCCCACAAGCGGCGCAGGCCGCTTTCGGCTTTGATGCCGCCTTCCCCATTGAGGAATTTGACAAACAACTGCCCAAACTCCTAGGCAATCGCCCGGCGCTGTGGGTTGCCCTCGGCCACGACCCGGAATGGGATGCGCGCATCCACGCCGGCCTCAGCGCTGTGCGCAAGGAAGCGCGCAGCGGCATTGTGGTGCCGCGCACCATCCACGACATCCGCGCTGAACTTGATGCCATGCGGCTAATCAAGGACAGCCACGAAATCGCCACCATGCGCCGCGCCACCGCCATCGCTGACGCTGGCCACGTCCGTGCCATGCGCGCCTGCCGACCCGGCATGGCCGAATACGCGCTGGAAGCCGAAATTTCGCACGAATTCCGCAGCCGTGGTGCCGACGGCCACGCCTATCCGCCCATCGTCGCTGGTGGCCTCAACGCCTGCATCCTGCATTACATCAGCAACGACAAGCTACTCAACGACGGCCAGCTGGTGCTGATCGACGCCGGATGCGAAGTCGAAGGCTACGCCGCTGACATCACCCGCACCTTTCCCGTCAATGGCCGTTATAGCCCGCCGCAGCGTGACGTTTACTCAATCGTGCTGGCGGCGCAAACAGCTGCCATTACCGCCATCCGCCCCGGCGCATCCTTCATGGCGCCGC
The DNA here is from genome assembly GCA_018262285.1 of Pseudomonadota bacterium. Classification (GTDB taxonomy): domain Bacteria; phylum Pseudomonadota; class Gammaproteobacteria; order Burkholderiales; family Rhodocyclaceae; genus UBA1934. Next base: position 5,400 of record JAGTRX010000011.1, on the reverse strand, counting down.
ACGATGCTGCTCTCAAGGTGCTGACGCAAGGCCTGGTTGATCTAAAACTGCTGGCAGGCAGTATTGACGGACTGATCGAGAGCGAAGCCTACAAGCGTTTCTACATGCACCGCACCGGCCACTGGCTGGGACTGGACGTGCATGACGCCGGTGATTACAAAACGGGCGAAGCCTGGACCACGCTCGTTCCCGGCATGACGCTCACCGTCGAACCCGGCCTCTACCTGCGCCCCGGCGAAGGCGTGCCGCCAGCGCTGGCCGGCATCGGTATCCGCATCGAAGACGATGTTCTGGTGAGCGAAGAGGGTGCTGACGTCTACACCACAGCACCAAAAACGATTGCCGAAATCGAGGAAGTCATGCGGGTTTCTTAATCGAACGCGCGAGGGTGGCGAACCTCAGTTCGAGTCCGGCTTTCGGGCGGGCGTTTTATCGGATTCGGGTTCGTAAAGGCGTAAAAATGCACTGACTGCGCGCTCGACAACCACGTTGATCGTTTCTTTATCGAGTGGCGTTTCGCGAACAGCCAGCAGGCAGGGCTCATAACATTCCGCTTCGATCAAGCCCCGGAATTGCGCTGTAGCCAGCGCCGGATCGCTTTGCCGCAGCATGCCTTCCTGCATGGCGAGCGCGAAATAATTGGTGATTTTCTGCTGCCATCCCATGATGTTTTCGTAGAGCAGCTTGCCGATACCGGATCGTTCGGCTTCGGCGATCAGCAGGCGGCGGGAGGCCAGCATGCGTGGCGAACAAATCAGCTGGAGCGCATTGATGCCAAGCGTGGTTAGCGCTTTCCTGGGGTCGTCCTTGGGCTTGTTCAGGCAAGAGAATATGTCGTCCATGTAGTGCTCGGCCAGATCGGTCATCGCTTCGACGAACAAAACCTCTTTTGACGGGAAATAGCTATACAGCGTGCGCTTGGAGCAGCCGGCGCGCTCGTTGATTTCAACCATTGAGCTCTTTTCGAAACCGTGTTCGCGAAAGAGCTTGTTTGCAGCATCAATGATCGACTGCCGCTTCTCGTCGGTTTTCTTTCTCATGCGCCACCTCATAAGTATACCAATTAGTGCAGTTTTGCTTGACACCGGGAAATTGTCAAGTTATAAAGTAGCCCCTACGGTTTACTTATAGGGCGGCATGCGATGGCTATTGCAAGATTGAAAAGCAAATTGTTGCAAAACAATCCAGGGCGTCACGCGCTCTTGTTCTTCATAATGGCATTGGCCTTGCAAGGCTGCGCCATTGTTCCGCCATTTAAGCCTGCAGGTGAAATCAAGGAGATTGGTCAGCTCCAGCATGCGCAGTCACTGGCCGGATCGCAGGCGCAATGGCCGCAAGAAGCATGGTGGCGCGGTTATGGCGACACCCAACTCGACGCCTTGATCGACGAGGCCCTGAAAAACTCGCCAAACCTGGCGATTGCACGGGCGCGACTGCGGCTAGCCGGTGCAGGAGTACAGATTTCGGAAGGCTCCCGTTTGCCGCAAGTCGGGCTGAACGCTTCGGTCAGCGAACAACGGCAAAGCTACAACTTTCTCTCACCACCCCCACCCGCCACCCCAAAAGGCTGGAACGATTATGGCCGGGTGACCCTTGATTTCGGCTGGGAACTCGATTTCTGGGGCAAAAACAAATCTGCTCTCAATTCTGCCCTGAACGAGCAGGAGTCCATGCAGGCCGAACTCGCGCAGACCAAGCTCATCCTGTCGTCTGCCGTCAGCTTTGCCTACGCGGAGCTGGCGCATCTGCACAAGGCGCACGATACGGCGATGGCAGCTTTGAAGGTGCGCGCCAGGACGGCTGATCTATTCCGCAATCGTCACCGGCACGGGCTGGAGACGCTCGGCAGTGTGCGGCAGGTCGAGTCCAGGCTGGCTGGCGTCGAGGCCGAGGTCGCCATTCTGGAAGAACGCATTGCCTTGCAGAAGAACGCCATTGCTGCCCTGGTAGGTGCTGACCCTGATCGTAGTCTGAGCATTGAACGACCCAAAATCGATCTGGCGGCTGCGCGTGGGTTGCCGCAGGAATTGGCGCTGGAACTGCTGGGGCGGCGCCCCGACATTGTCGCTGCTCGCCTGCGTGCCGAAGCGGCAAGCCACCGCATCGAACAGCGCAAAGCTGAGTTTTATCCGAACGTCAATCTACTCGCCTTTGTTGGCGTGCATTCGCTCGGTCTCAACATGCTGACCAAGTCGGGCTCGATGGTCGGAAATTTCGGTCCGGCAATTTCACTGCCCATTTTCAATACCAAACGTCTGGAAGGGCAACTCGACGCGGCTTTTGGCGAATACGATCTGGCGGTTGCCAGCTATAACGCCACGCTGATTAATGCTTTGCGCGAAGTCTCCGATGTCGCCGCCAGCCGCCAACAACTCGCCAAACAGCTCAAGGCGCTCAGCGATTCCTTCGCCTCGGCGCGCGAGGCGCATCGTATCGTCAATCAGCGCTATGAAGGCGGCTTGTCAAACTATCTGGACGTGCTTGCTGCCGAAGACGGCATGCTGGGGGCGCAACGGGCGCTGACGGAAATCCAGACGCGGGCGCTGATTCTGGATGTGGCGACGGTTCGTGCACTGGGCGGCGGCTATCGCTTGGCTGGCGCTCCTTCCGGAAAAAAAAATGACGCCGCTTGCCCAGACTGGATCTCAAGAGTTTGAATGAAAGGAATGAGTAAAATGGAATTGCAGAATGATGTATTGATCGAGCGCAGCGACAATAAAAAGCGGGCGGGGTTGTTTTTGCTGCTCGCCGTGGTGGTGTGCATTGCCGCTGGCGGATACTGGTTTTACTGGAAAACGGTGGGGTCACGCTATGTTGCGACCGATAACGCCTATACAGCCGCCGATATTGCGCTGGTGACGGCAGAAATCGACGGCAAAGTGGCGGAAATTCACGCCGTCGATACCCAAAAAGTTAAAAAGGGCGAGACGCTGGTCGTAATCGATGCAACCGATACCAAACTGGCCCTGAAGCAGGCCGAAGCCGGCAAAGCGCAGGCGCAAGCCCAACTGGCGGCTGCGACCTCGAATCTGGAACGCTCCGAAATCGACCTAAAACGCCGCGCCGCACTGGCTGGCTCCGGTTCAGTTTCCGGCGATGAATTAACTAGCGCCAAAAACGGACAGGCCACAGCACGTTCGGCCATCGAAGCGGCCAAAGCCGCCATTGCCCTGGCGCAGGCGCGCGTCGAAAAAGCCAATGTCGATCTCGAACGCACCGTGATCCGCTCCCCCATTGACGGTGTGGTGGCTCGCCGGCAGGTTCAACTTGGCCAGCGCGTGCAGCCGAGCATGCCACTACTCTCCGTCGTGCCCCTGCAGGAAATGTACGTCAACGCCAATTTCAAGGAGGTTGAACTGGAAAAGGTTCGCGTCGGCCAGGCCGTAAAACTGGTCTCCGATCTGCATGGCAAAAATGTCGTCTTCAATGGGCTTGTCGAAGGTTTTTCCGGCGGAACGGGTTCTGCTTTTGCCGTGATTCCGGCGCAGAACGCCACCGGCAACTGGATCAAGGTGGTGCAGCGCCTGCCGGTCCGTATCCGGCTGAACCCGCAGGAACTTGAAAAATCACCACTGCGGGTGGGGCTGTCGATGGCCGCGACCATCGATTTGCGCAGTACTCAACCCTGAATCCGGGAGCAGCAGGCGCATGGAACATCCGGTAGGACACAACGGCCAGCCCCATTTGCAAGGCGGCATGTTAATGCTGGCCGCCATCGTGCTGGCGATGGCTAATTTTATCGCCGTGCTCAACATGACCATCGCCAACGTCACCGTGCCGAACATGGCCGGCGGCCTTGGCGCCGGAACGAGCCAGGGCACCTGGATCATTACCGCCTATGCGGTAGCGGAGGCCATCACCGTGCCACTCACCGGCTGGCTGTCGGCGCGGTTCGGGGCGGTGCGGGTCTTCGTGCTGTCGGTGATTTTCTTCGGGGTTTTCTCGCTGTTCTGCGGCCTGTCGACGTCGCTCACCATGCTGATCGTCATGCGCGTCTTCCAGGGCATGACCGGTGGCCCACTGATGGCCTTGTCGCAAGTCCTCTTGCTGCGCATTTTCCCGAAAGAGAAGGCGATGGCGGCGATGGGCCTGTGGGCGATGACGACGATGCTGGCCCCCATTATTGGCCCGGTGCTGGGCGGCTGGCTGACGGACCAGCATGGCTGGGCTACCGTTTTTTACATCAATGTCCCGATGGCGCTGGCAATCGGCTGGATCGCCTGGATGATGCTCAAGCGCTACGAACTGCCGCTGGAGAAAAACCCGGTCGACCGGGTCGGCATCCTGTTGCTGGTCGTCTGGGTTGGCGCCTTGCAGATCATGCTCGACGAAGGCAAAGACCTTGACTGGTTTGCTTCCGACAAGATTTGCATCCTTGCCGTGGTTGCCGCCATTGGTTTTGCGGCGTTCCTGATCTGGGAACTGACGGAGCAGCATCCTATCGTCGACTTGCGCGTTTTCCGCCATCGCGGTTTTTCGGCCTGCATGCTGGTGCTGACCCTAGGTTTCGGTGCTTTCTTCGCCGTCAATGTGCTGACGCCGCTCTGGTTGCAGTACAACATGGGCTATACCCCGACCTGGGCCGGCCTGGTTGTCGCCTGGGGCGGCGCGCTGTCGATCTTTTTTGCCCCCGTCGCCGCCAACGCCTCCGAGCGCGTTGATCCACGCTGGCTGGTTTTTCTGGGTGTACTCGTTTTGGCGGGGATTACCCTGTGGCGCTCCGGGGCGACCACTGACATGACTTACTGGCAGATCAGCATTCCGCTGCTCTTCATGGGTCTCGGTTTTCCGTTTTTCTTTGTTCCATTGCTGGGCGTTGTCATGGGCGCGGTTGAAGAAAAAGAAATGGCTTCGGCCTCGGGATTGATGAATTTTATTCGCACCTTGGCAGGGGCAATTGGAACCTCGCTGGTGGCCACTGTTTGGCAAGACAAGACCACCTATGCCCATGCCGAGCTGGCCGGAATCGTGGCAACCAGCGGAGATGGTGCGCAAGCGCTGGCAACAGCGGGTTTGCCGCGCGGACTGGAAAGCGCATTGGTCGATGGTCTGGTGTCCGTCCAGAGCCTGATGCTGGCGACCAATGAATTGATGATTGTGATCGGGCTGGTTTTTTTCGTGGCCTCGTTTTCCATCTGGCTATCTCCGAAGCCGGCGCGAACAGTCGATCCCAACAGCGTAGGGCACTGATTCCACCGTTACAAAAGGATTGATATGTTCAAACACATTCTAGTGCCAACTGACGGTTCGCGCTTTTCCCAGGAAACGGTCAAACGGGCGATCTCCTTTGCCAAGGAAGCCGGGGCGCGGATCACTTTCTTCTCGGCCGAACATAAATTCTCGCCCCTGTATTTCGGCGGTGTTAGCGCCATTTCCGATGCGAGTGCGGCGCAAATGTTT
>JAGTRX010000164.1 GCA_018262285.1 Pseudomonadota bacterium | reverse complement strand
TCGCTAGAAAGGGTGCTGGCTACCAGCAGGGCATTGCCGATGGGGGTGTTCAACTCGTGCGATACGCCGGCGACGAGAGAACCAAGCGCCGCCATTTTTTCCGCATGAACGAGCTGCTTTTGAGTCAAGGTCAAGTTCGTAAGGGTGATCTGCAGTTGTTGCACAGTGTTGTTGAGGATAATATTTTTTTTGTCCAGATCATCGGTTCGTTCCTTGACCATGATTTCCAGTCGTTCGCGATATTTCTGCAACTCGCTTTCGGCCCGTTTGCGTTCGGTGACGTCCTTCATCATGCCTTCGATAAAGGCGATGCTGCCGTCGGCTTCCCTGACCAGATGCGCATTCAGTGAGATGTCAATGATGCCGCCGTCTTTGCGAAACGCCTTGAATTCATAATCCTTGACGATGCCATGATCGCTGACCAAACCCAGAATTATTTTCAATTTGCCATTTCGGGGTTGGCGGTTAAAATCTGCCCATCTGGCGTCGATTGATAGATTCCTTCCAGGGCATTTTCAAAAATGCTGCGGTACTTCTGTTCGGCACGCTGCAGTTCATCAATCGAATTCTTCAAATCGGTTTTGTATGAATTGATGTTTTGCAGCATGGCGTTGAAACTGTCATACAAAAAACCAATTTCATCGTCAGAATATTTGCTTGCCCGGATGGAATAGTCGTTGTTCTGGGAAATGGCGCGCGAAACATTCGCCAGGTTCAGCACCGGTCGGATAAGCGATCTTTTGATGACGAAAAAAATAACAACGATGGTGGCTATTGCGGCTAGCAGAAGCGAGAGGGCAAGATTGATGTTTCTTTGCCGGATATCTTCGTTGATGAAGCGCTCGGTGTAAAAAAGTTCGAACTTGCCGATGTCCCGGCCTTCATACTTGATTTTTGCCGAAACAAGCTTGATCTCCTTTTCATTATTGGCGAGAGTGAAGCGCCGGTTGCGGCTCTTGGGATCGATCTTGTATGTTTTTAAATCCTTGGCCAGGCTGGAGAGGAAGTTGTCTTCCTCGTAGATATTGATCGCCACGACGTTCTCGTCGCCGAGCATGGCCGTATTCAGGATATGGAGCGGTTGTTCGTTGCTGCTCCACACTAGGGAAGCGTAACCAAGCTCTGAAATAGCTACCAGGTTATTAATCGATTGGCGCAGGATGGCGCGCATTGAGTCGGCGTTTTGCTGGCCGAAATAGACGGCGGAAAGAACGTTGACCATTGCCACGGCTGTGGTCAAGATGATGATCAGTTTGATCAGTATTCTTTTTCTGAAATGTTTAAGCATTCGCGGAATACCTTTGAAAGCTTTTTTAATTGAAAATCTGGGTTGTTCCTGTCCTTTATAAGTGAAAAACTGCTTTTCTGCATCCGTGTTTTAGGGAGGGAACCATGATTTGGTGCTGGTTTTGCAGCTAAATAATCCCTGAAGGTCTGTTTACAGACCTTCAGGGAATTCGCTCTCAGTCGCGCACTTCCACCTTGGCATTCGGCACTTCGCCGAAGACTTCCGGTGCGTACATCGCTTCCACCCGTGTGGCGGGCATCGAGAACGCGCCGCCGTTGTTGAGGCGCACGGTGTACTCGACGCTGAAATTGCCGCGTGGCACATAGCTGTAGTAGGCGCGGAAGGCGCTGAAACTGCGTTCGACATAGGCCGGCCAGGCATTGCCGCTGCCTTGTTCGGCACCGCCCTTGACGTTGCGGGCGATACTCGAGTCGCGGCCGTCACCCTCGCCCAGAATGCGGGCGCCGGCGGGGATGGGGTCGCTGACCACCACCCAGGTCATTTCCTGGTCGGACTGGATGTCGAGTCGCACGCGCCAGACATCGCCACGGCTGACCTTGCCGGTCAGTTTTTCTTCGACCGGGGTGACGCTGCGGTTGACCTTGAAGCCGAAGGCGCGGGCTTCCTTGATCGGCAGTGCTGCCATCACTTGCATGGCGGCCCAGGGTCTGCCGCTACCTTCATGGCCGATTTGCAGTTTGTCTTCGGCTTCCGGTTTGGCTGGCCAGGGCAGCATCAGTTTGGCGGCTTCGCCATCCTTCCAGTTGCGCCAGTTGTATTCCTGTGGCGGGTTGGCGGCGAGATTGGAGCCAAAGCTGGCGCCGAGCTTGGCGCGTGTCGACCCGCTGACGCTTTCCTTTTCGAATTTCTGACCGAAACGGTTGAGGGCAATGGTCGCCCAGACGTTGGCGACGGTGGTTGACCAGCGGCCGCGCACCTGCCGCTGCATGGCGCCCTGCACCAGTGCTGGCAGGTCTTCACGCCAGCTCGGCTCGTCGAGCATGGCTTCAAGCAGGCGGAAACTATTGGCATCGCCGCTCGCCATCAGCCACCACCAGTAATCGGAGCGCTCGCTGGTGAAAACGAGTTTGCCGCCCAGATAGGAGAGGCGGTTTCTCAGTTCGCGGTCGGCGGCAGCCAGCCGGCCGGCGCGGTTGGGCAGTTCGGGCAGGCGTTTGGCGATGAGATACCAGTCAATCAAGGCCGAAGTCGGCAGCTTGAAGGGGTCGACTTCCAGGCTGGAAATGGCCGATAACGGCTTGCCGCCACGCCGGGTCAGAGCTTCCAGCGCCGTCAGCTTGCGGGCGACGAGGTCATTGACCGGCGCCCAGTGCTCGGGCTTGGTGCGACCCTCGGCAAATGCCGCGAGGCCGCGTTCCATGCGCTGGGCGATGTTGTCGGGAATGGCGAAGCCTGCCGCATGGCTGGCGGATAGTACGTAGGCAGTCAGCGCCGGGCTGCCGGTGCCGCTGGGGAAATAGGCGGCCAGTCCACTGCTGTCGAGATAGGTAGGCAGGGATTCGATAATAAGCTGCCAGCGTTTCTCATCTTTCAGGCCGATGGCAACCGAAGTCTTCTGTTCGAGGCAAACGAAGGGATACTCCTCGAAGAAGTGCTTCAAACCTGGGGGTGGCGTCGAGATTTTGGGCGACAGGCCGATTTCGATACCGCCGCGTCCGGGTAAGGAACCGGGCGGTTGTATGGCCGGAATTTCCAGCGTCTTGTCGACGCGGGCAAAGGTCGCCTGCTGCACGGTAACGGGAACGGCGGGGCCGACTTTTTGCGTGATCTTCAACAGATCGCGGGCTTTGCTGTTCTTGTCGATAGCCTCGAACTCCCAGACCAGGCTGGTGATGCCCTCCTTGACTTCGGCCGGCCAGACCATTTCAGCGGCGCTCTCGGGTTCAAGCCGGATTTCGCGGCTGGTGAAAGGCTGGTCACCGGCTTTGGCGGTGACGGTCAGCTCCATCGGCTTGGCGGTGCCATTGCGCAGGGTGAGCATGGCTGTGAAGCGGTCATTCTCACGTACCAGCGGCGGCAGCCCGGAGATGAGCTGCAAATCCTGCTTGGTGCGGATGCTGGCGCTGCCGGTGCCAAAGAGGCTGGTGCCGGCGTCGGCAATAGCGATGAGCTTGAATTCGGTCAGCGAATCGTTGATTGGTACCTGGATGGTGGCGCTGCCGGTGGCATCGAGTACGACCTTGGGATTCCACAGCAAAAGGGTGTCGAACAATTCGCGCGCCGGCGCCTTGCCGCCGCCACCGCCAGCCGGGACAGCCTTTTTGCCGTAATGGCGCTTGCCGATCACTTGCGATTGCGCGGTAGCCGTTTCCACCTGATAGGCGCGGTGATTAAGCATGGCTTCAAGCAGTTTCCAGCTTTCGTTGGGCTTGAGTTCGAGTAGTGCCTGATCGACGGCGGCGAAGGCGATTTCGGTACCGGCTGGCGCTGGTTTGCCGTCCGGAGTGATGACGGTAACTTTGACATTGGCCTTGTCGCGCGGCCGGTAATCCGCCTTTTCCGGCTTGACCTCGACCTTGAGCTGAAAGCCCTGGGTGCCAACATCGATGCCGGCCAGACCGAGTTTGAAGGCCGGTTTGGCCAGGTCGACCATGGCGCTGGGCTGGGTCGGGTTCCACCATTCCTTGAACCAGGCCGACGGTTCACGCCAGCCCCAGCTGAAGAAAGAAGTCCATTTCAGCGGTTCGACACGGCCGCGCACGACCAGTACCGAAACGAAAACATTGGGACCCCATTCGGCCTTGACCGGAAACTCAATGACCGGCTTGAAGCGCGATAGCGGAACGACCATGGTGTCGATGATGCCTTCAGCCTCGATGGAAATCAGTGCCGTTGCCTCGCGGAAGGGGGTGCGCACCTGCAGACGGGCGATTTCGCCTGGTGCATAAACCTTCTTTTCAGGAATGACGTCGATGCGATCCTGGTTGTCGGCGGCAAACCAGTTGTCGCCATGACCGGAAATCCAGTAGCTGGTGCCGGCGCGCGCCATGTTGCCCTTGCTGTCGCGGGCTTCCGCCACCAGATAAACTGCGCCCGGTTCGGAGACTTGTGGCGAGCAGGGCAGAATGCCACGCGAATCGGTGCGGCCTGAGCAAATTTCGCCCAGATCCTTGAATTCTGTCGTGTTTTCATAAGCGTAGAAACCGCCGACGATACGTTTGCGATGTGAAAAGTCGATACGGCGTTTGGCAATCACACGTACGGCAATGTCGGCCAGCGCCTTGCCTTTGGTGTCGACGGCAGCGACTTCGACTGAGCCTTTGTTATTGGGTCTGAGCCATTCCTTGACGCGAATGCCGACCTGCAGTTCGGCTGGCCACAGCTCGACAGCGCCGCGGATGGTCTGGATTTCGCCATTGGGATCGGCGAAAGTCATTTCGGCGTGCAGCTCGGATGGCGCTTTGACTGGCACCGGCAACTTGACGGCCAGCTTGCCGGCACCTGCCTGGTCGAGTGTTACCGGCTGCTTGTCGGCAACCAGTTGCTCGCTATCGCTTTTGCCCTCGATGGCGAAAGCGGCCAAGCCTTCCTGTTCAAAATCGACGTCGAAACTGAAGCCCTTGAATTCGGGGAGTGGTGCCATCCAGCGCGAACGCAGGGTGGCGGAAACCTGGACCTTGGCGCCTTTGGCGGCGCCACCGTTGAGGTAGGAGAGGCCAAGCGCCAGCGGCACTTCCTGCGCCGCTACCTGACGCGGCGGTACGCCCTGGACGCTGCCGGTGAAGACCGGCAGGCGGAAATCGGAAACACGGAAACTGCCGGTTTCTTCGCTGCCCTCCTTGCCGTCGCTCAGGCTGACGGAATAATTGCCGAGCTTGGCCGATTCGGGAATTTTCCACTGGTTGATGGCAACACCACGGCTATCCCAGACCAGCGGCTGACGGAACTCGTCGTTGCTGCCTTCGTGGCGGATGACCATTTCTTTGGGCAGGGTTTTGCTGTTTGGGAAAGCGAAGCCACGGCTGTTGCGGTCGCGGCTGATATGCTTCATCGACACGGTTTGTCCGGGGCGCAGCAGGGTGCGATCAAAGACGGTGTGCATGCGGCGCAGACCGCCCTCGCCCCAGGTCTGGACGCCGAAACGCCAGGGTTCGATACCTTCATTCCAGTCGGAACGCACAAAACTGTAGTCTTCACCAAGCCGGGCGCTGGCAAAGTAGAAACTGCTATCGTCGTCGCAACTGGACTCCGGCAGCGTCTTGAGCGAACTCGCCCGGCCGGAGGCGTCGGTGCGGCCACGCCAGAGTTCGTTGCCCTTGCAGTCGGAAACGTGCACCTCGGCGTCGGCCACCGGCTTGCCGGCGTCAAGCGAAGTCACCCAGACCAGCGAATTGTCCTTGCCGCGCTTGAAATGCACG
>JAGTRX010000163.1 GCA_018262285.1 Pseudomonadota bacterium | reverse complement strand
TGGCGCCCTTGCGGCGCGGCATATGGTTGGCGTCCAGCAAGCGCTCAATGCGGGCAAAAACTTCAAAGCGCGAAAACGGCTTCTTCATGAAGTCGTCAGCGCCGATGCGGTTGGCGTAAAACTGCTCGGTGGCCTGTTCGTTGCCGCTGATCATGATGATCGGAATATGCTGCGTCTTGGGGTCACGGCGCATCAGGCGAAGTGCGGCAAAGCCATTCATGCCGGGCAAAACGATGTCGAGAAAAATAAGGTCGGGTTGTTCGCTCTGCGCGATCTGCAGGCCGCTTTCGGCGTCAAAGGCTTCCAGCGTGGCGTATTTTGCCGAGTTCAGTAGTTTTCTCAAGGCGGCGACGATGGTCGGCGAGTCGTCAATGATCAGGACGCGCGTGCCGCGTTTGGCGTTGATCCGCCTTCTCCTGCGGCGTTCAACCCCCTGTTCGTCCTGCGCCTGCGGCTGGACTGGCGGGACTTCGGCCTCCTTGGCAGGCTGTTCGTTTTTATTGAGAATTGAGCGTAGCTGATCAAGAAGACTCATCTTCAGACCCTTATTACATGAATGGGCAGGGCATCTATTTTACTCCCTCGTGTTACCGAGTTGTCCAAACTGTTAGATTTTATGCAAATTAGAGGCAAAAATGTGAGCTGGAACCACTCCTGATTCTGGATGCTTTTCGTGTACTTGGTTTTCTAGATTACATGCTGTGAAAAATACCGTTGAATACCGTAAATTTCGATGGTTTTAGATGGCGCCGGGTTGGCAAAGAAAAACCCCCGGAAGTCTTCATTTCCGGGGGTTTATGGTGTTTTGTGATGCGGTATGGTTTTAGAGGATGGTGGGTGCTGAGGGGCTCGAACCCCCGACATCCAGCTTGTAAGGCTAGCGCTCTACCAACTGAGCTAAGCACCCGTGCTGAAGTAAATTAGTTGCAAGCGTCTTTCAGAGCCTTGCCGGCGCGGAACTTGGGCACCTTGGCGGCCTTGATCTTGATGGTGGCGCCAGTTTGCGGATTGCGGCCGGTACGGGCAGCGCGCTTGCTGACGTAGAAGGTACCAAAACCAACCAGAGTGACCATGCCACCCTTCTTCAGGCTTGCTTTGACGGCATTGACGGTGGCGTCCAGGGCGCGACCGGCGGCGGCTTTGGAAATTTCGGCTGACTTGGCGATTTCGTCGATGAGTTCGGATTTATTCACTTAATGTCCCCTTGTTCAGATGTGGTTTAACAGGAAGATAGGCCTGCGCTCGCCTTTATAGCGCCGTCGAAATCCATGTGTCAAGCGGATTTTCTGGGCTGGGCGCTGATTTTTCGGGCATGCGTGTCGAATTTAATTCATCTGGCAATCGGGTGGCTTTTCAAATCAATGGGTAAGGACTGTTGCTGAAAGTCCTTTCTCTTCTGTGGTTTTTTTCTCCGAAGAGGTTGTTTCCCCCTCTGCAAGCGCTTCTGGATGGCGCTCCAGGGCGCGATCGAGTACCTGATCGATCCATTTGACCGGGATAATTTCAATGCGGTTTTTGATATTGTCCGGCATTTCAGCCAAATCCTTGAGGTTTTCGTCTGGAATCAGGGCGGTCTTCAGGCCGCCGCGAATGGCAGCCAAGAGCTTTTCCTTGAGTCCACCGATAGGCAGCACCTCGCCGCGTAGCGTGATTTCACCGGTCATGCAGACATCGCAGCGCACCGGGATGCCGGTGAAGGCCGAGACCAGGGCGGTCGTCATGGCAATGCCGGCGGAGGGGCCATCCTTGGGCGTGGCACCTTCCGGGACGTGCACATGGATGTCGGACTTCTCAAAAATATCTTCCTTGATGCCCAGCCGACGGGCGCGGGCGCGCACGACGGAACGGGCGGCTTCAACTGATTCCTTCATGACGTCACCGAGCGAGCCGGTACGCAGGATATTGCCTTTGCCGGGGATGATGACGCATTCGATAGTCAGCAATTCGCCGCCGACCTCTGTCCACGCTAGGCCGGTAACTTGGCCGACCTGGTTTTCCTTTTCCGCCATGCCAAAGTTGTATCGGCGCACACCGAGGAACTTGTCAAGATTGCGGGAATTAACCATCATCCGGGCAGAGCGCTTCTTGAGTAGCAGGGTTTTGACCGCCTTGCGGCAAATCTTGGAAATGTCGCGTTCTAGTCCCCGCACACCAGCTTCACGGGTGTAGTAGCGAACGATGTCGAGGATGGCGCTTTCGGTGATGGTCAGCTCGGTTTTCTTGACGCCATTGGTTGTCATCTGCTTGGGCAGCAGGTAACGCATGGCGATATTGACCTTTTCGTCCTCGGTGTAGCCGGAGAGGCGAATCACTTCCATGCGGTCGAGTAGTGGCGGCGGAATGTTCATCGTGTTGGCGGTAGCGACGAACATCACGTCGGAAAGGTCGAAATCGACTTCGATGTAGTGATCCTGGAAGGTGTGGTTCTGTTCCGGATCAAGCACTTCCAGCAAGGCCGATGAAGGATCGCCACGGAAATCCTGGCCAAGCTTGTCCACCTCATCAAGCAGGAAGAGGGGGTTGCGCACGCCTGACTTGGTCAGACTCTGCAGGATTTTGCCTGGCATGGAACCGATGTAGGTGCGGCGATGACCGCGAATTTCGGCTTCGTCGCGCACGCCACCGAGCGCCATGCGGATGAATTTGCGATTGGTGGCCTTGGCGATGGATTGGCCAAGCGAAGTCTTGCCGACGCCCGGTGGCCCGACCAGGCAAAGGATGGGGGCTTTGACCTTTTCAACGCGCTGCTGGACGGCAAGATACTCGACAATGCGCTCCTTGACCTTTTCCAGGCCATAGTGATCGGCGTCCAGCACTTTTTCGGCTTGCCGCAGATCCTTGCTGATGCGGGTTTTCTTGCGCCAGGGCAGGCCAACCAGGGTTTCGATGTAATTGCGTACCACGGTGGCTTCGGCCGACATGGGCGACATCAGCTTCAGTTTCTTGAACTCGCTTTGCGCTTTGGCCAGACCTTCCTTGCTCATGCCGGCGGCTTCGATTTTCTTGGCGATTTCTTCCAGATCGGCGCCATCTTCACCTTCACCGAGTTCCTTCTGGATGGCCTTGACCTGTTCATTCAGGTAATACTCGCGCTGGCTTTTTTCCATCTGGCGCTTGACGCGGCCACGGATACGCTTTTCCACTTGCAGGATGTCGATTTCGGCTTCGAGCTGGGAGAGCAGGCGATCAATGCGCTCGCGCGGGCTTTCCATTTCGAGGATTTCCTGCTTTTGCTCGAGTTTCAGGGGCAGGTGAGCGGCGATAGTGTCGGCTAGGCGCCCGATATCCTCAATGCTGGCAATGGAAGAGAGTACTTCCGGCGGGATCTTCTTGTTCAGTTTGACGAACTGGTCGAACTGGGTGACCACGGCACGGCGCATGGCCTCCATTTCATTGTCTTCGGTGACAGCCGGCGGCAAAGGGGTGGCCGTGGCCAAAAGAAGAGCTGGTTCATTGGTGATGGCATCAATGCGGGCGCGCAGGGTGCCTTCCACCAATACCTTGACCGTTCCATCCGGCAGCTTGAGCATTTGCAGAATGTTGGCCATACAGCCGATAGCGTAGAGGTCTTCCGGTTCCGGTTCGTCCTTGGCCGCCGATTTCTGGGCTACCAGCAGGATGTTGCGGCCGCTTTCCATCGCCACCTCAAGCGCCTTGATTGATTTGGGGCGGCCAACGAAGAGGGGAATGACCATGTGCGGAAAAACGACCACGTCGCGCAGGGGAAGCAGCGGCAGCTCTACAGTTTCCGGCAAGGTGGCAGGGGAATTGGACATGATGGTGCCTTAGGAGAAGGGGCGTCCCAACTATCTGGGGACGCCCTGTCGGAATTCAAGATCTTGGATTAGTTGGAACCCGAGACTTTGGGCTGATCGGCGTAGATCAAAAGCGGTTTGGCGTCTGAAAGCACCATGTTTTCGTCCAGCACAACCTTGCTGACATTTTCCAGACTGGGTAAGTCGTACATGATGTCGAGCAGAGCTGATTCCAGGATGGAACGAAGGCCACGGGCGCCGGTTTTTCGCTCCAGGGCTTTTTTGGCAATGGCTAAAAGTGCCGACGGACGGATTTCCAGCTCGACATTTTCCATGGCGAAGAGCTTCTGGTATTGCTTGACCAGCGCGTTTCTGGGCTCGGTCAGGATTTGCACCAGAGCCGACTCCTCGAGTTCGCGCAGGGTGGCGAGCACCGGTAGGCGACCTATGAGCTCAGGAATCAGGCCGAATTTGATCAGGTCTTCTGGTTCAACCGCGCGCAGGATTTCACCAACGGCTTTCTTGTCTTTGCGGCTCTTGACCTCGGCACCAAAGCCGATGCCGCTCTTTTCGGAACGGTTGCGGATGATCTTTTCCAGTCCGTCGAAAGCGCCACCGCAAATGAACAGGATGTTGGTCGTGTCGACCTGAACGAAATCCTGATTTGGATGTTTGCGCCCACCCTGGGGTGGGATGGAGGCAATAGTGCCTTCAATAAGCTTCAGGAGCGCCTGTTGTACCCCTTCGCCGGAAACGTCGCGTGTGATTGAAGGATTTTCGGACTTTCTTGTAATTTTGTCGATTTCATCAATGTAAACAATACCCTGCTGTGCTTTCTCAATATCGTAATCGCACTTTTGCAGAAGCTTCTGGATGATATTTTCGACGTCCTCGCCAACGTAACCGGCTTCGGTCAGGGTGGTGGCATCGGCCATAACAAAAGGAACATTGAGCAGACGCGCCAGGGTCTGGGCGAGCAGGGTCTTGCCGGAGCCGGTGGGGCCGATAAGCAGGATATTGCTTTTGGCCAGCTCAACATCGTCTGCCTTGCTGGACTTGTGGCGCAGGCGTTTGTAATGGTTGTATACGGCGACGGAAAGAATGCGCTTGGCGACTTCCTGCCCGATTACATATTGGTCAAGGACGCTGCTGATGTCTTTGGGTACGGGCAGATCAGAGGAAATCAGACCGGGCGTGTCTTCCGAAATTTCATCCCGGATAATGTCGTTGCACAGTGAAATACACTCGTCGCAAATGAACACAGAAGGTCCGGCGATGAGTTTTTTGACCTCGTGCTGGCTCTTGCCACAGAAGGAGCAATAAAGAAGTTTTTCCGGTCCGCCCTTAGCCATCTCTGCCTCGTTTGTTTGTGCCGCGTTAAAATCAGGTTGCGTCGCGGCGGGTCAGCACCTTGTCGATCAGACCATATTCTGCCGCTTCTTGGGCAGAAAGGAAATTGTCGCGATCGGTGTCTTTTTCAATGCGCTCGAT
>JAGTRX010000229.1 GCA_018262285.1 Pseudomonadota bacterium | reverse complement strand
GATTTTGGCAAGAACATCCCCAGCCATAATATCAATCTGCTCAGCCCCACCGTCGAACTGATCGCCCGCGCCGATCTGCACCCTGCCCTCTCCGACCTGCTGCTCGAAGCCGCCAGGGAAGTGCATGGCCGCGCCGGCAGATACCAAAAGAAGGGCGAATTCCCAGCCCTTATCGAAAAAGAATACAGCATCAGCCCCGAGCGCAACGCTATTACAAATCCGGCAAAGGATTTTTCTATCGTTATCTGCCGTTCTGGATGGCCAGCCTGCTCAACCGCATGCTGGTCGTGGTGGTACCCATGCTTTTGATCTTGATTCCCGGACTCAAAAGCATCCCCCTCATCTTCGGCTGGCGGATACGCTTGCGCTTGCTGCGCTGGTACCGGATGTTGCTCACTTTGGAGAGCGAATTGAGCCGGGAAGATGCCCACGAAAACCACGAAGAGCTGATCCAGCGCCTCGACCATGTCGAGCAGGCCGTCAATAAAATGAAGGTTCCGGCCTCTTTTGCCGACCAGTTCTACACCCTGCGCGGCCACATTGCTATCGTGCGCACCCGGCTGACGGGCGGCTCATCTCCTATGCACGAGACCGAACCGAAAAGGAAGTAAATCAGGCCTTGCGCAGGAAGCAGGCTTTCAGCATGAAACTGCCACCATCCATGCGGCAATCGACTTCGTGGTCACCGCCGACCAGACGGATGCTCTTGACCTTGGTGCCTTGTTTCAAGGTGATCGACGAACCCTTGACCTTCAGATCCTTGATCAACACAACAGCATCACCGTCGGCAAGCACCGTGCCGTTGGCGTCCTTGACCACTGCATCATCCTCTTCGGCGCCGGCATCGCCGGCTTGCGGCCACTCAAACCCGCAATCGGCGCAGACAAAGTTGTCACCATCCGGGTAGGTGTTTTCCAAAGTGCATTGCGGGCAGGCAGGGGTAGCAGACATGCAGTCTTTCCAGTCATTTAATGTACAAACGGCAACGGGGCTAGAGCCTTCTCGACAAATCCGGATCGGGCGAATCTTCCCAGGCACCGGCAGATTTGGACAACCCATAATCTGCGTGCAGATTACTGAGCCGAAACAGCTCTATCAGGACTTTTTCGGGAAAACCCTGCCGATCATTGCGCTCGGTCGTCAGCAGATTTTCAAAGTAGGCATCAAGTTCCGGCGAACGCCAAAAATCGACAATGCGCTGCAGGATATGGGGATAACTCTTCTCCGTTTCGAACGGATACAGATCGGCTTTCCCCTCACCCAACAGTTTCAGCAGTCTACGCCGCAATTCGCTCACATTGATCGTCGATTCCATGTGGACTCCTCCCCAAGAAAATTCGCTTCAAATGCCAGTTATTATCGCCTTTATATCCCGCACAGCACATTGCAGTCCGCACATCTGCAAATCAAAGCGCAACTGGTTTGACTTAGGGCGAAAGCCATACCAATCAGCACCTTGAATCATCGCATCGCCAAAAGCCGAGCAGGAAACTTCGTTGGCGCCTTCCATCAGGCGGGCAAAATCGTAAGTCACCTGCTTGTCGCCAATCGCCGCTTCCATACCCTTGATGACAAGATCGGCGGCTTCCCGCCAACCCAAATGACGCAACATCATTTCGGCGGAGAGAATCAGCGAACCCGGATTAACTTTGTCCTGCCCGGCATACTTGGGCGCCGTGCCGTGGGTGGCTTCAAAAACGGCGTATTGGTCGGAAATGTTGGCGCCCGGCGCGATACCGATGCCGCCCACCTGTGCTGCTAGCGCGTCTGAAACATAGTCGCCATTGAGGTTGAGCGTGGCGATCACGTCGTATTCGGCCGGACGCAGCAGAATCTGTTGCAGGAAAGCGTCGGCAATCATGTCCTTGACGACAATTTCGC
The DNA here is from genome assembly GCA_018262285.1 of Pseudomonadota bacterium. Lineage (GTDB taxonomy): Bacteria > Pseudomonadota > Gammaproteobacteria > Burkholderiales > Rhodocyclaceae > UBA1934. The sequence continues at coordinate 1,395 of JAGTRX010000229.1, read as the reverse complement.
GGCCGGTCTTGGGGTTCTTGAAGGTGCACCACGGGCCACCATCGAGCAACTGGGCGCCGAACTCATTCTTGGCTAGGGCGTAGCCCCAGTCACGGAAGGCGCCCTCAGTGAATTTCATGATATTGCCCTTGTGCACCAGCGTCACCGACCTGCGGTCATTGTCGATGGCGTAATTCATCGCAGCCCGCACCAGACGCTCGGTGCCTTCACGCGACACCGGCTTGATGCCAAGGCCAGAAGTGGCGGGGAAGCGAATTTTCTTGACGCCCATTTCGTCCTGTAGGAAAGCAATCAGCTTTTTCGCCGGCTCGGATTCGGCTTCCCATTCGATACCGGCGTAGATGTCCTCGGTGTTCTCACGGTAAATGGTCATATTGACCAGTTCCGGCTTTTTCAGCGGTGAAGGCACACCCTTGAAGTAGCGCACCGGACGCACACACTGATAGAGGTCAAGTTCCTGGCGCAAGGTCACGTTCAGCGAACGGATACCACCGCCGACCGGCGTCGTCATCGGCCCCTTGATCGAAACCGGGTAATCGCGCAGCGCTTGCAGGGTTTCCTGCGGCATCCACTCATTGACGCCATAGAGTTTGGTGGCTTTTTCGCCAGCATAAACTTCCATCCAGTGAATCTTTTTCTTGCCGCCGTAAGCCTTGCTCACCGCAGCATCGATCACCTTGATCATCACCGGCGTAATATCGACGCCGATGCCATCGCCTTCGATAAAAGGAATGATGGGCTGGTCGGGAATAGGCTGGCCGGCAACGATCTTTTGACCGCCTTGCGGAACCTGGATGTGGGATGCGCTCATATGTAACTCCGTGGAATCATGTTTGAAATCGGGGGCAGCGCTGCTGGACGGGCGGCGAGCCGAGGCCGCGATTATGTCGCAAAGCCCTGTTTCTGTCAGCTTTCTCCGCGTCCGAAATTGCCTGGGTAATTCCAGCGGCGCATAATTCAAAGCCTGCCCACACCATCCCGAAGACTATCTCATGCGTCCCGTTGCCGTATTTCGCCACTTTCGCACTGAAGGCCCCGGTTATTTCGCCATCTTTCTCGAAAAACACGGCATTCCCTGGCGCGTCACCGCCATTGATGAGGGCGCAAGCATCCCCGAAGATCCTCAACAGTTCTCCGGACTGTGTTTTATGGGCGGGCCGATGAGCGTCAACGACCTGCTGCCCTGGATCGAACCCGCCTGCGCCCTCATCCGCGCCGCTGTCGATGCCGGCATCCCGGTCATCGGCCACTGCCTCGGTAGCCAGTTGATCAGCAAAGCGCTGGGCGGCAGCGTTGGCCGCAATCCGGTCAAGGAAATCGGCTGGGGTCGCGTCCTGGCCGAAAGCGACAACCTCGCCCGCCATTGGCTCGGTAATTTTGCCGGCCAGTGCGCCG
>JAGTRX010000067.1 GCA_018262285.1 Pseudomonadota bacterium | reverse complement strand
ATAGTAATCACGGGCAATATCCAGAAACGAAAACTCGCCTTCATTGACACACTCCCACAAAAAATCCGGTTCCATCTCCCTGGCCTGCGGCTCGGCCGCTTCCAGCAAAGCTTGTGGCAACGGCGAAGGGAAGCGCAACAAGACATTGGCTGCCTTGATCTTGCTGCGCTTGCCACTGGCCATCTCGACCTGCAACGATGCTTCGCCATCGGCCAGAATCGTGCCGGTTTTGAAGCTGCCGTCTTCCTCAAACAATACATGCATCGTGGGATTATAAACCGGCAAATTCAATGATTTGCGAAACAAATTGAGGAAATTGCGTGAAGCTGTGGTCGCCTCCCGACAATACCGTCTGACGACAACCCTGGTAGTACTCAATGGCCTGCCGATAGTCGAGGACTTCGTCACCCGTTTCGACCAGCAGCCACAGGCGCTCGACCGGCGGTTTGGCCACCGTCATGGCTTGCACATCGCGGGCATGAGCTTCGGTAAAGACAAAGCGCTCGCCGGTATGAAAATTGGCATGTTCGCCAAGGAAATGGCTCAAATCGCGACAATGGATCACCGCCGGATTGATCAGCACGGCGGGCAAGCCATGTTTTTCCGCTAAAAATGTCGCGTAATGGCCACCAAGCGAACTGCCGACCAAGGCTATCGGACTATCGGCGGCCTTGATGACCGCCTCCGCCTGCGCAATGGCTTCCAGCGGCACTGGCGACAGCGCCGGGCAAACCAACTGCGCGCCCAAGCCACGTTTTTCCATCGTTTCAGCCAGCAGCCTGGGTTTCCATGAAGCTGGCGAAGAACAAAAGCCATGCAGGTAGAGGATCATGCCGTCCACTTGACCCAGTCGAAGTACCAGGTCAACAAAACAACGAGGCCAAAGGCGATGCGATACCAGGCGAAAACGGTGAAATCGTGTGTCGAGATATACCGCAACAGCCAGCGCACGCACAGAAAAGCCGAAATAAAGGAGGCGACGAAACCGACTACCCACATGCCGAGATCGTCGGCATGCAACAGGGCGCGCTCCTTGTAGAGCTGATAAATGGTGGCGACAATCAGGATCGGGATAGCCAGAAAAAAGGAAAATTCGGTCGCCGCCTTGCGCGACAGACCAAAAAACAGGCCGCCGATAATGGTCGAACCGGAACGCGACATACCGGGAATCAAGGCCAGCGCCTGCGCCAAACCAAGCTTGAGCGCATCCACCGGCCCCAGTTCATCGACCGATTCAAACCGGATCGTGTGTTTGCGACGCTCTGCCCACAAAATGAAAACAGCGCCGAGAATGAAAGTAGTGGCCACAGTAATGGCATTGAACAGATGCGCCTTGATCGCCTTGCCAAACAGCAGGCCGAGGATAGCCAGCGGCAGAAAAGCGATAAACAAATTGAGCGCGAAGCGAATAGCCGCTGCTTCGCGGCGCAGTAAACCGGCCAGCACGGCTGTCAATTTGGCGCGATATTCCCAGCACACGGCCAGGATCGCCGCCGCCTGAATGACAATCTCGAACAGCTTGCCGCGCTCGTCGTTGAAATCAAGCAAGGCTCCCGTCAGAATGAGGTGACCAGTCGAGGAAACGGGCAGAAATTCGGTCAGCCCCTCGACCACACCGAGTATGAGCGCCTTGAGCAAAAGCATGACATCCATGGCAGGCCGTGACGGATAAAAAGGGGCATTTTAGCAGGCTGTTAGCCCAGACACCCGGCCAATTGACAGAGGCTTTCACGGTATACTCGATCAATCAAGGAAATCTCTTGAAATCCTATCCCGTCATTCCGGCGAAAGCCGGAATCCAGAAAAATCAACGAACTGGACACCGGCTTTCGCCGGTGTGACGAATTTTTAGAGACGCCCTCAAAGTCAACAACATCCCGATTCCCCGGAGGAAGCATGGCGGCAAGCATCGAAGACATCCAGGCAGCACTGAAAACATTGATCGACCCCAATACACAAAAGGACTACGTCACCTCACGCTCGGTCAAGAATCTGCGGGTCGAGGAAGGCAAGGTATCCTGCGAGGTCGAACTGGGTTATCCGGCCAAATCACAGTTCGACATCGTTCGCCAGCAAGTCGAAACTGCCCTGCGCGCTTTGCCCGGCGTCGACGCCGTTGATCTCAAAGTCAGTTCCAAGGTCATTGCCCATGCCGTGCAGCGCGGGGTCAAACTGCTGCCGGGGGTCAAGAACATCATCGCCGTCGCTTCCGGCAAAGGCGGCGTCGGCAAAAGCACCACCGCCGTCAATCTGGCCCTGGCGCTGGCCCAGGAAGGCGCCAGTGTCGGCATTCTGGATGCCGACATTTACGGCCCCTCTCAACCGCAACTGCTCGGAATCGCTGATGGCCATCCGGAATCGGAAGATGGCAAAACCATGATTCCGTTGCAGGCGCACGGACTGCAGGTCATGTCGCTCGGTTTTCTGGTTGATGTCGAACAACCGATGATCTGGCGCGGCCCCATGGTCGTACAGGCACTCGACCAGATGCTGAACCAGACGCGCTGGCAGAACCTCGATTATCTCGTCGTCGATCTGCCGCCCGGCACTGGCGACGTCCAGCTTTCGCTGGCGCAGAAAGTGCCGGTCACCGGCGCCATCATTGTCACCACACCGCAGGATATTGCGCTGATCGACGCCCGCAAGGGACTCAAGATGTTCGAGAAGGTCGACATCCCCATTCTCGGCATTGTTGAAAACATGAGCACCCACATCTGCGCCAACTGCGGGCATGAGGAACACATTTTCGGCAGCGGTGGCGCTGAAAAGATGTGCCGGGATTACAACACCGAACTGCTCGGCGCCCTGCCCCTGGAACTTTCGATCCGCGAACTGGCCGACAGCGGCAAACCAACCGTGGTCGGCGCCCCCCAATCGCGCTCGGCCGAGACTTACCGTGCCATCGCCCGCCGCGTCGCCGTCAAGATCGCCGAAAAGGCCAAGGACATGACTTCACGCTTCCCCAACATCGTGGTGGAAAACACCTGATTTGGCAGATGATACGAATAAATCCAGCACGCCCTTTTTCCATTATCTTGCTGTGCGCTGTTTTGCTCTGCCATGCGCAAGCAGAAGTTCTGCTTAATCCAAAAGAACGTGATAAACAAATAGACGATCTCAGAAATGACCCCGTAGTAATCAGGCTCAAGCGCACTCTGTTGCTCACCGATTTGGATTACATACGGCTAAACGACAAGGAGATTCTCGCGCAAATGGAAAAATCCAGAGAGATTATCGGCCAATTGTCGGCCAAGCAAACCAAGGAATACGAAGAGCTGGAGAAAAATTCCCGCAAACTCTACGGCGACATCCCTGAGCCGCAGCAAGAAATGTGCGCCAGCCTATACGGCGTAGCACGGGAAACCTGGATCAAGAAAGTTAAGTCAATACGCGAGCCAGGACCGACCACGAAAAGGTCTGCCCTGCAGGCAGATAATGTTTACATGCAGCAAAGAGGGAAATGCCTCCGGCATTTGAAGGCGGAAAGCACCAAAGCCACCCGATGACAAGTCGCCAAACGAACCAAGTCCTCTTAACAGCCGTGGGTACTTGCCACACAAACACAGCTCCAAAGGCCTTTAGCGCAAAGCCGGTGACACAAAGACCTTATTGCCAAAATCGCTCCGCAAAACACCGATTTTTGCCCATATTGACGGCAAAAGGCGAGTAAAATCCCGCCTTTGATTTTTGCTGTATGGATTGCTAAAAATGACTATCAAATCAGACAAGTGGATACGCCGCATGGCGCAGGAACACGGCATGATCGAGCCGTTTTCACCCGGCTTGGTACGCGAAGTCGATGGTCACAAAATCGTCTCCTACGGCACTTCCAGCTACGGTTACGATATCCGCTGTGCCCGCGAATTCCGCGTGTTCACCAATATCAATTCGACCATCGTCGACCCCAAGGCCTTCGACCCCAAATCTTTCGTCGAGATTGAGGGCGATTACTGCATCATCCCGCCCAATTCCTTCGCACTGGCGCGCACCGTCGAGTATTTCCGCATTCCGCGCAGCGTCCTGACGGTGTGCCTGGGCAAAAGCACCTATGCCCGCTGCGGCATCATCGTCAATGTCACACCTTTCGAGCCGGAATGGGAAGGCTTTGTCACTCTCGAATTCTCCAACACCACGCCGCTGCCGGCCAAGATCTACTCAGGTGAAGGCTGCGCCCAGGTCATCTTTTTCGAATCCGACGAGGTCTGCGAAACTTCCTACAAGGATCGCGGCGGCAAATACCAGGGTCAGTCCGGTGTGACCTTGCCCAAAATTTAACGGGGCTCATCATGCGCTTTCACTTTCCCGTCATCATCATCGACGAAGACTTCCGCTCCGAGAACGCTTCGGGTTTGGGTATTCGTGCTCTGTCGGATGCCATCAAGGAACAGGGGATGGAGGTGCTGGGCGTCACCAGCTACGGCGACCTGAGTTCCTTTGCCCAGCAACAAAGCCGGGCGTCCTGCTTCATTTTGTCCGTCGATGACGAGGAGCTGGCCAACGAAGCCGAGAAAACCATTGCCGAACTGCGTGCCTTCGTCACCGAACTGCGCTGCCGTAATAGCGAGATTCCAATTTTCCTGCACGGCGAAACCCGTACTTCGCGCCACATCCCGAACGACGTGCTGCGCGAGCTGCATGGTTTCATCCACATGTTTGAGGACACACCGGAATTCATCGCCCGCTACGTTATCCGCGAGGCCAAGACCTACGTCGAATCCCTGGCACCACCGTTCTTCCGTGCTCTCGTGCATTACGCCAACGACGGTTCCTATTCATGGCACTGCCCCGGCCACTCCGGCGGCGTTGCTTTCTTGAAATCACCGGTTGGACAGATGTTCCACCAATTCTTCGGCGAAAACCTGCTGCGCGCCGATGTCTGCAATGCCGTCGAAGAACTTGGCCAACTGCTCGACCATACCGGCCCGGTTGCCGCTTCCGAGCGCAATGCTGCCCGTATTTTCAATTGCGACCACCTCTTTTTCGTCACCAACGGCACTTCGACCTCAAACAAGATCGTCTGGCACTCCACCGTGGCACCGGGCGACGTCGTCATTGTCGACCGCAATTGCCACAAATCCATTCTGCACGCCATCATGATGACCGGGGCAATTCCCGTTTTCCTGATGCCGACGCGCAATAATTTCGGCATTATCGGCCCCATTCCGCGCAGCGAATTCGACTGGGAGAACATCCAGAGAAAAATTGCCGCCCACCCCTTTGCCAGTCAGGTCAAGGGCAAACCGCGCGTGCTGACCATCACCCAGAGCACTTACGACGGCGTGCTCTACAACGTCGAGGCCATCAAGGAAGAACTCGACGGCAAAATCGACACCCTGCATTTCGACGAGGCATGGTTGCCGCATGCCGCCTTTCACGATTTCTATGGCGATTACCACGCCATCGGCGCCGACCGGCCGCGCTGCAAGGAATCAATGATTTTCTCGACGCAGTCAACGCACAAACTGCTGGCGGGTCTTTCACAGGCCTCGCAAATCTTGGTGCAGGACGCCGAAAGTAACCATCTCGACCGCGACCTCTTCAACGAGGCTTACCTGATGCACACCTCGACCTCTCCGCAGTACGCCATCATCGCCTCCTGCGATGTGGCGGCAGCGATGATGGAAGAGCCGGCTGGTCAGGCACTGGTCGAGGAATCACTGACCGAAGCCCTCAACTTCCGCCGCGCCATGCGCAAGGTGGACGAGGAATGGGGTACTGACTGGTGGTTCAAGGTCTGGGGACCGGACGATCTGTCGGAGGAGGGCCTGGAGGAACGCGAGGCCTGGATGCTGAAGACTGGCGACCGCTGGCACGGTTTCGGCGAACTGGCCGAAGGCTTCAACATGCTCGACCCGATCAAGGCCACTGTCATCACACCGGGGCTCGACGTTGATGGCGACTTTGCCGACGATTTCGGCATTCCCGCCGCCATCGTCACCAAGTATCTGGCCGAGCATGGCGTTATCGTCGAGAAGTGCGGCCTCTACAGCTTTTTCATCATGTTCACTATCGGCATCACCAAGGGCCGCTGGAACACTTTGGTCACTGCCTTGCAGCAGTTCAAGGACGATTACGACAAGAACCATCCGCTATGGAAGGTATTGCCGGAATTTGTCGCCAAACACCCGCGCTACGAGCGCATCGGCTTGAAGGAACTGTGTGGCGAAATTCACGGCTACTATGCCCGCAACGATGTGGCACGCCTGACGACCGAAATGTATTTATCGGACATGATTCCGGCCATGCGGCCAGCCGAGGCTTTTGCCCGCATGGCGCACCGCGAAATCGAACGTGTCAGCATCGACGATCTGGAAGGGCGCATCACCGCCATGCTGGTAACACCCTATCCGCCCGGAATTCCGCTCCTGATTCCCGGTGAGCGCTTTAACCAGAAGATTGTCCGCTACCTGCAATTCGCCCGCGAATTCAATAGCCGCTTCCCCGGCTTTGAGACCGATATTCACGGCATGGTCAAGGACACCAAGTGCAACTATTTTGTGGACTGCGTGCTACCGTAGGTAACCAAGGATGAGTGAAGTCCGTCGACTAACCAGCAGAGACGGACTTCATGCCGACAATCAGGAATCGGGGTAGGGATCGACATCCAGCATTTCAAGATACTCGCCGGTCTTGGCGTCGAGAACGACCGTCATAAAGGTATCGCGTGATCTGATCGGCACAATGACGAAATCCTGTTCAGGACGATTATGCTTGCGAAGGAAACGTTCAACCCGTTCCTTGTGAACCGGAGAGAGGCTTAACAACGTTTTAAGCGGTTTGGCCTGCTTCAGGACTTCTCCCACGTTTTCCGAGTAAGGTGCGTAGTGCTTTGGGAACTGGTGCAGATCGGTGCCGCTCATTGCCAGCATTGTCATATCATCACCCTCTTTTCCTGCAGGCCACCGTCCGAACACCATCTGAGGTCCGAGCAGAGGGATTTTTTGCCATTCCGGACGCAGGGCTTTATCGAGTTCAGTCTGCTCGATGTCGTTGGCTGCTGCCACCCGGAACTTGTTGATTACAAATACGGTATAAGCCGGTCGCGCGACAAACATGACATGGGTGCCATAAATCAGCGCTGCAGCCTGAATCAGGGCGATGACCGTCAAATCGAATTTCAAGCCTTTCTTGCCTGACTTGAAGACCACAAGGGTCGCCAACGGGCCCAGGCAGACATCAACCCCGATGATGAGAAAGAGCAGTTTGTCACCGCCCATCAACTGAAAATAGGCTCCAGGATACCAAACGCCCAGCATTACGGCCAGAACAACAATCGCGATCAAGGCGCAGATTCCAAGGTGAATACCTGCTGCTTTGAACCTGGTCATTTTTCTCTCCATAAAATGGTGATACAGCATTTTATTTCACCCGAAGGCATTGGGAAATATCCGGGCTGAGACGGAACGGAAGACGGCATAGAAAGCCCGTATTTCTGGGGGGCAATGCGGTTTTTTCTGGATAAAAGGGATAGTTTCACTACCCTGCAGTTTGCGTGCGCCCGTAGGTGACAAAGAAAAAGCGTGTTCCGTCAGCACTCAAACCCGGTATCCGTTCAAGCTCACGCCAATCCTGCTGGGAAACAGGCGGAAACAGTGCATCACCCTCCGGCTCAAGTTCGATTTCCGTCAGCATCAGGCGCTCGGCTAGGGACAATGTCTGGGCGTAGAGATCAGCACCGCCGATGACAAAAACCACTTCATCTGCCGCCATCCGCACCAGCGCTGCCGGCAGAGAATCGAAAATTTCGGCGCCCTCGGCAATAAAGTCGGACTGACGGGTCAGAACGATGTTGCGCCGCCCCGGCAGGGGACGAAAACGTGGCGGCAGAGAATCCCAAGTCTTGCGCCCCATCAAGACCGTGTGACCGGCCGTAGCCGCCTTGAAATAGGCCATGTCTTCCGGCAAATGCCAGATAAGCTGGTTATCGCGGCCGATGACACGGTTGCGGGCGACAGCGGCAATCAGGATAATTTTTGGCATCTCTGATTATTCGTGCAGGGTGGCAAGCAAGCCGCGCGTCGACGCATCGAAGCCACTGGCATCACCTTCGCCTTTGACCAAGGGCAGCAGCGTTGTGGCGAGTTGCTTGCCGAGTTCGACACCCCACTGGTCGAAGGGATTGAGTTTCCACAACACCCCCAGGCAAAAAACCTTGTGCTCATAGAGCGCAATCAACTGGCCAAGCGTGTGTGGATCAAGCTGGGAAAGCACGAGAGTATTCGAGGGCTGATTCCCCGGAAAAACCTTGTGGGCAATCAATTCTTCCGGCGTGCCCAAAGCGCGCGCTTCCTCGACCGTCTGACCGAAGGCGAGCGCCGCCGATTGCGCCAGGCAATTGGCCAGCAGCAGCGGATGATGGCCAGGCAAGGGATAGTCGGCCTGTTTGAGGGCAATAAAATCACAGGGAACCAGGCGGCCACCTTGATGCAGTAACTGATAGAAGGAATGCTGGCCGTTGGTACCGGGCATTCCCCAGAGAATAGGAGCAGTATCGACCCCAACGGACTGGCCGGCACGATCGACCTGCTTGCCCAGGCTTTCCATTTCCAGCTGCTGCAGATACGCCGGAAAAAGTTCGAGCGACTGGCTGTAGGGCAGCACAGCATGGCTACCCGCTTGCAGAAAGCTGTTATTCCACAAACTCAACAGCGCCAGAGTCAGCGGCAGGTTTTTTTCGGTCGGGGCGGAGCAAAAGTGCGTGTCCATTTGCCGCGCCCCGGCAAGCAGCGCTTCAAAATGGTGAAAGCCGATAGCCAGCGCCAGCGGCAAGCCGATAGCGGACCACAATGAAAAGCGCCCACCCACCCAATCCCAAAATTCGAAGATGTTTTCGGGGGCAATCCCGAAAAAGGCAGCGGCTTCCGGGTTGGCGGTCACGGCAATGAAGTGGCGAGACACCTGCTCTGACTCACCTGCTGCCGCCATTAACCATTGGCGTGCACTATTGGCGTTGGTCAGAGTTTCGCTCGTCGTAAAGGTCTTGCTCGAAACGATGAACAGGGTGCTGCGCGGATTGAGATCGGCCAGAGTTGTGGCCAGATCAGCACCGTCCACATTGGCGACAAAATGCACCCGAATATCCGGCTGTTGCCAAGCGGCCAGCGCTCGCGTTGCCATGCGCGGCCCCAGATCGGAGCCGCCGATGCCAAGGTTCACAACGTCAGTAATGCGTTCGCCGGAAAAGCCGCGCCAGCTACCCCCATGTACGGATTCGCACAGGCGTTGCATCTGTGCCAGCACGGCCTGCACTGCCGGCACCTGATTTGTGCCACGTCGCGGCAAAATCTCGGCTGGTGCTGCCCGCAAAGCCATGTGCAACACCGCCCGGCCTTCCGTCTGGTTGACCAATTCTCCGTCCAGCATGCGTTGTCGCCAGCCGTTGATATCGCATTCGATAGCAAGTTCCCGGAGCAGGCGCATGGTTTGTTCGGAAATGCGCTGCTTGGAATAGTCCAGCAACAGATTTTCACATTGCAGCGAAAAGCGCTCAAAACGCTGTGCATCTCGGGCAAACAATTGGCGCAAGTGCTGCACACGCTGCTCGGCAGCATGATTGACCAGTGCTTTCCAGGCAGGCGTATCAACGCTCATTTACTTCACCCGCATGCCCGGCACCGCCCCGGAATCGGGCGAGAGCAGAAAGAGACCCGCCGTCTTGCATTCAGGGTCGGATGCCGCCAGCACCATGCCCTCACTCATACCGAATTTCATTTTGCGCGGCGCCAGATTGGCGACCATGACGGTCAGCCGTCCGACCAGCGTTGCCGGGTCGTAGGCCGACTTGATGCCGGCAAAAACAGTGCGGGTTTCCGTACCAAGATCAAGGGTGAGTTTCAGGAGCTTTTCAGCACCTTCGACATGCTCGGCATTGGCAATACGGGCGATGCGCAGATCAATCTTGCCAAACTCGTCAATGGAACAGAACGGTTCCCACGGGCTGGCGGCAATGGCCTCCTTCTGCTGATGTTCTGCGTGGCGCTGCTGCGAACCTTGCTCGGGCGTCGGCGCTAGGCTTTCCTTGTTGGCTTCGACCAGTTTTTCGATCTGCTTGGCGTCAACACGTGTCATCAGATGGCAATAAACATTGATGCCATGGCCTGCCGCCAGCAGGCTTTGGGCATCGCGCCAAGTCAGCGGCGCAATGTTCATGAACTGCTCGACTTGCCCCGCCAACGCCGGCAACACTGGCTTCAGGAGCAGTGTCAGCAGGCGGAAGATGTTGAGCGCATTGCTACAGGCGGCGTGCAGTTCAGCATCCTTACACTCCTGCTTGGCGAGTTCCCAGGGTTTGACGCTATCGACGTACTGGTTGGCCGCATCGGTCAATGCCATGATTTCGCGGATTGCTTTGCCAAATTCCCGCCCTTCATAGAGATTGGCAATCTTGGGCGCGGCGGCCATGATGGCGCGGATCGCAGGCAGTTCGGCATTCGCCGGCGCCAACTGGCCATTGAAGCGCTTGGTGATAAAACCGGCGCAACGGCTGGCGATATTGATGAACTTGCCGACCAGATCGGAATTGACGCGGGCAACAAAATCATCGAGGCTGAGATCAATATCTTCCATCGTTGCCCCGAGTTTGGCCGCGTAGTAGTAACGCAGCCATTCCGGGTTGAGACCGGTGCTCAGATAGCTCTCGGCCGTGATGAATGTGCCGCGCGATTTGGACATTTTAGCGCCATCGACAGTCAGGAACCCGTGCGCGAAGATGCTGGTCGGGGTGCGGTAGCCGGCAAGCGCCAGTTCGGCGGGCCAAAACAAGGCGTGAAAATAGAGAATATCCTTGCCGATGAAGTGATAGAGCTCGGTGCCGGCGGCTGCGGCGACCGCAGCGTCAGTAAAGGCGGCAAAGTCGATGGCATGGCCTTCGGCTGCCTTCTTGTCAGCGAAATTCTTGAAGCTGCCAAAATAACCGATGGGGGCATCCATCCAGACGTAAAAATATTTGCCGGTGCCTTTGCCAGATTCGCCGGGGATTTCAAAACCAAAATACGGCGCATCGCGCGAAATATCCCAATCGACAAGTTTGTCTTCGCCTGGTTCGCCCAGCCACTCCTGCATTTTGTTAGCGGCTTCCGGTTGCAGTCGCCCTTCCTCGCGCGTGTAGCGACGCAGGAAGGCCTGACAGCGCGAGTCTGAGAGCCGGAAGAAATAGTGTTCAGACGATCGCAGTTCCGGCTTGGCGCCAGAAACAGCAGAATAGGGATTTTTCAACTCGGTCGGCGCATAGGCAGCACCGCAGGCTTCGCAGTTATCGCCGTACTGATCTCTGGCGCCGCATTTCGGGCATTCGCCCTTGATGAAACGATCCGGCAGGAACATGGCCTTCACCGGGTCGAAGTACTGTTCAATGCTGCGCGTCTCGATCAGACCCGCAGCTTTCAGCTTACCGTAGATGTCGTTGGCGAAAAACTGTGTTTCGGGCGAATGGGTGGTATGAAAATTGTCGAATGCAACATGAAAACCGGTGAAATCACGAAAGTGCTCGCCATGGACACGGGCAATCAGCGCTTCCGGCGTGACGCCTTCCTTTTCGGCGCGCAACATGATGGGGGTGCCGTGCGTGTCGTCGGCGCAGACGTACCAGCACTCGTTGCCCTGCATCTTCTGAAAGCGCACCCAGATATCGGTCTGGATATACTCGACGAGATGGCCAAGGTGAATGGCGCCGTTGGCGTAAGGCAGAGCGGAGGTGACAAGGATTTTGCGCGGCATTTTGAATTCCGGACGATCAGGCAAACTGGAATTCTAACCGCTACACGCCATCGCCCAAAGCACGACAGTGAATCAATTCGTAATCATTACCCTTGGCCTGCAGGCTCTGCATGATGACCGGGCGAAAGCGGCCACCACTGGAAACATCCACACAATGATCAGGCTTGTAGGTTCCGGGCGGCGCCAGAAACAAATCCGCGTCATTTGACAACAGTATGGCATCGCGCCAGTTCATGCCTGAGGTATCGCTTTCACCCTGGAACTTCAACGTGGCGGCGCCACCTGTCTCACTCGGACGCACCTGTGAGCAAAGGGGCGTTCCATTGAAAGTCGCCAAACCAGCATTTGCAGTGCCATGGCTGGAACCCAAGCGGCGCACAATGGCGACATGCCAGTTCAGATCATCTTCCCGACGACAGGCAACCAGAGCGCCAATTGTGTGCCAGGGGCGCCTGGAAAAACAACGCACACCCATGCCACGCGCACTTTCGTCCAGCAACTCCCATTGATCCATCATCTGACGATCACCAGCAGATTCGAGAAGTTGCAGAACTTCCATAGGCGTTTTGGGCGCTTCCGGCACATCCTGAACAAAGATACTGTCGCCCTGTTGTGAACGCATGGATTTGATAAATCCCTCGTAATCTAGGGCTCGGCCTGAACGGGCAAACTCAGAGGCCGCAACCATCCGTCGCACCATGGACAGCCCATGAACGACATGTATACGCCCACTACTCGCCTGCCGCAACTGCCCACGCTTGGGCGGATTGGGCGACCAGTGCACGGTCATGGTCTGTAGCAATTCTTTAATCTCCAGTGCCGTCAGCCCCGTGTTTTGCAGCCAGTTTGGCATGTTGTTGTCAGCGCCACCCAGGGTTTTGCTCAATTGCATTAGTTGCTGATACCCTGGCCCAGGCGCAATGTAACGCAATCCCTCTGCGCAAGAACCTTCGCGGCAACGTTCCGGCCCGCGATTCGCCAATGGATCTATGGAAAAAAGACTCAGGCTGGTCTGTGTTTCAAGATATTGGCAACGCGGCTCAATCCAGACCGACAGTCGTTCTGCCGCTTGGATCTCATTAGCGGTCATGTTCGACAGGGGCAAGGTGTCAAGCAGCAATCCGGCCATGTACTCCTTCCACAAACTTGTGTGAACGTCTTGGCCACGATAGAGGTGCTGCTCAATATGCGAAACTGCCAGTTCGCGCGCCCGCCGGTTGAGTTCGTGCGCCTCGCCCCACCAATTATCCGGTGGCGCGCGGTAGCTCATGTGCGCCAGTTTCTTGAGACTCACCCAGGCGTGCATGGCACGTGCTGCAAATTTGGCTTGCAGCCTTTTCTCCTGACCCAGCACTGGATCTTCCACCAAACGGCGAAAAACGTGCAGGCAGGAAACTCGACAATGTTCGTAGTAGGTATCCAGAGGGCGCGTCGGCAGTGTGCCGCGCTGTTCCTTGCGCGCTTCCTTCAAAATTTCCTGCCAACACTGGGTGACTGACGGCTGGGCATATTCATCCAGACGATCTACGGCGCGTGCCATTTGGGCAGCATCAAGCTGCCCGGCCAGATGTTCGGGGTCTTGCAGCCATTCATCGATCGCTAACAGAGCCCGCTTTGGATTGACCACGGGCAACTCGGATAGCCATGACGTGATATCGGCCTCACTGCCAAGCGGATGGCCAGGCACGTCATCAATTGATTTCAGGCGGGAGACAAGCCAATTCAGCATCGCAGGTATTTTGTCAAAACAGGCGTTACTTTAGCGCTTTTTGGCAACAGCACAAAAGCCAAAAGCCCACAATCTGATCGGTTGTGGGCTTTTGGTGGTATAGGAGCCTGGCGGTGACCTACTTTCGCGAGAGGTTAACTCACTATCATCGGATTTCGTTTCACGGTCCTGTTCGGGAAGGGAAGGGGTGGGTCCGAAATGCTATGGCCGCCAAGCGTAACTGGTCTGTTCGCCGGTTTTTGGCCGTCGAACATAAAACTGAAGAAGGAATGTGATTGCTTTTGAGTTACTTGTATTACAAGGTTATAGGATCAAGCCGCACGGGCCATTAGTATCGGTTAGCTTAACGCATTACTGCGCTTCCACACCCGACCTATCAACGTGGTGGTCTTCCACGACCCTTTAGGGGGATCAAGTCCCCGGGAAGTCTCATCTTGAGGCGAGTTTCCCGCTTAGATGCTTTCAGCGGTTATCTCTTCCATACATAGCTACCCGGCGATGCCACTGGCGTGACAACCGGTACACCAGAGGTATGTCCACTCCGGTCCTCTCGTACTAGGAGCAGGCCCCCTCAAACTTCCAGCGCCCACGGCAGATAGGGACCAAACTGTCTCACGACGTTTTGAACCCAGCTCACGTACCACTTTAAATGGCGAACAGCCATACCCTTGGGACCGACTACAGCCCCAGGATGTGATGAGCCGACATCGAGGTGCCAAACACCGCCGTCGATAT
>JAGTRX010000162.1 GCA_018262285.1 Pseudomonadota bacterium | reverse complement strand
ATTCTGCCGGCGACTGGACTGAACGTGAAAGCATCCTGCAATTGCAGGCCAAGGAGGGAAGCAAGAAATGAAACTCGCTAAACAACTCATAGCCGCTGCAGCTATTGGCTGCCTTTCCTTGGCGGGCGTCCATGCGGCGCCGTCAGACTCGGCAAAAAATACCATACAGGCCATCAATGTGGCGCCCCAGGGCGGTGACGTTCTGGTCAAGATAGACTTTAAGGAAGCGCTGACCGCGCCGCCAGCCGGCTTTGCCATCAGCAAGCCGCCGCGTATTGCGCTTGACTTTCCGGCAACAAGCAGTGGTTTGAATCGTTCCAGCCAGACTTTTAACCAGGGTGACCTGACCAGCGTCAGTGTTGTTCAGGCCGGTGATCGCACGCGCATGGTTTTCAATTTGATTCGTAGCCTGAATTATGAAACGCGTATCGACGGTAATAGTTTGCTGATGACGCTGAAAGCGGCGGCCGGTTCTGCGGCAACAGCAAAAACCACGTCGCGCTTTGCTGAAGAGACTCTAATCGGCCGCAAACATTCAGTGACGGATATTTCTTTTCGTCGTGGCAAGGATGGGGAAGCCAGAATACTGGTCGATCTGAGCGACCCGGGTACCGGTATCGATATCCGCCAGCAAGGGACAGCGCTGATTGTTGATTTCATGAAAACAACTGTACCTGAGAACCTCAAACGCAGGCTTGATGTCACCGATTTTGCAACCCCGGTGACCACAGTTTCGACTGCGTCGAATGGCGACAATGCGCGCATGACCATTACGCCCAAGGGTCTGTGGGAACATACGGCCTATCAAACCGACAATCAGTTTGTGATTGAAGTCAAACCCGTCATCGAAGACCCCAACAAGCTGGTGCAGGGTTCCAAACTCGGTTATCAGGGGCCACGGGTCAGCATCAATTATCAGAATGGTGATGTGCGTGCCCTGCTGCGTTTGATGGCCGAAGAGCTTGGGTTGAATGCGGTCATCAGCGAGACGGTGACGGGAACAACCACCCTGGTGCTCAAAGACGTTCCTGCCGATCAAGTTATCGCCATTATCTTCCAGCAAAAAGGGCTGGATATGCGCAAGAACGGCAATGTTATCCTGATTGCGCCGCGTGATGAACTGGCCTTGCGCGAGAAGCAGGAAGCGGAAGCTAAGAATGACTTGCACAAGCTTGAGCCGCTGGTCATGGAGCCTATTCAGCTTAACTACCAGAAGGCAGTTGATGTCGCCAAATTATTGACGTCCAGTGGCGGTTCTGGCGGCGATAAGGGTGGCGCCGGTTTGCGCATGCTGTCGGCGCGCGGCAGTGCAACCCCGGATATCGCAACGAATCAGCTTTTTATCAATGATGTGCCTTCAAAGATCGATGAAATCAGGAAGTTCATCAAGCTGATTGATATTGCAACGCGCCAGGTGTTGATCGAGGCAAGAGTGGTTGAGGCTACCGAAGATTTCGGAAAAGACCTTGGTGTTCGGTTTGGCCTCTTCAATAATGGCAGCGTTCAGCTTAATGGCGGGCGCAGCGGTTATTTCCTGGGCGGCAACCGAGCTGAAAATATGGGATCTCCAACGATTACGCAAGGGGGGTCAACTGTTAATCAAGTGGCTGCTGTAAATTTGCCAGTGACGAATCCGGCGGGTTCATTGACCTTCTCACTGTTTAATAATGCTTTGACCAAAATATTGAATGTCGAGTTGACGGCCTTGGAGTCGGATGGCAAGGGCAAGATCATTTCCAGCCCAAAGGTGATGACGGCCAATAACGTCAAAGCCCTGATTGAGGACGGCTATGAAGTCCCGTATTTGCAGACGTCGGACAATACCGTCACAGTGACCTGGAAAAAGGTCATGCTGAAGCTGGAAACAACACCACAGATCACTCCGGATGGCAAGGTGAAAATGTTGTTGAAGATCAGTAAGGATGAGCCGATCTGGGAAAGGCAACTTTTGGGCGGCTACCCGATCAAGAGTGTCAATATTGAAACCGAGGCGGTGGTTGAGAATGGCGGCACGGTGGTGATTGGCGGTGTGTTCAGAACAAGCAATGCCTTGGGTACGGATCGCATTCCTTTCTTTGGTGACCTGCCCTATGTTGGCTTCCTGTTCAAGAATACGACTAATCGCATGGAGAAAAAGGAGATTCTGATCTTCATCACGCCGCGTATCCTGAACGAGCAAATGACACTGAATTAATGCAGGCAAAAAGAAATAGCGGGTCGGCTTTTGCCGACCCGTTTTATTTTATAAGCGGCTAAATGTAATATTCGTCCGTGCAAGAAGAAACCAACATCTACCTGATTGGCCTCATGGGCGCCGGGAAAACGACTATCGGTCGCCAACTGGCACGACGATTGGGACGGGAATTTTACGATTCCGACCATGAGCTCGAGTCACGCACGGGGGTGCGCATCCCGATTGTGTTCGAGATAGAAGGTGAGGACGGTTTTCGGGCGCGTGAGGCGCAGATGATCGCCGAATTGACGGAAAAACGTCCCGTAGTACTGGCGACAGGCGGCGGTGCTGTGCTCAATGCACAGACACGCCAGCGGCTGCATGGTACGGGCTGGGTCGTCTATCTTGCCGTGCCGCCGCCGCTGCTCTATGAACGCACTCGACTGGATCGCAATCGGCCCCTGCTACAAATTGCCGACCCATTAAAAAAGCTTGAAGACTTGTATGAACAGCGTGACCCACTTTATCGCGAAACTGCCCATCTGATCGTCGATGGCTCGCATTCCTTGTCAAGTGGCATTGTCCTTCACATCATCCATGAGTATCAGCACCGATGCGCATTGTAAATGTCGCTCTTGCCGGGCGAGAGTACCCCATCCGGATTGGCACGGGTCTACTGGGCGAAGCACAGTATTTGTTGCCGCATCTGCTGCAATCAAAGGTTTTGATTGTCAGCAATACGACCGTGGCGCCGCTTTATCTGCCGAAACTCAAAGTGACCCTCGCCAATGCAGGCATTGATGTCGGGGAAGTGATCCTGCCGGATGGTGAATGCTACAAAAATTGGCAAACCCTCAATCTCATCTTTGATGCTCTTCTGTCCCAGCACTGCGAACGCAAAACAACGTTGATTGCGCTGGGCGGCGGCGTTATTGGTGACATGGGTGGCTTTGCGGCGGCCTGTTACCAGCGCGGCATGCCCTTTGTTCAGGTGCCAACAACCCTGCTGGCGCAGGTGGATTCCTCTGTTGGCGGTAAAACGGCGATCAATCATCCGCTCGGCAAGAACATGATTGGCGCCTTTTATCAACCGAGATTGGTGCTGACTGATATTTCGACCCTGGCGACCCTGGATGACCGTCAATTGCGGGCGGGAATCAGCGAAATCATCAAAATTGGCCTGATACGTGATGCGCAGTTTTTTAACTGGCTTGAGCAACATATGGACAGCCTTTTGCAGCGCGACCCCGATGCACTGGCTTATGCGATTGAACGTTCCTGCGACCACAAAGCAGCAGTGGTGATTGCTGATGAATTCGAGACCGGCGAAAGGGCTTTGCTTAATCTCGGTCACACCTTTGGCCATGCCATCGAAGCTGGGTTGGGCTTTGGCGTCTGGTTGCACGGCGAAGCGGTTGCGGCAGGAACTCTGATGGCGGCGGTGTTGTCTGAGAAGTTGGGCATGATTACCGGCGATGATACCGGACGTATTGAGGCACTCTATCGTCAGGCCGGTTTGCCGGTACAGGGTCCGGCAGGTCTTGCGTCCGAAAAGTATGTGGAATTGATGCGGCATGACAAGAAAGTTCAGGATGGCAAATTGCGCTTGATACTTCTTGAGTCAATTGGCAAAGCGACCATCAGCGACAATGCGAACGAAGGCGACATGGTGTGGGCGATTCGTCGCTGTAGTTCGGAGTAGGCAATATCGCTCAAGCTTGATTGTTTTGCCGCATTGACGCCGATAATGAAAAGCGCCGAGAATGTACTCAGGCTGACCAATAGCCAAGGAGAAATGTATGGATGCCAGCGTGCCACTTGCTGAAGAGCACCGTCTTATCGAACGGATGATTGCGATTTTTGCCAAGGAACTTCGGCAAATCGAGGCCACCAACAAGGTCGACCCTCATTTTGTTGATATGGCCTTCGACTTCATCTGCATGTACGCCGATCGTGCCCATCACGGCAAAGAAGAAGAAATCTACTTCAAGGCGCTTGATGCCAAGGATTTGACGCCGCAGGATCGGCAGACCATGGATGAATTGATCCATGAGCATTCGCTGGGGCGCAAGTTGACGGCAGCCCTGGTTGAAGCCAACAAGCGCTATCGTAGTGGCGACAAGACAGCGTTGGCGATTATCTCCAATAGCCTGCGCACCCTGGTCACCTTTTACCCGCGCCATATCGAAAAAGAGGAAAAACACTTTTTCCCCGGCGTGGCCAAGTATTTCAGCCCCGAAGAACAGCAAAACTTGCTGTCGGCTTATCAGGATTTTGACAGCCGCCTGATTCACGAAAAATATCTGCTGACCATCGAGCACCTCGAACACGAAATGAAGTGATCGTTTTTGCCACGGCAGCCTTGGCGCTGCCGTGCGAGTCCAGCATTCCCCCTCTTGTTGCTTTTTGTCCTTGACCTGAAAGAAGGCTTTCGGGTTTCTTTACGCCAAAATACCTAACAAAGCACTTTAAGCGAGTTTTTTAACCCATTGAATCACTTGGTGTTTGTGCCGTGAAAATTTTCTCGAAAAGCACTCTAAGTCCTTGTTGCGTATGAATATTTTTAAAATTTCCGCTTGACTTCGTGAATCGCCGTGCACTAAAGTGGCGAAATGTGTAGAAAAGTGGGAAAAAAGGGTTTTGAGTCATGTTCGAGGGGTCGGCACAACTCAGTTTGGATGCAAAGGGACGATTGGCGATTCCATCTCGTCATCGCGAGTCTTTGCTCGCCGCTGCCGGTGGCGTCCTTGTTCTGACGGCTAATCCCCAGGGCGGCTGTTTGCTGCTCTACCCGCAACCGGAATGGTTGCCGATCCGCGATAGGTTGATGAAAGCGCCCAGTTTTGAAGCGCGCTCGGCCTCCATCAAGCGCACCATGTTGGGCAACGCCCGCCCCGAAGAACTCGATTCCGCTGGTCGTCTGCTGGTGGCGCCTGAATTGCGCGATTACGCCAAGCTCGAAAAAACGGTCTGGCTGGTGGGAATGGGTTCGCATTTCGAGATTTGGAGTGATGCCGGCTGGAGGCGTCAGCAGGAACTGGCGGCGGAAGCCTTCGCTGGCGAGCCGCCACCCGGATTCGAGGATTTTGCGCTATGAGCACAGTCCATGTGACAGTGCTCTGTGCGGAGGCGGTGGAAGCGCTGGTGATTAAACCCGATGGATTTTACGTCGATGCCACTTTCGGTCGTGGCGGACACA
>JAGTRX010000066.1 GCA_018262285.1 Pseudomonadota bacterium | reverse complement strand
TTCGGCACGAAAGGCCGGGTCGTGGCAGGCCGCCTCGTAGGCCGCCTTCAATTCATCGAGCGCCGCGAACAGCGTCTCGGCGACGAACACGCCGCCATAAGCGCCGAAGTGGCCACGACTATCGGGCAAATCATAAGTTGGCATCAAACATCCTTTATTTCATTATCGGCAGCCCTTACGGCTGCCACGAACGCCGCAATTTTGGCCGCGTCCTTGATTCCCTTGCTGACTTCCACCCCGCTCGAAACATCCACTGCTGCAGGTCGCACCCGCCTGATAGCCTCGCCAACGTTCTCGGGCGTCAAACCGCCAGATAGCACCAGTGCTTTTGGCAAGCCTGACGGGATCAGCGACCAGTCAAAAACCTGCCCGCCACCGCCGTAGCCTTCAACAAAGGCATCGAGCAGCAAAGCACGCGCCGAAGCAAAATCGGTCGCGTATTGTAGCAAATCCAGCCCCGACTTCATTCGCACCGCCCGCAGATAAGGCCGCAGCCAGCGCCGACATTCTTTCTCGCTCTCGTTGCCATGAAACTGCAGCAGACCGACCGGCACCTGCTGCAGCACGGCTTCGATTGTTTCCGCCGCCGCATTGACGAACAAGGCGGTGATGGTGACAAAAGGCGAAATCAAGCGGGAGAGTTCCGCAGCCCGATCTGCTGTCACAAAACGCGGGCTTTTCGGGTAGAAAACGAAGCCGATGGCATCCGCACCTGCCTCGACGGCAGCTTCGATATCAGCTTCACGAGTCAGGCCACAGATTTTGATGTCTGTTTTCACCGGGACAAACCCTCCAAAAAATCATCTTCCGCCTGCGGCAAACCCCAGTGTTTCTCGTAAAGCGGGCCAAGAAAATAGAGTCCATCTGGCGGAAAGGTCAGACCAGCCAGTTTGCGGTCTTTCTGTTCCAGCAATTCCGCCAGCCATTCTACCGGGCGCGTCTTTCTGCCGACAAAAATCAAGCTGCCGACCAGATTGCGCACCATGTGCTGCAGGAAGGCATCGGCTTCAAAGTCAAAAATGATCAGATTGCCCTGCCGCCGGATTTCCGCTTGTCGCATCTGTTTGATCGGCGATTTGGCCTGGCATTCGGCCGAGCGAAAAGCCGAAAAATCGTGCGTTCCCAGCAAGGTCGCAGCCGCCGCCTGCATTGCCTCGACATCAAGCGGGTGATGCAGCCAGCCACAACGGCCGCGCCACAATCCAGGGCGTTGCGCGCGATTGATTAGCAGATAACGATAACGCCGGCCATAAGCCGAAAAACGGGCATGAAATTCGTCGGCCACTGGTTGTGCCCAGCGCACCGCCACCGCATCGGGCAGCAAAGTGTTCACACCGCGCACCCAGGCCATCAGGGGGCGCTTGACCTCGGTTTCAAAATGGACGACCTGCTGGCAGGCATGCACACCGGCATCGGTGCGGCCGGCGCACATGGTGGAAATTTTTTCGCCGGCAATATTGGACAAAGCCGCCTCAAGAACATCCTGAACCGCCTTGCGATTCGGCTGTGTCTGCCAGCCACAGAAGGCGCCCCCGAAATATTCAATGCCCAAGGCAATTTTCATGGCAGGCTCAGCAAAATCGACAAAATCAACACAACGAATAAGGGCAAGGTGACATCAGGCATTTTCCAGGCGGGAATTTGCAGGGTCATCGTTTCCAGAACGTTGGGGGTTTCCGTTTGTGGCTCAAGAAAATGCCGCCAGCTTCCTTTCGGCGGGGCATGTTCAATATAATCAAAAACCAGACCCAGACGCGCGACTGTGCGGTCAGCATCGAGCCCCAGTGGACGCAATGGACGCGCCAGCACCCAGAGGGCCAGAACAAAACCCTGATGCGACAGGCGGCCAAATAGCGCAGCCAGACTGCCGAGCAACAGAATCAGGCGCAGAGCATGAATGGCCGCCGAGTAGAGACCTTCAATACTCGGCATCCAGGCCAGGCCGTACCACAATTCGCCTGGCGTGCCATAGGCCATGACCAGAAACAGGGTCAGCAACAACCACTTGGCACGCCACAGCAGCCTTCCCCAGGCCGGCAGATGATTTTTGCAAACCATCAGGATGAGCAGAAAGCCGACCAGAATTGCCAAACCATTGAAAAACGGCACCGCCAGGGCAAATAGTAACCAGCAAACAAGCAGAGCGGCGGGATGAAACAAGGTCAATCGGCATCCATAAACTTGATTAGCAATGAACGTCAGCAAAACGGCAGAAGCCGACGATTTCGTCATTCCGGTGAAAACGGAGCGAAGTGTAGTTTCGACGAACGGCCAAACCGGAATTCAGAGAGCACGCTCGAGGCAGCACTGGATTCCGGCCTACGCCGGAATGACGGGTTTTACCTTTTTGGGTAGTAATCGCCAAGCTGACGTTCATTACGAATCAGATCCATAAAAGCACATAGCCCCACGCGGGGGCTATGTATTGTGAGAGTAGTGCGTTTTATTCGCCGACTCTGGCCAATATTGATTTGGCCTGTTCGACCATTTCGGGCGGCCCCTCGGCGACAACCTCATGCAACAATTCACGCGCCCCTTCGAGATCGCCCATCTCTTCGTAAGCCTTGGCCAGATCGAGCTTGGTACTGACCTCTTCCCAACGCGGATCAACCGCAGCCGATTCTTCAGCCATCGGCGCGAATTCGGCAATCTCGGAGCTTACTGCCGGCGCACCCAGATCGAGATTGATGGAACCGATATCCACCGGCGATGCAGGCGGCGTTTCCATGTAAACCGAATCTGTTAGCTGAACGTCAAACTCAAGCCCACTGGTGGCGGTCAAGTCAGGAGAAAGCTCAACGGCCGGCACGCTTTGCGGTGCCATTTCAGTTGCCGCACCGAAGTCGGGCTGACTGCTCGTCAGGGCTTGTACTTCACCCAAATCGGCTCCGCCAAAATCGGTACTGCTCAGGCCAAGATCAAAATCGAGGCTACCGGTTCCGGCATCGGCTTCAGCGACCTCTTTCGCCTGATCGCCCGCTGGCAAACCCAGACCCAGATCAAAATCCAGCGCGCCCGGTTTGGCTTCCTCGGCCGCAGGCATTGCTGCCGGCTCTTCTGCCAGCACCACTGCTGCCGCCTCTGCTTCTTGAGTCACATCAACAGCAGTCGGGCTCGTTGAAGTACCCAGATCAAAATCGAGGCTCATCAATTCGGAAGGCTGCGTTTGTGGCTCGACCTCAGCCGCTGCAGCTTCTTGCGCTGCAGCCATCTGTGACAGAGCGCCCGGCATGGCCACCGTTGCCTGCATCTTGTCGGCAGTCAGTACCATGGTCGAATCAGCACTGAAAGCAGCCGCACTGGACGATTTATCGCCGGTATACAACGGATTGGCCGGATCGAGCTTGGCGCCCATGGCAGCGACCTTCTCCCATTCAGCGCCAACACCATTGGTTTGCGAGAACAATTCACTGGCCAGGGTTTCAAACTGACGGACGCTCTTACGATTGGCGTAGATTTCGAGCAGTTTGACGTGGATAGCGATACGGTGCGGGTCTTTGGTCAATGCTTCAAGCAGAATTTCTTCGGCCTGTGCATCGCGGCCATAGGCCATGTACACATCGGCTTCAGCAACCGGATCGACCTCGTCGGTATCGATAGTTCCCGGCCCGGTCTGACTAAAATCGGTCGATTGCGGCGTGGTATTGCCGGTATCAACGCTCTGACCACCAGTATTACGGAAGACAGAATTTGGGCCAAGGCTGGACTGCGCAACCGGCATCGTCGTCATACTGCCACCGCCCGGTGCTGCCTCTTTACGGCGACGCTTGTAGAAGATGAATCCAGCTGCAGCCGCAATCAATGCACCAACGCCACCGACCAGACCATACGGGAAGCCACTTTCCGGCGCAGGCGCGGGCGGCTTCATGAGTGTCGTTGTCGTCACTGACTGCGTGGTGGTCGGAACCGGCTGCGTAGTTGGTGCCAGCGTCGTCGTCGGTACCGACTCCGTCGTTGTCGTTACTGCCTGAGTTGTCTGTTCAGCGGCGGCCTTTTCCGCTGCCGCCTTATCGGCCGCAGCTTTTTCATCAGCCGCTTTCTTCTCGGCTGCCGCCTTTTCTTCGGCCGCCTTCTTTTCTTCAGCTGCCTTTTCGGCTGCAGCCTTTTCGGCTGCAGCCTTTTCTTCAGCTACCTTTTTGTCAGCCGCCGCTTTTTCCTCGGCAGCCTTCTTCTCTGCCGCTGTTTTCGCTGCTGCAATCTTTTCAGCCGCCACTTTATCGGCGGCTGCCTTTTTATCTGCCGCTGCTTTTTCCTGGGCCGCCTTCTTGTCTGCTGCCGCCTTGTCCAGCGCCGCCTTCTTCTCGGCAGCCAACTTTTCTTCAGCCGCTTTCTTATCGGCCGCAGCCTTGTCCGCTGCCGCCTTTTTCTCCGCAGCAGCCTTTTCCGCCGCCATTTTCTTCTCAGCAGCTGCTTTATCAGCCGCCATCTTGAGCGCCATGGCTTTCTCGGCAGCCGCCGCTTTTTCTGTGGCCGCCTTTTCAGCCGCCGTCTGTTTGCCTGACGCTGCCTGTTTTTGCAGTTCGGCCAGACTCTTGTTCTTCATCTCGACCAGCTTTTGCAACTCGGCGACATTCTTTTCCAGCAACCTCAGGCGTTCATTGGCTTCTTTAAGGGCTTTTTCCTTGGCGATCAAATCCTCTTCGGACATGACCTTACCCTTGCCAGCAACCACGCCTTTACTCACCGTCTGCGTCGGCGTCACCTTGACCTGATCCTTGGGTGTCTGAGCCGGCGCTGCCTTGTCATCAACCTTGGCTGTAATTTTGCCAGCTGCCGCCTGCGTTCCCGCCTCTACCTTGACCGGTGTTTTTTCAGTCGCAGCTGCCAGCTTCTGGCGATAGGCATTCCAGTCAGAAACCTGAGTTTGCAATATCTTGCGCGCTTCCGGCTGCGGAATGGCGGCGACAGTATCCTTGTTCGGAATATTCAGGATGACGCCCTTTTTCAGGCGATTGGCATTGTTTCCAGCGAAGGCATCGGCATTGTTCCTGTAAATGCCCACCATCATCTGATCAAGACTGACACCCTCTGGTTTCACTTCCCGTGCAATCTTGCTCAGCGAGTCACCGGACTTCACTTCACGCTGATCTGCCGAAACTGTTTTTTCGGTATCCGGTGCCGGTTTTTCGGCCGCTTGCTTGGAAGTCACCACCTTGGCCGTTGCAGACTTTCTGCTGCCAGCCAGGTCAGCCTTTTCAACCGGAGCCTGCTTGGTTACCGGCCGGGTTTCGACGACTGTTGCACGCGGCGCTTCCGTAACCGGTTTAGCCCGAACCTTGGCCGAGACTTCCGGCGGATCGAGCAGGAAAACATATTCGCGAACCAAACGCCCACTGGGCCAATTCAATTCAACAAAGAAATTAAGGAAGGGCTCATGCACCGGCTTGGAGGAGCTGACACGAATAACACTCACTCCGCCGGATCGTCGATCCAGCGAGAAGCGCAGATCCGAGAGTACCGCCGCAGCGTCACCGCCGGACTGACCGGTTTCACGCGAAGCGAGCCGAGCCACCATGCCGGGCAATTCCTCCCGGGTGGCACTGACCTCGATCTCCGCTCGCAAGGGCTGCCCCATGCCGGAAAAAACCGTGATCCGACCCAGACTGGCCGCATCGGCAGCCGTCGGAAGCATGGCAAGGGAGGAAGCCACGGCGATAGCCGCAGCACTCATTTTCATCTTTGAGCTAAGTTTGTCTCTCACAGCGCAACCCTGAGCCTGAAATGGGGGAGGTTTTAAATTAACATCATGCACTTAGCTATGCAAGCTAAACTTGCTTCTGAAATGATGCCTTTTTGCATAATTCCAACAACGGCAGCATTTCCGCAGGAAAATACTGCCGTTTAGGCCGTCAAACCTGAATTTCCAAAGGTGGCATCAAGCCGCAAGCAGGATGCGCAGCATGCGGCGCAGCGGTTCGGCCGCCCCCCACAGCAGCTGATCGCCGCAAGTAAAAGCCGCCAGATATTCCGGACCCATTGCCATTTTATGAAGACGGCCAACCGGTACGGTCAGCGTGCCGGTAATCGCCGCCGGGGTCAGTTCGCGTTCGCTGATTTCACGATCATTGGGGATTACCTTGGCCCAGGGATTCGATTTGGCGATGACATCGCTGATTTCGTCGAGCGGCACATCCTTGTTCAGTTTGATGGTCAAACCTTGCGAATGGCAGCGCATGGCGCCAATGCGCACGCACAGGCCATCGACCGGAATGCTGCCGGGGCTACGGAACGGCGGATTGCCCAGTATCTTGTTGCATTCGGCACCGCCTTTCCATTCCTCCTTCGACTGGCCATGCTCATACGGCACGTCGATCCACGGAATGAGGCTGCCGGCCAGCGCCGTGTTGCGGAAATTCTTGGTCGGAAAATTCGGCGAGCGCATGGTTTCGGCCACCTTGCGATCAATGTCGAGAATGGCGGAGGCCGGATCGGCCAGCAAATCCTTGACCGAATCGTGCAGCGCACCCATCTGCGCCAGCAACTCGCGCATATTCTGGGCGCCAGCGCCGGAAGCAGCCTGATAGGTCATCGACGACACCCATTCAACCAAGCCCTGCTGGAACAAGCCGCCGATACCCATGAGCATGAGTGAAACCGTGCAATTACCGCCGATCCAGTTTTTGCCGCCCTTGGCCAGTGCAGCCTGAATGACATTGAGGTTAACCGGGTCGAGAATGATGACCGCGCCATCTTCCATGCGCAGCGACGAAGCGGCGTCGATCCAGTGGCCGTTCCAACCGGTAGCACGCAGTTTGCCGAAAACTTCCTTGGTGTAATCACCGCCCTGACAGGTGACAATGATGTCGAGTTTTTTCAGTGCGTCGATGGCAAAGGCGTCCTGCAGGGCGCTGCCATCCGGGGCTTTGCCACCCACGGCCGAAGTTGAAAAATAGACCGCCTCGAAGCAGGCAAAATCGCCCTCTTCCCGCATGCGCTGCATCAGGACAGAACCCACCATACCGCGCCAACCAACCAGACCAACCTTCTTCATTTGCCTCACCCGTTGCTGGAGGCATCGAGGCGCTTGCAACGCTCCGATGCCGGTTACAAAATTGTGTTACAAGGCAGCCAAAACGGCATCACCCATTTCCTTAGTGCCGACCTTGTTGGTACCCGGCTCGTAGATGTCGCCGGTGCGGAAACCTTGCGCCAAAACTTTTTTGACCGCATTTTCGATCCTTAGTGCCGCTTCTTCGTTGGCGAAGGAGTAGCGCAGCATCATGGCGGCAGACAGAATAGTCGCCAGCGGATTGGCCAGGTTTTTGCCGGCGATGTCGGGCGCCGAACCGTGTGAAGGCTCGTACAAGCCCTTGTTGTTGGCATCGAGCGAAGCCGAAGCCAGCATGCCGATGGAGCCCGTCAGCATCGAGGCTTCGTCCGAGAGGATGTCACCAAACATGTTGCCAGTCACCACCACGTCAAACTGCTTCGGGTTACGCACCAGTTGCATGGCGCAGTTATCAACCAGCATGTGGGTCAACTCGATATCCTGATAATCCTTGTGGGTTTCGATGACAACGTCGCGCCACAGTTGCGTACATTCCAGTACATTCATCTTGTCGACCGAGCACACCTTCTTGCTGCGCTTCCTGGCGGCTTCAAAAGCGACCTTGGCGATACGGCGGATTTCTGTTTCGCTGTACACCATCGTGTTGAAGCCGACGCGCTCTCCATTCTCGGTCTTGATGCCACGCGGCTGACCAAAGTAGATATCGCCGGTCAGTTCGCGCACGATCAGGAGATCGAGCCCAGCCACCACTTCCGGCTTCAGCGTCGAGGCATTGGCCAGTTCGGGGTAAAGATAGGCCGGACGTAAATTGGCAAACACCCCCAGATCCTGACGGATACCAAGCAAGCCGCGTTCCGGACGCTGTTCGCGGGGCATGTTGTCCCATTTCGGACCACCAACGGCACCAAGCAGCACAGCATCGGCAGCACGCGCCAGTTTGGCGGTCGCTTCCGGATAGGGGCTGCCGGTTTGATCGACCGCAATGCCGCCCAGCAGCGCTTCTTCCATCTCGAACTTGAGGCCGAGCCCCTTCAACACCCGAACGGCTTGCTCGGTAATTTCCACACCAATGCCGTCACCCGGCAGAACACAGATTTTCACGTTTATTTCCTTTGATTATGCAAAAAGCCAAGGTTGCTCAAAACGACGACGCGCTTCGAATTCACAGATTTTTTCGGAATGGCGCAGGGTCAAGCCGATATCGTCCCAACCATTCAACAGGCATTCCTTGCGGAAGGGATCGATATTGAAGGCAATCGCACGACCATCCGGCCGCGTCACCGTCTGCGCCGGCAAATCGACCGTCAGTTTGTAGCCGGGCATCGCTTCCACCTGCTTCACAATTTCCTCGATTTCGTTGGCGGGCAGAACAATAGGCAGAATGCCGTTCTTGAAGCAGTTATTGAAGAAAATATCGGCAAAGCTCTCGGCCACAATCACCCGGAAACCAAAGTCGAGCAGCGCCCAAGGCGCATGTTCGCGCGAACTGCCGCAGCCGAAATTCTGGCGGGTGAGCAGAATCTGGGCGCCCTGATAACGCGGCTGGTTCAGTGCAAAATTGGGATTCTTTGGCCGATTGATGCAATCCTCGCCCGGCTGCCCAACATCCATATAACGCCACTCGTCAAAGGCATTCGGGCCGAAGCCGGAACGCTTGATCGACTTCAGAAACTGCTTCGGAATAATGGCATCGGTGTCGATATTGTTGCGGTCGATCGCCACCACCAGACCTTCCAGACGTACAAATTTATCCATTACTTGCTCCCGGCTCTTTCGATGGCTTCGCCACCCTTCTTGATGTCCTTGCCGATACCCTGAACGGTATTGCAGGCCGTCAGACCCATCAACATCAACACAATTGCAGTAAATGCTTCAAACCGTTGCACAGCATCACCCTTACAGAATGTCGCGCACATCGGCGAAATGCCCGGCAATCGCCGCTGCCGCCGCCATGCCCGGACTGACCAGATGTGTGCGTCCGCCCGGCCCCTGCCGTCCTTCAAAATTACGATTGGAGGTGGAAGCACAACGCTCGCCCGGCTCCAGGCGATCCGTATTCATGGCCAGACACATCGAACAGCCCGGTTCGCGCCACTCGCAACCGGCCGCGATAAAGACCTTGTCCAGACCTTCCGCCTCGGCCTGCCGTTTGACCAGCCCGGAACCCGGCACGATCATCGCCAACTTGACGTTGGCGGCGATGCGGCGGCCTTTGAGCAGCGCCGCTGCCTCGCGCAAATCCTCGATGCGGCCGTTGGTGCACGAACCAATGAAGACCTTGTCGATTGCCACAGACTTGATCGGCACATTCGGCGTCAGCCCCATGTATTGCAGGGCGCGCTCCATGCCTTCGCGTTTGCCGGCATCCTTTTCCCTGGCCGGGTCGGGAATATTGTCGCTGATGGTAATGACCATTTCCGGCGAAGTCCCCCAAGTCACTTGCGGCTGAATTTCGGCGGCGTTGAAATTAAGCACCAGATCAAATTTGGCGCCTTCATCGCTCTTGAAAGTGCGCCAGACGGCCGCAGCCTTGTCGAACAACTCGCCCTTGGGCGCAAATGAACGGCCACGCAGATAGGCTATGGTGGTTTCATCCACACCAACAAAACCAACGCGCGCACCAGCCTCGATCGCCATGTTGCAGACGGTCATGCGCCCTTCCATGCTCAAACCGCGTATGGTCGAACCGGCGAACTCGATGGCGTAACCCGTGCCGCCGGCGGTGCCGATGCGGCCAATCACAGCCAGAATGATGTCCTTGGCTGTGACGCCCTTACCCAAAGCCCCATCAACCTGCACCAACATGGCCTTCATTTTCTTTTGCAGCAAGCATTGCGTTGCCAGCACATGCTCGACTTCGGAAGTGCCGATGCCGTGCGCCAGACAGC
Organism: Pseudomonadota bacterium; assembly: GCA_018262285.1. Classification (GTDB taxonomy): domain Bacteria; phylum Pseudomonadota; class Gammaproteobacteria; order Burkholderiales; family Rhodocyclaceae; genus UBA1934. The sequence goes on along the minus strand of JAGTRX010000066.1, from coordinate 3,937 downwards.
CAAAAGCGCCATGCGTTGCCGTATGTGAATCGCCGCAAACAACCGTCATCCCCGGCAACGTAGCGCCATTTTCCGGCCCGACAACGTGCGCCACACCCTGACGTGGATCCTTGAACGGGTAATAGGCCAGCGCACCGAATTCGTGGATATTGGCATCAAGCGTTTCCACCTGCTGGCGCGAAATGGGATCCTTGATCCCCTCTTCCCAATGATCGGTCGGCGTATTGTGATCGGGAGTGGACACAATCGAGGACGGCCGCCAAGCCTTGCGTTTGGCTAGGCGCAGCCCTTCGAAGGCCTGCGGACTGGTCACCTCGTGGATGAGATGACGATCGATATAGAGCAACGCGGTTCCATCTTCCTCAACGTGAACCACGTGACTATCCCAAAGCTTGTCGTAAAGCGTCTTCGCCATAATGAAAAGTCCGAGCCGAAAAGTTGGGAATTATCGCATTTGCGCCGGTGCGGTGCCAGTCTCACTTGAATCGGCGGGCACTCCGAACACAATCAGCAACAATCCAGCCAGGGCAAACAAGGCGCTGATGCCAAAAGTCCAGTCTGCCCCCGCCGCATCCCACATCCAGCCGCTGACCAGACCACCGAACAAACTACCGGCGCCAAAACTGATACTGGAATACAAGGCCTGCCCACGCGCCTGCGCACGCCCTGCAAACCAGCGGTTAACAGCGGCAATCGAAGCGGCGTGATGGGCGCCAAACGTCAGCCCGTGCAGCAATTGCGCCAGCACCAATAACGATAGCCAGCCGGCGCACCAGCCGGTGAGCAGAAAACGCAGGATAGCTGCCAAAAAGCAGGCAAATAGAATGGCGCGCAGCGAAAAAATCCGGTTCAGGCGTGCCATCGCGAGAAAAACCAGAATTTCGGCCACGACGCCCAAAGTCCACAAAACACCGACTTGTCCCTGGCCGTAACCATGTGCTGCCAGGTGGATGGAGAAGAAAATATAGAAAGCGCCATGCGCGGCCGACATGGCAAAACTGGCGGCGAAAAGCGACTTGACCCGGCTCTGGCGGAGCAGACCGACCAAGGCAAGTTGCCCCTTTTTCTCAGGCGCCGGTAGCGCTTCCGGCAAACTCAGCGCCAAGCCAAAATTGCCTGCCATGAAAAGCCAGCAAACAGTCAGCACGGTGTTGATCGGCAAGTAATCGAGCAAAGCGCCGGTGCCAAGAACCGCCAGCACAAAACCGATCGACCCCCACAACCGGATGCGGCTGTAATGAGTACTGGCCTCACGCAGGTGGCTGAAAGTCAGCGCCTCGACCAAAGGCAGCGCGGCGCTCCAGAAAAAGGACAGCAGCCCCATCACCAGCATCATGCCGGTAAAACCGCGTAGGTAGAAAAAGATGGAAAAGCCGGTCAACCCCATCAACCCGGCCAAACGGATAATCGGCACCCGGCATCCGCTGCGGTCAGCCAGCCAGCCCCAGATAGACGGGCTGAACAGACGCATGACATTCATTAGCGACATCAGCAGCCCGATATCCCAGGCCGAAAAACCGATGGATTGCAAATAAAGCCCGAAAAAGGGCAGAAAGGCGCCTATAAAGGCGAAATGAAAAAAGTAATAACCGGAAAGTCGCCAGTAGGGCAAAGCGTGCATCCAGTCATTTTACCGGATGCACCGCACGGCTTGTTTTTTTCGGTTCAGCCCGATTGACCTCAGGCGTTTTGCTGACCAGCCCGATAGGCCAGCAAAAAGTGGTAAAGCTCGTCTTTCAGTTTGACACGAACTTTCTTCATATCTTCCAGGGTAAAGTCGGCCACTGGCATGTCATGTTCTTCCAGATCCTCGACCTTGCCGGTCAAACGTTGATACTGATCATAAGATTTGGCAAAGAGCGCATTCGATGCCCGCAACGCCCGGATGGCGTCGATCATCTCGGGAAACTCTTTGCCCAGTTCGTGATGTTCAACTTGCATTTGCTACCCCCCCTTTGGCCCTGGTTACCGCTATCGAACGGATTCGATTGTAATACTACGCGATTTTTGCCGGAATGCGAGGGGTTGAACAAACCACATCGCCGCACTGCGCCCGCTGGCGCAAAGCGTGATCCATCAGTACCAGCGCCAGCATCGCTTCGGCAATCGGGGTGGCACGGATGCCGACACAAGGATCGTGCCGCCCCTGCGTTGCCACTACGACCGCCTGACCAAACTGGTCGATGGAACGGCGCGGCTGCGCGATGGAAGGTGTCGGCTTGATCGCCAGCCGGACGACAATATCCTGCCCGGTCGAAATGCCGCCAACGATGCCGCCCGAGTTGTTGCTGGCAAAACCCTCCGGCAGCATCTCGTCGCCATGTTCGCTGCCGCGTTGCTTCACGCTGGCAAAACCGGCACCGATCTCCACCCCCTTGACCGCATTGATCCCCATCATGGCGTAAGCGATTTCGGCATCCAGTCGGTCAAACACCGGCTCGCCCCAACCCGGCGGCAAACCGGTTGCAGTCACCGTAATCAGTGCCCCCGCCGAATCCAGCGCATGGCGCAAGGCATCCATATATTTTTCCAATTCCGGAACCATCGCCGCATTCGGAGCAAAAAAAGGATTGCGGTCGATTTCTTCGCCATCAACGAAAGGAATGTCGATATTACCCAGGGCGCTCATCCAGCCGCGCACCGTCACCCCGCAATGCTGGTGCAACCACTTGCGGGCAATCGCGCCCGCCGCCACCCGCACCGCCGTCTCGCGTGCCGAAGCGCGGCCACCGCCGCGATAATCGCGAAGGCCGTATTTCTGCTGGTAGGCATAATCGGCATGACCGGGGCGGAAAAATTCGGCGATCTTGCTGTAATCGCCACTGCGCTGGTCGAGATTGCGAATGATGAAGGCAATCGGCGTACCGGTCGTTTTGCCCTCAAAAACACCGGAGAGGATTTCCACAGTATCCGGTTCGCGCCGTTGCGTCACATGGCGGGAAGTGCCGGGTTTGCGCCGATCCAGTTCCTTTTGCAGATCAACCTCGCACAACTCCAGCCCCGGCGGGCAACCGTCAACGATGCCGCCAATCGCCGCACCGTGCGACTCGCCAAAGGAAGTCAGGGTAAACAGAGTGCCAAAAGTATTTCCGGACATGGGGAAGCCGCACGCTAAAATAGAGTAACGAGTCTACCATGACCAAAACACCAAAAAAGCCCGCGCCCGGATCGTCCACCACCAAGCCCCCGGCAGGCAGGAAAACCGCTGCCCCAAACAGCCTGAATCCGCGCCAGAAACCCGATCTGCGCTGGCAACGCGCCAAGCGCTACAACTGGGATGGCCGCTGAAAACAGCAATCATTGCAAAACTGGCAAACCCGACAATCCCACTGAAACGGAAGTGTCAGAATTGTTGTGCATGAGATACTGAGAAAACTTTTTCACAGTGTCACGAGCAATTTGACTTCAGCCTTTAGCACCTTACAATCACCGGCGCTGACACCAACATTTCGCAAGGCGCACCATGAATTTGCTCAAATGGCTCCAAACTAAAGCAGAAAAATTTTTCACACAAACGCCAGAACCCCAAATTTTCGATGCGCAATCGCCGCTACTGCTTGAAGGGCAAAACCACCAACGCAATGGCGATTTGAACAGTGCCTTGAACTGCTACCACAAAGAGATTGAAGAATCGCCCTTCAACCCGTACGGTCATCTTGCTCTTGGCAACATTCTCGCCGCCACCGGCCAATTCGAAGAAGCAGCGAAAAATTTTCAAGAGGCAGCACGACTCAAACCCGATTTTGTCGAAGCGCACTGCAACCTCGGATCATGCCTTAAAGACACCGGACGCCTGCAGGAGGCCATTGTCAGCTATCGCCGAGCCATAGAAATCTCGCCTGACTTTATCACCGCCCACCTGAACGTAGGAAACACACTATTGAACCTGGGGCAACTCGAACAGGCCGAAGAAAGTTTTCAAAAAGCATTGCAACTC
>JAGTRX010000161.1 GCA_018262285.1 Pseudomonadota bacterium | reverse complement strand
GAACCTCGCCGGTGGAGGAGGTCCTGAGCGACGGTGTGGAGGGCGTCTTGTTTGATTTTTTCGAGCCGCTGCAACTGGCGGAACGCGCCTTGGCTATTTTGCATGAGCCGGAGGTCGGTTTGGGCGGGTTAGCTCGGCGCAAAGTTGTCGAGAGTTTTGATTATCAAGCTGTTATTCGTCCTCGTTGGTTGTCTTGGCTTGGGTTCGAGTGATATTTTGCACGCCAGATTTTGTGTTTGTTATACTCATGTCCTGCGCGCGCGGGCAAGCTGAATGGTGTCTGCGATTTCTAGCCTAACAGTTAGTCTTGGTTCGGTAAGGTGTACTTGCCTGTCGATCAAGGGCTGTTGCATTGGTTTTTGGATATTTAATGGCGACTTTTACTGCATACACGGCATTTAATTACACGAATCTGGTTTCCTACGCCAGTGCGGACTCGGGGTACCTGAAGAGCTACTCTGCATCCAAATGTGTGTTTGTCATGCCGGCACCGAACCCGGATGCAACTGTCTCGCTTATGAGCGCATCGTCGAATTTCAAAGCAAGTTCAAGTTCAGGGATTTATTCGGGAACACTGACTTCCGTTACGGCAGCGCTGGGGACCGTCAAGTGGTTCACAACGACCAATCTGTCCTACAGTATGGCGAATAATTATTGGGATAATGGATATGTGATCGCGAGCGGGGCGCCGAAGCTCTATAAGTTCGAGGCCGAAATGGCAGTCTGGTTCAAGGGGAATGACACCTTCTATGGCAGCGCCTATGCGGATAGGATGAACGGCTATGGCGGTAATGACTTGCTTGATGGCAAAGTCGGCAACGATACGCTGCTAGGGTCATATGGAAATGACACAATCAAAGGTGGGGCGGGTAATGACAGCATGGATGGCGGTGTGGGCACGGATACCCTGTCTTATGAGGGTGTGACAGCAGGCGTCAAAGTTTCCCTGGCGACGACCAGCGCACAAAACACCGTTGGTGCAGGAAGCGACACTGTTAAGAATTTCGAGAACCTGACCGGGTCCTCGTATAACGACACCTTGACTGGAGGTCCCGGCGCCAACTCGATCAATGGTGGTTCAGGTAATGACACCATCGGTGGAGGAGCTGGCAATGACACGCTGGATGGTGGTTTGGGTACGGATACCGTGGCGTACGCTTATGCGGGTACCGGTGTCACAGTTTTCCTGGCAACAACCGGCGCACAAAATACCGTTGGTGCAGGAATGGACGTTGTTAAGAACTTCGAGAACCTGATCGGATCCTCATATAACGATACGCTGGTTGGCAGTGTTGTGGACAACGTTATCACTGGTAGTGCTGGTGCCGACAGCGTGACGGGTGGTGCTGGTAACGATACCTTCGTGTTTGCTGTAGGTGCTTCTGGTTTGCCGTCCGCTAGCAACTTTGACGTCATTGCTGATTTCGGAACTGGTTCTGACGTTATCGATTTCGGCGCGACTGCCTTGGTCGCCGATGTAGGCGCGGGTACCGGTCTGACTGTTGTCGCTGGTCTTGTGACTGCTGGTGTTGCTGACTTGGGGGCGTTCATTACTGAACTGGGCAACAGCACGACCAGCACAGCTGGCTCTACCCTGATCTATGATGACGGCGTAGACAGCTACCTGTTCATCTCTGACGGTCTGGCTGGTTTGGGTGCTAATGATGTTCTTGTCCAACTGGTTGGTGTGACTGGCCTGACGGCTGGTGCTACCTTTGCTGGTGGCGACATCGTTGCTGTCGCCTAATTTTCTTCGGGGGCGCCACCTGCTCAGGTAGGTGATAAGGTAAAAGCTACGAGCCCCCTGCTGCTGACAAGGTTGTGGGGGAGCGTTCGCCAGCGTCACGCCCTGAATCTTCTGAGGCTCAGCGTCCTCTTGGTCTGTTGCCGCGGAAGTTGAGGTGACGCTGCACCCCTCTCGGTTTCCGTCGGACGGGGGCTTGCCTGACGAGAAGTCAGGTATGCTTTTTCCCTCACTGTCATGCTGGAGTCTGCCTCAGCTTTTGCCACGCCAGCCGGTGCGCTGCAACTGTACTTTGGTGAAATGTGTGGCAATTTTCCCATAGTGCCTGTCACGGTAACTGCCCTAACTCATTTTTCCGCAGTAGTGGCATGCACAAGCTCGGATTGCCGTCGGGACGAGTCTTTATAATTTCCCCAAACCCAGCTCGGTTAATTTGGAATGGAAAATCTCCACAATTTTCCGAGATATACAACTGCATGGCAGCAGATGAGAGTTGCAGTAATTGGTTTGTGTTGGCACTTTGAGGCGGCCTGGACTGTTTGTTCAGGGGCTTAGGGGTTGTACGCTTGCTACCCCCTATTCGTTTGGTGGCAAGGAGTATGCACTGTCAAGTTACATTGTGTTTGTGTTGTTATTTTTGCTGTACCCATGCAGAATTCCGGCCCGGTGACACTTGAAGAAAATTTTTGAATGGCCCAATGGCCTCACTAAGGTAATAAATGCGTTTGCTTTCTGAAAAGCGTTCCGAGCTCGATGAAGCCCTGTGGTCGATGCGGCGGATATTCCTCGTTGCCGGGGTGTTCAGTTTTTTCGTCAATGCGCTGATGCTTGTGCCGTCGTTGTACATGATGCAGGTTTATGACCGGGTCTTGAACAGCCGCAACGAGATGACGCTGGTCATGGTGTCGCTCATTACCCTGGGGTTGTATGGTTTGCTGGGCGCGTTGGAGTGGGTGCGTTCGCAATTGCTGGTACGGGCCAGTATTCAACTGGATGCGCGGCTGAACGATCGGGTGTTCGGTGCGACCTTTGAGGCCACCTTGCGCGGAGCCGGTGGCAATCCGGCGCAGGCGCTGTCCGATGTGACCAATTTGCGCCAGTTCTTGACCGGGAATGGCTTGTTTGCCTTTTTCGATGCGCCGTGGGCCCCGATCTTCCTAATCGTTATCAGTTTGCTGCACCCTTGGCTCGGAGTTTTTTCGCTGGTTGGCGGCTTGATTCTGGTCGGCTTGACCTGGCTGACCGAAAAGTCTACCCAGAAGCCGCTGGCCGAGGCGAATACAGCAGGGATGCAGGCCAGCAATTTTGCCGGCAACAACCTGAAGAACGCCGAGGTGATCGAGGCGATGGGTATGCTGCCGGCCATTCGCGAACGCTGGAATGCCAAGCACAAGGTCAGCATTGCCTTGCAGCAGATAGCCAGCAATCGCGCCGGGGCCATCGGTGCGGCGACGCGGTTTTTTCGGTTGGCGCAACAGTCCCTGATCCTCGGCTTGGGCGCTTTACTGGTGATCGAGGGCAAGCTGTCGCCGGGCGGCATGATTGCCGCTTCGATCTTGATGGGGCGCGTACTGGCGCCGGTCGAACAGGCCATCGGCGTGTGGAAAAATCTGGTTTCCGTTCGTTCCGCTTACGAACGTCTACAGAAGCTCTTGCTGGCGGTTCCGGCCCGTGAGGCCGGCATGAAGTTGCCGCGTCCTAAGGGAGCGGTCAGCCTGGAAAATCTGGTGGCGTCGCCGCCGAATTCGCAGACTGTCGTGCTCAAAGGGGTGAACGCATCAATTGCAGCCGGCGAGGTGGTTGGGATTGTTGGCCCCAGTGCTTCCGGCAAGTCGACCCTGGCTCGTTTGCTGGTCGGTGTGTGGCCGGCGGCTTCGGGCAAGGTTCGGCTCGATGGTGCCGACATCTTTTCCTGGAGCAAGGCGGAGGTCGGCCCGTATATCGGTTACCTGCCGCAGGATGTCGAATTGTTCGAAGGTTCCATCGCCGAAAATATCGCACGTTTTGCCGAGGTCGATGCCGACAAGGTGGTGCGGGCGGCCCAGCGGGCCGGGGTGCACGACATGATCCTGCGCTTTCCCAAGGGCTACGACACGCCGATCGGCCCCAGTGGTGGTTTCCTGTCCGGGGGGCAGCGGCAGCGCATCGCCTTGGCCCGGGCGATGTATGGTGACCCGGTGCTGGTCGTGCTCGACGAGCCCAATTCCAATCTCGACGATCTCGGCGAGCAGGCGCTGGTGCGCGCCGTGCTCGATTTGAAGGCACAAGGGAGTACGGTTGTGCTGGTGACGCATCGAACGAATATCGTCGGCGTGGTCGACAAATTGATGGTGTTGCGCGACGGTGCCTTGCAACTGTTCGGGCCGCGCGACGAGGTGTTGGGGGCCTTGACCAGGGCGGCACAGGCCGCCCAGCCGGCGATTGCCCAGCCGGGAGGTGCGGCATGAGTTGGCGTGGGTGGTGGCAGCGGTTTACTGGGACGCCTGCGGTCGACGGTGAAAAAGACGCAAATTCTTCGTCGTTGACGCCGCAGGCGGATATCGGGCCGACAGTGAAATTGGGTGCGTGGGTGTTACTGGGCGGTTTCGGCGCCTTCATGTTGTGGGCGATTCTGGCGCCTCTCGACGAAGGGGTGCCGGCCCAGGGCATGGTCATGGTCGATACCAAGCGCAAGACCATCCAGCATTTGACCGGCGGCCTGATCGACAAGGTGCTGGTGCGCGAAGGCCAAGTGGTGCAGGCCGGCGATGTGCTGATCAAGCTGAACGAGGCTCAGGCGCGTGCCGAGTTCGAAGGTTCGCGTCAGCGATACCTCAGTTTGCGTGCGCAAGAGGATCGCTTGCTGGCCGAACAGGTCGGTCTGAAAAAAATCGAATTTCATCCGGATGTGCTGGCTGGCAAGGAAGATCCGCTGATCGGCCAGCACTTGCGGACACAGGAGCAAATGCTGATTAGCCGGCGCTTGGCACTGCAAAGCGAACTGGCCTCGATCGGTGAGGCCATGCAGGCTCAGCAGGAGGCGGCCAAGGGTTATGCGGCGCAACTGGAGTCGCGCAAGCAGCAGATGGCCTATCTGGTCGAGGAGCGGGCCGGCTTGCGCGATCTGGTCAGGGAAGGGTACGCACCGCGTAACAAGCTGTTGGAAATGGAACGCATGGCCTCGGAGATCGAGGCAACGATCAGCGACTTGTATGCCAATCAGGCCCGGGCCAAGCGGAGTGCGAGTGAGCTTTCCTTGCGCAAGCTGCAACGCGAACAGGAGTTCCGCAAGGACATCGATGCCCAGTTGGCGGAAGTTCGCCGCGAAGTCAGTGCCGACGAAGAGCGTTTCAAGGCGGCACGCGATGCCCTGGAGCGTACCGACATCAAGGCGCCGGTCAGTGGTTCGGTTGTTGGGATCGCCACCCAAACGGTCGGCGGGGTCATTCCGCAGGGCCAGCGCATCATGGACATCGTGCCGAAGGACGAGGCGCTGCTGCTGGAGGCACAGATACAGCCGCATCTGATCGATCGGGTGCGGGTCGGCCAGCTTGCCGATATTCGCTTCTCGAATTTCTCCCTAACTCCGCAACTGGTTGTCGAAGGCCAACTGGTCTCGGTGTCGGCCGACTTGCTGGTCGATCCGGCGACCAATTCCGGTTACTACCTGGCACGGGTGGCGGTCACGGCCAAGGGGCTGAAGGATTTGGGCGGCCATCGTCTGCAACCGGGTATGCCGGCCGAAATCGTCATCAAGACTGGCGAACGTTCACTGCTCGAATATCTGCTGCATCCGCTGACCCG
>JAGTRX010000065.1 GCA_018262285.1 Pseudomonadota bacterium | reverse complement strand
GAGGTGCTTTCTGCCGATGCCTACGCCGCTTTCGAGGAAGCCGGCGATCCTTTCGATGCCGCGACAGGCAAGCGCTTCCTGCAGGAGATTCTCTCCATCGGTGGCGAACGGCCGGCGTTGGAATCTTTCATCGCCTTTCGCGGCAGGCCGCCAAGGGTTGATGCGCTGCTGCACCATAGTGGTATGATCACCGCGTAACCTGACCGGGAGAAAAACATGTCCAGATTGTCCGCTTTCTGCTTCGCACTTTTCCTCGCCCTCGCCGCCAGCAGCGCTCTGGCGCAAACCTACCGCTGGATCAATCCCAAAACCGGCGGCGTCATGATCACCGACACGCCGCCACCGGGCAATGCCAAACTGGTTGATCGCACCCAGAATGATAGAAGCGATCCCGAGCAAGGCATCCCCTACGCAACCAAGCGCGCCATGGACAATTTCCCGGTTACGCTCTACACCTCCGCCGACTGCGCTACCGAGTGCAAGGATGCGCGCGCCCTCCTCAACAAGCGCGGCATTCCCTTTACTGAAAAAGCGCTGAAAACGCAGGAAGATTTTGATGAGCTCAAAACCCTGGTCGGTGGTGCCTTCGTTCCCTCGATCAAGGTGGGCAATCAGTCCATCAAGGGCTTTTTGACCGAAAGCTACGACAATCTGCTCGATCTTGCCGGCTATCCAAAAACAGCGCCTTATGGCAGCAAACCGGCGGTTGAACCGGCCAAGTGAAAATAGCGGCCTGGAACGTCAATAGCCTCAAGGTTCGCCTGCCGCAGGTGCTCGACTGGCTGCAAAAGGAAGCGCCGGATGTCGTGTGCCTGCAAGAAACCAAGCTGGAAGACCACAATTTTCCAGCCGACGCGGTAGCGGCTGCCGGCTACAAAACCGCATTCAGCGGCCAGAAAACCTACAACGGCGTGGCCTTACTGGCGCGCACTAATATCACCGATGTCGTCTGTGGCAACCCGCATTTTGACGATGCGCAAAAGCGCCTGATCGCTGGCACCGTGAACGGGGTGCGCGTCATTTCAGCCTATGTTCCCAATGGCCAGGCTGTCGATAGCGACAAATACCACTACAAATTGAAATGGCTGCAGGCGCTGGCCGTCTGGCTACAGGAAGAACTGGCGAAGACTTCGCAACTGGCCGTGTGTGGCGATTTCAACATTGCCCCGGCAGACGCCGATGTGCATGACCCCAGAGCCTGGCAAGGGCAGATTCTGGTTTCAGAAGCCGAGCGCGACGCTTTTCGGCGCTTGCTCGATTGTGGCCTGCAGGATAGCTTCCGCCTCTTCGAGCAACCGGAAAAATCCTTTTCCTGGTGGGATTACCGCATGCTGGGCTTTCAGCGCAACCAGGGCTTGCGTATCGATCACATCCTGCTCTCGAACACACTGGCAGAAAACTGCCACGCGGCCGGCATTGACAAGGCACCGCGCCGGCTTGAAAGGCCTTCCGACCACGCCCCGGTGTGGGCAACAATTTCAGTATAAACTGTTATCGTTTTATAAATCCCAAGCAGGAGCCAGCCCAAATGTCGGTACCCAATGCCCCTACCCCGGACATCTCCGGCAAGGTTGAAATAGACGGCGTCAGCATCCATTACGACTACTTCGGCGACAAAACCAAGCCGGTGGTCGTCGTTTTCAATGGCGTCTCAATGGAAACCCGCTCCTGGTTCCAGTTTCTGCCCTTTTTCGGGGATGGCGTCGATAAACTGTTCTGGGATTTTCGCGGCCAGGGCCAATCGACTTCCGACGATCAACCCTACGACGTTTGCGCCCATGCCGATTACCTCAAAAAGATTATCGAGACCCTGGCTCTCAAGCCCGAACAAACCAACCTGATCGGCATCTCTTCCGGCTCCATCATCGAAGCCGAGTTTTTGCGCCAACACAGCGCCATGGTGAACAAGGCCGTTCTTTCCGGCGTATTGCTCAGCCCGGAGAAAACTTTCATTTACGGCTCGGAATTCGGCATCAAGCTGCTGCGCGAAGGCATGCTCGACCTTTGGGCCGAAACCCTCTACGGCACCCTGTTCAGCAGTGCCTATCTGGAGGTGATCGAGCCCTTCATCCCCAAGCTGAAAGCCGCCCTCAGTGCGCGTTACAAAGATCGCGCCCTCGCACTGGCGCGCATTATCGAAGCGCAGATGAACTACGTGATCAATGTCAAAAATTATTACGATGATTTCAAGAAAGTCGATGTTCCCATGCTTTTGATCGCCGGCGAAGAAGATGTCCTGACACCGCCCTTCGTTCAAAAAAAGGTTCTCGATCTCTTTGGCCGCACCCCCAAGTATCTGGAATATGCCGGTTGCGGCCACATGATGGCCATGGAGCGCTCGAAGGACTTTTTTGGCGACGCCGTCAATTTTGTACTGAGCTGACAAGACGAAAATTCGCGGCCGGGCAGTGCTTTCAGCCTGTGATTTTCACTTGAATTCCTGCCGCTTTGCTTTATCCTTGGCCGCTGTCCAACAAAACCATCCGGAGAAACCATGAAGCCATCACGTATTGCCGCCATAATCCTATTGGTGCTGGTGACGGCAAGCGGTGCGGCCATCGCCGACGATAGTGCCATCGCCAGCAAACTCAAAGGCAATTGGCAAGGCTACTGGAAGCAGGGTGATCGCGATGGCAGAGTCAGTGCCAGCATCACCGGTTCCGTGGAAAACAGGCTGCAAGGCGAAATCGTATGGTTCGGCATGGTTCAACAAACCCTGAAGCTGCCTTTTGACCACGCCGAAGTCAGGGATGGCAGATTCAGATTCAGTCACGACCAGGGCATCACGATTGACGCCAAGGTTTCAGGCGACGCCCAATCCATCAAGGGCAACTGGGGTTCGGCTGCTGGTGGCGGAACGCTGCAACTGAAAAAAATTCATTGAACAACGGACAAACCAGCAGCCCGCCGTGGGCTTTCTTCCGATCTTTTGCGGCCAAACTCGGTGACTCAATCGCACATCAGTAAACCCGTTTTTTTCGCCACCACACATCCGCTGGTGGAGGATTGCGCCACCCCGGCCATCATCGGCGGGCGCGTCGAATTGCAGTTGCTCACCACCCTGCGCTGCAACCTTAAATGTAGCTATTGCTCACTCGAAGAAGGCGGCGTTGTCGGCTCGCAGGATCAGGTGCGCTACAGCTTCGATCAACTCGACGCCTTTATCGACAAACAACTGGCCGGCAAGGAAATTTACGTCACCTTTTATGGCGGCGAGCCGACGATGAACCGCGAGTACATGCTCGAATTCATGCGCCGTCATCCGCAGTACCGCTACCAGTTACAAACCAATGGCACCCTGCTTGATGATCTGCCCGATGAGATTCTCAACAACCTGTCCAATATTCTGATTTCGGTTGACGGCGGCGAACGCATTACCGACCATTACCGTGGCCGTGGCGTCTACCGGCAGGTCATGCGCAATCTCGATGCCATTCGCGACCGCGTGCCCGGCACGCTGACCGCCCGCATGACCTGGAGCGACCCCGACATTACCTTTGAGGAAATTGACGACCTCGCCCACCTTTTCGATTACGTCTATTTCCAGTTTGTCGCCGGCGAAGCCTATGCGCCCGAGGCCATCGCCAAACGCAAGGCAGTGCTGACGCAACTGGTTGACCGTTTCTTTGCCGACCCGCGGCGGCTTTTTCCCATTATTCCCATCATGGGTAGCGTCCGCAACAAGGTCATGCCTTCGCGTACCGACGAGTTGTACCACGGCCTGACCCAGTGCCGCGTTTCCACCCACATCATCAACGTCATGCCAGACGGGCGCATTTTCCCCTGCCCGGATTTGATGTACCTGCCGGAGATGCAGCAGGGCGACATCATCGCCAACTGGCTCAAGCCCTCGCCGCTGCAACCGCACGCCGACATGCCCTGTGATGGCTGTGAAGCCTTTCATTTTTGCCGGCGCAACTGCATGAAAAATCTTTATCTGGCTTACGTCAAAAACGATCTGGATTATCGCGCCAAAGTCGTTGAACCCATCTGCGAACTGGTGCGCCACATGGGCCAGGAAATTGACCGCCATAACCCGCAGGAATGGTACGGCAAGGCGGCGCTGCCGGTAAAAAGGGCCCTGCGCGATTGCGAAGTCTACGAGTACGTCGAGATCATGCCCTGAGTGCTTTTCACGGCACTTACTTGATTCGCAGGTCTGTTAAAATTCGGCTCCCGAAAGTTAAACCTGTGTTTCGTTTTTTCAATCAAGTTTGCCCTGTTAGGACACCCCATGACCGCCCAGATTATCGACGGAAAAGCCTTGGCTGACGAGTTGCGCGCCAGCTTCAAGAGTCGTGTTGCCTCCCTTGCCGCAAAAGGTCAGCGGCCGGGTTTGGCCGTCATTCTGGTGGGAGAAGACCCGGCATCCCAAGTCTATGTACGCAACAAAGTGAGCGCTTGTGAAGCCCTCGGCATGCATTCCGAAAAGATCGTTTACGCTGCCACCACCAGCCAGGCCGAAGTACTGACCAAAATCGCCGAACTCAACGCCAATCCGGCTATTCACGGCATTCTGGTGCAACTGCCGCTGCCCAAACACATCGACGAAGACGCCATCCTCGAAGCCATTCTGCCCGAGAAGGATGTGGACGGTTTCCATGCCGAAAACGTCGGCGCGCTGGCGCAGGGCAATCCGCGCTTCATCCCGTGCACACCTTATGGCGTGATGAAAATGTTCGAGAAGTATGGCGTTGACCTTACCGGCAAGGAGGCTGTAGTCATCGGCCGCTCCAACATTGTCGGCAAGCCGATGGCGCTGCTGCTGATTTCGGCCGGCGCCACGGTAACAGTCTGCAATTCCAAAACGCGCGATCTGGCCTTCCACACCCGCCGCGCCGATATTCTGGTGGCCGCGCTCGGCAAACCGCGCTTTGTGAGCGCTGACATGATCAAGCCCGGCGCGGTTGTCATCGACGTCGGCATCAACCGCATCCCCGAAGGGCCTGATGCCGGCAAGCTGTGCGGCGATGTCGATTTTGCCGCCGCCAAGGATGTTGCCTCGCTGATCACGCCGGTACCCGGCGGCGTTGGCCCGATGACCATCACCATGTTGCTCGCCAATACTATTGAATCTGCTGAACGCGTCTTGAAAGAAAGGAATTGAAATGAACGACAACGCCCAACCGATTGTCGGCATCCTGATGGGCTCCGACTCCGACTGGCCGGTCATGCAACAGGCCGCCCGCATGTTCAGGGAGTTTGGCATTGCCTGGGAAGCGCGCGTGCTCTCCGCACACCGTACCCCGGATGAAGCTCTGGACTACGCCGCCACTGCCCAGGAACGCGGCCTCAAAGCCATTATTGCTGGCGCTGGCGGGGCGGCGCATCTGGCCGGCGTACTGGCCGCCAAAACTCTGTTGCCCGTACTCGGCGTGCCGATGCAAACCAAGTCGCTCTGCGGCGAGGATTCGCTCTATTCGATGGTGCAAATGCCTAAAGGCATTCCGGTCGCCACTTTCGCCATCGGCGAGGCAGGCGCGGCCAACGCCGCCCTCTTCGTCGTCGCCATGCTGGCCGTCGAAGACGATAATGTACGCCAGAAACTGGCGCAATTCCGGCAGGCGCAAAGCGCCAAGGTGCTGGCGATCAAACTGCCGGAACTCGATTAACAAAGTGACGCCTTCCGATACCGAGTTCATCCGCGCTGTTGATTTGCTAGTGGCTGGTGAACTCGTCGCCTTCCCTACTGAAACAGTCTATGGCATTGGTGCTGACGCCGCCAACCCGGCGGCTGTTGCCAAAATTTTCGCCGCCAAAGGCCGCCCAGCTGACCATCCTCTCATTGTTCATCTGGCGGCGGCGGACTGGATCAGATACTGGGCGCAAAACATTCCGGATCCAGCCTGGGAAATAATGGAGGCGTTCTGGCCGGGGCCTCTGACCGTCATTCTGGAAAAACAGGCATGGGTGCCGGATGCCATCACGGGTGGTCAGAAAACGGTTGGTCTGCGCGTGCCCGGCCATCCGGTTGCGCTTGAATTGCTGCGGCGTTTTGCTGCCAGCAATGACAAAGGCGGCATTGCGGCGCCATCCGCCAATCGTTTTGGCCGCATCAGCCCAACAACCGCCACCCACGTTGCCGCCGAATTGGGTGAACGCGTCGCGCTGATTCTTGATGGTGGCGCCTGCACCGTCGGCATTGAATCGACCATTGTTGATTTTTCGCGCCAGCAACCCGTCATTCTGCGTCCCGGCCACATAGCGCCGGCACATCTGGCCGCAGTGTTGGGCATGGAACCGCCGATCGAGACGGCCGAAGGCGCGCCACGTGTTTCTGGTTCGCTACCGGCGCACTATGCGCCGAGCACGGCGATGCGGATGCTGGCCAAGGCTGAAATCTCGAATCAGCTCCATTCAAATACTGTCGCGCTGCTCATCCACAGCCCTGATCTGCAAACCTGTGCCGACGCGCTGCCAAAATCCGCGTTCAATTTGCTACCGGATGACCCTGTCGGCTACGCTCACGCCCTTTATGCGGCGCTGCGCGACCTCGATAATTGCGGCGCTGACGTCATTCTGGTCGAACAGACACCGGACACGCCCGCATGGTCTGCCGTTAATGACCGCCTGCGCCGAGCCCTAGCAGGCTCGGCGTAAGTTCCCTATTTGGCCTCTTTCGTTTCACCACCCAAAGCCGCAATCAAATCGGGCAAAAAGCGGCCGAACTCGCCACTCATGATGGCGAAATCGGCATCAAACTGTTCATCGGCGTTTTCGATATTCTTTTCCGCTTCTTCCTTGAGCAGATCCAGGAAGGCCAGGCGTTTGATTTCCGTCTTCTCGGTCAGGATGAAGGAAATACGTTCGTTCCAGGTCAGTGCCAGGCGTGTCGGCGCTTTGCCTGCCGCCAGATGGGCGCGAATCTCTTCGCCTTCAAGCGAGTGGCGCACATAACGCACAGCGGCTTTTTCTTCGCTGATCGACTTCAGTTCGCAATCGCGATCAATGCTGAAATTGGTTGGCGCTTCACCAGAAGCCAGCCAATCAGCCATGGCGGAAACTGGTGATCGTTCTGTGTGCAGGAGCTCAAGCGGAAATTCATCAAGCGTCCAGCGCAAATGTTCAAGCACTTCTTCGGCTTTGGCCGGACTGGCCGCATCAATACCCAGCCAGCCTTGCTGCGGATTGATCCAGATCTGGGTTTTGTGTTTGCGTGTGAAAGCCTTGGGCATCAATTCCTCGGTGACCCTTTCGCGCAGTTCACGCAGCTGCTTGCGACCGGGCGGGAAGGCATTTTGTGCGGCCATTTCGGCCGCTCTTTCGGCCACCACATCACCGACGACGGCGGCAGGCAACAGGCGTTGCTCGGTACAAAGCGCCAGTAGCCATTGCCTATTTTGGGCATAAACCAGCGCGCCATCGCCGCGTGGCGAAACCCAGCCCCGACTCATCGGCTCGTTGCTCGGGCAGCGCTGAAAAACCCCGCGCTGCAGTTGGCTTTCCAATTGTTCGAGGGTCAAATTCCAGGGAACGGGCAAACGGTAGAGCTGCAGGTTTCTAAACCACATTATTGGCAAAAATCCTAAAACAAGGGGTGAATGACGGTTTGATCGCGCGCCGCAAGGGTCTGCAGACCTTTAAGTGCTTCGCTCGTGGCGCCCTGTTGGTGGGCGTGCTCAAGAAAGCTCGACAGCGCTTTCTCCAGCGGATATTCATGAGGCTGCCATTCGGCATCAAATTTGTCGCGTGTGGTTCGCACGACCACCAGCTTGCCTGACTTCATCGGCACAAGGCGAATGTTACGGCCGTCGTTGCGGATCACAATGGCGTTGGTTCGATGGGCATTCCAGACCAGCATGCGTTTCTCCCGAAATCGATTCGGAGACCGGGGCGATCCGTCGCCCCGGCTTTTACTACAGCCACTAAATTACTTCTGCTCGCCCCAGGCGACGATGGTCGCACCCCAGACGTAGCCAATACCGGCGGCCGTGATAACCATCAGCGTACCGTCCTTCAGCTTGCCCTGCTTGACGCCTTCGTGGATGACCAGCATCTGGTCGATCTGTCCCATGTGACCGTATTCGTCGAGATAAACCGACTGCTCGCGCGTCATGCCCAGGTCAGCCAGCATGACATCAAACATCGAGGGCTTGAAGTGCAAAATATTGAAGAAGCCAAGATCCTTGCGCGTTTTGCCGGATTTTTCCAGAGCCTTGTCGATACACTGGTACCAGTTGGGAACCGAGACTTCATTCAGGCGGTTCTTCATGTGCTCGCCATCAAAAACCTTGAGCGACAGATTGCCACGCGCACGCATATCGGCCAATTCGGCTTCCGGCAGCTTTTCAATCGGGTAGTTGATGCCACCACACTTCACACCAGCATCACGCGACAGCGAACCATCAGTCATGATGTGCGAACCAAGAATCACGTTCTTGTTGTAGCCGCGTTGCAGAATCAGGGCACCGCCGCCAGCCGACAAATTAAACATGAAGGAAACACCGGGATCCATGTAGTCGATGAAGTCGCCATTACGATAACCACCAACGATCATCACAGTCTTGATTTCCGGGTCAGACAGCATCATGTCCTTGGCAATCTTGATCGCCGCCACGGTGGTGTTGCAACGCTGCTGCAGATCGATAGACCAGGCACGCTTGGCACCGATCTTTTCCTGGATATAGATGGCGGAGGTGGTCAGTGGATATTCCTTCCACTCTTCACCGATACAAAGCACCAGATCAATATCCATCGGATCCATACCCGTGCGCTTGAGCGCGTCCAGGCCAGCACGAACACCCATTTCCTGAGTGCCATCATCAGGTCCCGGCACCGGTTTCTTGATAACGCCCAGCTTTTCTATCACGGCCTGGGCACTCCATTTGCCGCCAGTGGCAGCGGAAATATCGGCTGCGCTCATGAAGGTTTCGGGGATATAAAGGCCATAGCCAACGATGCCTACGGGTTCGCTCATGAATACTCTCCTTTCGGTTGCGACTTCAAAAAAATTGCCAGCCTATGACAACATGGTGATGTTATCTGCTGACGAGGTAAAACGAGGATTTGCGGTGGCGTCCAGCTTTCGCCGCCATGCCTCTATTTTCGGCCTTTTACCCCCGGTCGGCGCGAGTAATTTGCTTTTGGCGAAAAAAAAGCGCCGACGAAGCGGCGCTTTTCTGGTCTAACTATTTGATTACTTGATGCCGAGGGCGCGCATCCGCAGTTTGCCAACAATACCCCAGGGGAAGTTGTAAACCACGATGATGAAGAAGATGCCCATCCACAACAACCAGCGATCCGGGTGCAGCAGACCGGAGACGATAGGAATGCCTTCGACTTCCTTGACCAAAATCTTCATCAGATCCTGCAGGTAGCCCTGAGCCAGCAGCATGATGCTGGCGCCGAGAACGGAGCCATACAAGGTCGCCATACCGCCAATCACCGTCATGAAAAGAATATCCATCATGATGCCGAAGCCCAAAGTCGTTTCCGGACCGTTGTAACGCAGCCAGAGGGCATAAGCACAACCGGCCAACGCAGCAACGCACGAACCAACGACGGCGGAAGTCGAGCGATAGTAAACCACCCGGTAGCCGATAGCCGCAGCGCGAAACTCGTTATCCCGGATGGCCTGCAGAACCCGCCCAAAAGGCGAATTGATGACGCGCAGCATGAACAGAAAGAGGACTATGGCAAAAATGAAAATGCCGAAGTACGCCAGCAACATGCCGTTGATTTCGACCATGTAACCAAAGATATTGATCGGGTCGGCAAAGACCGTCGCCGGATCCAGCAATGCCGGCACCTTGAAATTCACGCCATCATCACCACCGGTGATTTCTGTCGAACGCTGGCAGAGAATCTGGAAGGAAGCGGCCACCGACAAGGTAATCATGGAAAAGTACAAGGCGCGTACCCGCAGGCTGAAAATACTGATCACGAGCGCAACCACCGCTGAAACCACCAGTGCCGTGATGACACCAACGCCAACGGAAGTCCAGCCCGGCCCCATGGCCCACCAGTGGTGCTCCTCCGGCATGGAACTGATCATCGCCACACTGTAAGCGCCAATACCAAAGAACATGGTATGGGCAAATGACAGAATACCGGTGTAACCCAGCATCAGGTCAAAACTTGCCACCAGGATGATGAAGACGCAAATCTTGGCGCCAACGCCCATCGCCTTGTCGCCCGCCAAGGGGGTCAAAATAAGCCCCACGACAACGAGAAGGAGAAGCGCCGTCAGCAGTTTGCTGCGGGGAAAGTCCCCTGAAAACAGTGCATTTAACATTTATCGACTCCCTAGCGCTTGGCGACTGGATAGAGGCCCTGCGGTCTCCACAGAATAATGAGACACATCAAGGCAATACTGGAGAAAGCCTGCAGATTGGGGAACAGCGAACCGGTAAAGTTAGCTGTAATGCCGACCATGATGGAGGCAATCAACGCACCGCCAACCGAACCCATACCCGCAATAATGATAACGATAAAGATGTTGATCATCATTGCCGGTCCCAAGCCAACGCCAGCGCCATTCATGAAGATACCGAAGAAGGTGCCACCCAGCGAGGCCAGCGCTGCACCAGCAGCAAAGACCGCGACGAAGAGGAACTTCACCTTGTAACCGAGGGCTTCGACCATTTCACGATCCTGCACGCCAGCCCGGATGAGCAAACCGAGTTTGGTGCGATTGAGCAGCAATTGCATGATCAGGAACAGAACGATACCCACCACCAAGGTCATCAGGCGGAATTTTTCCACAGCAAAATTGCCGATCGTCAGAGCGCCAGTCAAGGATGGCGCCGGCAACAAGGGCAATGTATCCGGCCCCCAGAAAACGATACACAGTTCGCCTGCGACAATCAGACCACCTGAAGTCACCAGAATCTGGGTGAGGTGAGCACCATACACTGGACGAACAATAACGCGTTCGAAGACAAGGCCAATTACCGCCGTCACCAGCATGCCCAAGCCGGCAGCAGCAGCCAGTGCCAGCAGGTTGAGGGCAATGCTCTGTGGATCTTCATACCAGCTCTGCATCGGCGCCAGGAAAGTGACGCCAAAGTAGGCGCCCAAGGTCACAAAGATGCCGTGACCAAAATTGAGCACGTCCATAAGGCCAAAAACCAGCGAGAAGCCGGAAGCCACCAGGAAAATGATCAGTCCCATACCGATGCCGGCAATGGTCGCCGTCGCCCAGTCCGCCGTCGATCCCGCACTCAGCAGGTGATAGAGCGGCAGGACGAGCAGAGCCAACACAGGAATCAGGAAGACGGGAATCAGATCCAGTTTTTTCTTGGGCAGCGAATCGTCTGCGGCAAGTGCTTGCTTGTTAGACATGTCGCCTCCTATTGATGCGAGTCAAGGGAAAGCCCCAGCAGTTTCTGCTGAAGCGCTTCATCGGCAGCGAGAGCAGCCATGGTGCCTCGATGCACCACCTTGCCGTTATCCATCACTGCCACCGTGTCGCCAAGACTCTTGGCAAAGTTGAAATTCTGCTCGACCACCAGAATGGTCGCGCCGGATTCCTTCATGGCCTTGAAGGCGCTCACCAGATTCTGGATGATGGCCGGGGCCAGACCCTTGGACGGCTCGTCGATGAGCAGCAAGCGGCGCGGCTCGACCATGGCGCGGGCAATGGACAGCATTTGCTTTTGGCCACCGGAGAGCAGGCCAGCCGGATGTTCCCAAAACTTCTTGAGTGCCGGCATGTAGGTAAAGATCCAGTCCAGGCGGGCGTTGTCCATGGCGCCATTGCGTGCAGCCAGCACCATGTTCTCGCGCACCGTCAGGTCGGTAAAGATGCCCATATTTTCCGGTACGTAGGCAATACCCATATTACTGATGGTCGGTGTCGGCAGGTCAGCAATATCGTGGCCGTCGTAGATTACCTTGCCAGCCGAAGCCTGCCACAAACCCATGATGGTACGCAGGGTAGTCGTTTTGCCAGCGCCGTTACGGCCGAGCAGCATGGTGAGCTCGCCTTCGGGGACTTCGAAATCGACGCCATGCAGGATGTGATACGGCCCGATATGGGTATTGACCCCTTCGAGCTTGAGGAGTGGCGGTCTCATTTCTTGGCCTCCTTGGATTTATCGGGTGCCGCACCCAGATAGGCTTCCTGCACGATGTCGGAGGCAATGACCGTTTCAGGATCGCCATCAGCCACCAGGGTGCCGTTATGCAGCACGATGATGCGGTCGGCAAGTTCGCGAACCACATCCATTTTGTGTTCAACCAGAAGCAGGGTCTTGTCGCCCTGATCCTTGATCTTCTTGATGAGATCCAGAATAACTGGAACCTCGTCCACGCTCATGCCGGCCGTCGGTTCATCAAACATGAACACCTCGGGCTCCAGCGCCAGCATCAACCCCACTTCCAGCTTGCGCTGGTCGCCGTGTGGCAGGGCGCGTGCCTGAACGTAGGCCTGCTTGGTCAGTGCCACCTGTTCGAGAATCATGTTGGCCTTCTCGATCAGCTCGCGGTGGCCGCTCCACATACCGAACATGTTGGCCCCGATGCCAGCGCGCGCTTGCACGGCGATGCGGACATTTTCCTGTACCGACAGGAAAGGGAACAGGTTGGTCAACTGGAAAGCTCGACCGATACCGCGACGGGTACGCATCGGCGTGGATAATTTGGAAATGTTTTCACCAAAGAGGAAAACCTCTCCAGCGGAAACGGGAATCTGGCCTGAAATCAGGTTGAAATACGTGGTCTTGCCGGCGCCGTTCGGCCCAACAATAGCGGTCAGGCTGCCAGCGCTAAAAGCGCAGCTCACCGAATTGACCGCCACATGGCCGCCGAAGCGCACTGTCAGGCCGCGCGTTTCCAACACGGGAGTTTGCGACGCAGTGGGCTGTTTCATGAGGATGGACTCGATAAAGGAAAACAAAAAACGGGGCGGTCGTCATGATTGCTCATGTTCAACCGCCCCTGCTTGACTACTTAGTCCTTCAGCACCATGGCCGGGATCTTCATTTCGGAGATCGGGATTTCACGGATGCAATCCAGGTCAACACCCTTGGTCGGGCTGTTGTCCATTTCCGGATTCAGCTTGTACTTGAAGTGGTACATGACTTGCATGAGCTGGTTGTTGTCCTTGTTGAAGAACACTTTGCCCTTCGGGCTGTCGAAGGCCAGACCCTTGAGGGTCTTGATCAGCAGCTCGGTGTCGTCGGTCTTGCCGTTGGTCTTTTTGACGGCTTCGACGATAGCCTGGGCGGTCATGAAGCCATTGACAGTGAAGAAATCAGGTGGCGAGTTGTAACGCTTCTGATGTTCCTTGACCATCCAGTCGTTGATGGCGTTCTTCGGGCACTTGAAGTAGTAAGCCGTAGCAGACTCGTTGCCAACCATCGGACGGGCTGCGCCCATGAAGGGCAGAACAGTACCGCCACCGCTGATGACTTCGATGCCATAACGCTTCGGATCCAGATCCATGATCTTGAGCGGGTTACCGGCGCCAGCCCAAATGTACCAAATGATCTTGCGGCCCGGCTTGTCTTTCAGGGCGTTGAACAGCTTGGTGGCTTGCGGCGTGAAGTCGGCGTTGTTGGCCGGTGCGTAAACTTCTTCAACCAACTGAGCAGGCGAACCCTTCAGGGCTTGCTTGAAGGAGGCAATACCTTCGCGACCGAAGGAGTAGTCCGGAGCCAGAGTGGCGATGAAGTTACCCGGCTTGGCATAAACAGCGGCGTTGGCGTAAGCGTCGTGGTCGGAATTACGACCAGTACGGAAGACATAACGGCTGCCCTTGTTACCAGTCAGGTTTTCGGCAGCGGCCTGGTCGATAATCAGAATTTTCTTGTTTTCACGAGCAACCTGGATCATGGCCAGGGCAACAGCGGAGCTGGTCGGGCCGACGGCGATATCAACGCCTTCGTCCTTGAAAGCGGCTTGCAGCAATTGCTTGCCATTGTCAGGCTTCAACTGGTCGTCCTTGTCGAGGACGACGATCTTGCGGCCAGCGACTTCCATCTTGCCGCCGGTAGCATATTCCAGACCGAGCTTGAAACCACGACTGGCTTGGGTGGCGAAGGGTTCCATCGGGCCGGTGCGGCCGATGATGTGAGCAATTTTAAGATCTGCGGCCTGAACAACTGCGGAGCCGGAAATACCGGCAACGACAGCTGCAGCCAATGCTAAACGATGAATACGCATTTTGTCTCCTTTTGGGATGATGAAATAAAACTCAACTTCGTAATACGACCGCCACAATCCGTTCACAATAATG
>JAGTRX010000160.1 GCA_018262285.1 Pseudomonadota bacterium | reverse complement strand
CTTGTCCCTGGTGGCTTCGAGGATATTGAGCAGATCCTTGAATTCGTGGCCGGAAACCAGAATGGCCTTGCCCTTGACCGGCGTGACGCGCACCGAGGTTGGTTCTGGCGTGCCGAAGGTGCCGGTGTTGGCGGCATCGAGCAGTTCCATGGTGGAAAAATTGACCGCGCCGAGTTCAAGCGCTTCATTGAGTAAAGTGCCAATGTCGCTCGGGTCGCTGGCCAGAAAATCAAGCGTATTTTCCAGTCCGGCGTGGACTTCATCCTTCTCGTAGCCCATGGCTTGGGCGTGGTAGGTATAAGCGCAAACGCCCTTCAGGCCATAGAGGATCAGGTTGCGCAGGCCGACCACATCGGCGCCGACGCTGTCCTGCCCCGCCAGCACGCTGACGGCGGCGGCCTGCTTCTGCATGCCTTCCATATCGGCGGCCGGATGGAAAGCCGCCGGGCCGGAAAGAGCCTCCGGGGTCTGGCCGGCTTTTTGGGCGGCTTCCTCGTAACGCGCCTTGATACGATCACGCAAGGCAGCGGCCTGCTGGATCAGGTCGACGATGCGGGTATTGCTGAAATTGACATTGGTTAGGGTGGTGAACAAGGCATGCGGAATGAAGGCAGCGGCTTCGGCATCGGGCGCGCCAAGAGCACGGGCGCGGCGGGCGTACTGGCCGATGCCCTTGAGGGCGTAAATTAGCAGATCCTGCAAATCGGAAGTGGTGGCTTCCTTGCCGCACATCCCCTTGCTGCCGGCACAGCCATCGCCGGCATCGGAACGGTAGGTTTGCTCGCATTGGTAACAGAACATGAAAAGCTCCTTAAGTGAAATGAAAAACTTGCTGGAGCGGATTCTTTCAGTTCGTCTGCGGACAATCCTTGATGTAAATCAAAAACAAGTTAATAGTTCGGCTTCAGGCCATGGCGCCTATGGCGACGAGGATGTAGCGGGCGGCTTTGCCTATCGTTATCCACAGCAGGCAAGCTAGCCAGTTCAACCTGAGCCAGCCAGCGGCGGCGCACAGGGCATCACCGATGATGGGTGCCCAGGAGAAAAGCAGGGAAATACTGCCATAGCGTTTCACTGTCGCGATTCTTTTTGGATCAAGTGATTGCCCCTTGTTCGGCAGCAAACGCCCCAGTAAATAAGTGCTCATGCCACCCAGGGTGTTGCCGAGCGTGGCGATGGCCAGGGTGCTCAACAACTTTTCCGGATAAGCCTTGACGATGGCGAACAAAATGACTTCAGAGCCACCGGGAAGCAAAGTCGCTGAAATGAAGCTCGACACAAACAGCCCGATGAGGGATGTTCCATAATCCGGCATGAATTTCCGATCTCAAATTGCGGAGTCTGGATGATAGGGCAGGAAGGCTTTTGGCTAAAGGATGACTTTGCCAATAGCCGCTTGCGCCGCTTTGGCAACAGTTCGGCGGTCTTCGCCAGCAACGCCCAGAACCGGCAGGCTCTGTAGCCGTGCCCGTAAACATCGGCGCGACAAAATGCTATTAAGGCATTCGCCAAAGGAGATATCACCATCGTAACGCGGCACCAAGCTGCGCTCGCCGTCCGCTTCCCAATAGGAAAGAGCCAGCGGCACTACCGGTCGTCCAGCCGTCAACGCTGGCTGTAGCAGGGCGCCATGAAAAGACAGGAGGCGCAAGCCGTCGGTCGTCGTTCCTTCCGGAAAAACAACAACATGTTTGCCGGCCAGCAGCTTTTCGCCAATTTCCGCATTGATCAGGCGGGCATGGCCGTGACTACATCGCCGCAGGAAAATGGTCTCGTTGATCGCCGCCAGCCAGCCAAGGATCGGCCAGTTACGCACTTCGGCCTTGGAAACAAAAGCAGCAGGCAGTACGGCACCGATAACAAAAATATCGAGCCAGGAAATATGGTTGGCAACGATCAGGCTGCCAGGGATGACGTGGCCGAGATCGGCTTCGACACGAACGCCGAGAATGTCGAGCAGAACCTGTGACCAGCGTTGTTTGCGGCGGGCGCGCGCTTTTTCGTTCAGCAGGGGGTAAAGAAAAACAGCCGTGGCAACCCCGCTCAGAATGAGGAGGCCGACACGGAGTAAACGCAAGGCGCGGACAAGAGGCGGGGTGTTATTCATACAGCAAGGTCGACGAGGTAGAGTTGCGGATTCTACCCCGCTGCCTTTCTCTTCGGTCTGCCCAAAATTACCCCAGGAAATGCTTGGCATAGCGTCCGTCCAGCCGGGCCATGGACATCAGGATGGGCAGGTCGGCAGTATTGAAGTCGGGGTCCCAGGCGGGTTCGCCAATAATCCAGGCGCCAGCGCGCAGGTAACCCTTGATGAGCGGTGGCGTCTCGGCTGGATCATTTTGGCGCAGGGCTTCCATCGGCAGCGGGCAGCGCGGGAAGACACGGTACTCGATGGGGCCGAGGTGATCGGGCGCGAGGCGGCGATAGAGGCTGGCGGCAGCATGTCCGCCATCGGCCATGCTGACGGAGGCGCAACCGGTCAGGTAGTTGTAACCGCCTTCCTGCATGTAGCGGGCCAGACCAGCCCAGAGCAGGGCGATGGTGGCGCCGTTGCGATAATCCGGATGGACGCAGGAACGGCCGATTTCAACCAGGCGCGGCCGCAAATGCTGCAGGCGGGTGAGGTCAAACTCATGCTCGGAGTAATAGCCGATGTTGCGAGCCTTTTCGGGCGCAAGGATACGGTAGGTGCCGACCACTTCGCCGCTGTTGTCATCGCGCACAATCAGGTGATCGCAGGAAGGATCATAAATATCGTGATCAACACCGGGAATCCGGTTTGAAAGCCGGGCACCCATTTCACCGGCAAAAATCTGGTAGCGCAGGCGCTGGGCTTCAATAATCTCATCGGCGTCATGCGCTAGTCTGACTGAAAGTTTAGGGCGTGCTTTGCGGGCACCGGCATATTGGCGAACATCAAGCTGTTGCATTTTTTCTCCTCAGGTTAAGTACCTGAGGTGCCAATTTAGGTGGCAAAAATGACAAGCTTGTTACGGCTGTTTGACGCCATGGTTAAAGCAGCACGCTTTTACCAGATATTGAAGGTGAGTGAATCGTTGGCGCTGCTGAAGTAGGTGCCTTCGATGCGCCATTCGCCGTCCGCATCGGAAACCACGACAACGCCTGACCATTGCTTGCCGGGATAGTGCAGCATATAGCGTAGTTGTTGTTGTCGGACGGGAGAAAAGAGGTTGTAGCTGGTCTGGTCAAAGGTCAGTTCGCGTTTCTGGATTGTGCCCATTTCGGCGCGGCGCGCTTTTTGTGCTTTCTCGAAATCAGCTTGCGAAATCTGGCCGCGATATTGGCTATCCAGATGTTTTTTGTAGGCCGTGGCGTAATCTCCGGCTGCGACGGCGCGAATGTATTCTTCCACCAGTGTTGCATCGAGTTCTTGCGCCGATGGCGCGGGTTGGCGACTTTTCAGGAATAAAAGACCGAGAAGAACAATCGCCAGAACGACCAGCGCGATTGAAATGGTGATCTGGAGAGTGGTCAATTTTTTGGTTGGCGGCATGGAAATCGCATCATAAAACAGGTGTTGGTATTACGCGAGGGGCAGCGCAGTGAACGTGGTTTACGCGACAATCAACAGCGGCGCTGAGTGGTGCTGCACGCGGAACCAATGGTTGCCACGCCCATCAAACAGGTGAAAAAATTAACAGGATGAGTACCTATGCCTCTTTTTCTGACCGTTGTCCTGACCCTTTATGGCGCGATGCATTGGTACGCCCTTGGCAAGGCCTGGCGAGCGCTGCCGCAATCAAAAAGCCTGAAATTGGCGCTCTTTCTTGCCGGCTTCATCCTCACCCTCTCACCCTTCTTTGTCCGTTTGCTGGAAAGACAGGACTGGCACAGCGCTGCCGTGGTGATGGCCTGGATCAGCTATACCTGGATGGGCTTTGTGCTGCTGTTCTTTTGCGTTGGTATTTTCATTGATCTCTGTCGGGTCGCCGTCAGGCTGTTCAAGTGCCGCTGGCTTTTGAGCGAAAAAATGGCGTTCAGTCTGACTGGCCTGTTGGCTTTCGTCTTGCTGGGCATCGGGTTTTACGAGGCGCAAAACATCCAGGTCGAAAAAATCACCATCACGACGCCGAAACTGGCGGCCGGCCAAGTCACTATCGCGCAGATTTCCGACCTTCATCTCGGCCCCATGATCGGGGCAAGGTATCTCGATCGCGTTGTCGCCAAACTGGCCGAAATCAAGCCCGACATTGTTGTGGCGACGGGGGACATCGTCGACGGGCAGGGTGATCACCTCAATTCGCTTGCCCGCCATTTTCACGGTTATCGGCCGCCGCACGGGGCTTATGCCGTCACCGGCAACCATGAATACTATGTCGGGCTGGAGCATTCGCTGCGTTTCCTGCGCAATGCCGGATTTACCGTCTTGCGCGCTGAATCGGCGAGGCGCACTGGTATTGTGCTGGCCGGCGTCGATGACATGCCGCGTGGAAACGTGCAAAACCCCGACATTAGAGCCGATGTCCGCCAGGCGCTGACTGGCGTTGGGCGCGAAGATTTTGTCGTTTTGCTTAAACACAAGCCGATTATCGAGAGCGGAGCGGCTTTTGACCTGCAGCTTTCGGGGCATACGCACGGCGGCCAGATTTTGCCGTTCGCCTATCCTACCCGCCTGATCAACGGTGTGCCCACCGGCCTGATTCCGCTTGGTGACGGCCGGCAACTCTATGTCAGTCGGGGAGTGGGTACCTGGGGGCCACCGATCCGTCTTTTTGCCGAGCCGGAAATCACGCTTATCACCATCAAGAGCAGCAAGGGAAACTCCGACTCAGTCAAACCATGAGAGGTGGTTCTTTACAGATCAGCCTGATTGCCGGTTCGTAGAACTGCGGAGTCTGTCTGCTACAAAATTCGCGCTTTCACCGTTTTGCCCTTTACTTTTCCGGTCGATAATTTTTTCAAGGCGGCATCCGCGATGCTGCGGGCCACTGCGACATAGGTGTATTGGTCGGTTACTGTAATCTTGCCGACTTGTTCGCGGGTAAAATTGGCGTCGCTGGTGAGTGCGCCCAGTACGTCACCGGGGCGGATTTTCTCCTTGCGGCCACCTAGTATTTGCAGTGTCACCATTGGCGGCACCAGCGCTGCGTCCTGGCTATTTTGCAGGGCGCCAAAGTCATGCCACTCCGGTTCGCTGCCCATGGTCTGGGCGATGGTGGCAATACGGCGCTTGTCGCCGGGACTGGTGCACAGGCTGAGCGCCCAACCTTCTTCGTCAGCGCGGCC
This sequence comes from Pseudomonadota bacterium, assembly GCA_018262285.1. GTDB lineage: Bacteria > Pseudomonadota > Gammaproteobacteria > Burkholderiales > Rhodocyclaceae > UBA1934. The sequence continues at coordinate 322 of JAGTRX010000160.1, read as the reverse complement.
GGTGCGGCCAATGCGGTGAATGTGAATTTCCGGGTCGGGCGTGACGTCGACATTGATGACCGCTTCGAGTTGCGTAATGTCGAGGCCACGCGCTGCCACATCGGTCGCCACCAGCACGGAACAGCTACGGTTGGCAAAGCGGATCAGCACCTGATCGCGTTCGCGCTGCTCCAGATCGCCGTTCAAGACCAGGGCATCAAAGCCTTGTGCCTGCAACACTTCATGCAAGTCGCGGCACTGCTGTTTGGTGTTGCAGAAGGCCAGCGTGCTGACCGGGCGGTAGTGCTTGAGCAGGGCGCCGACAGCCTGCAAACGCTCTTCG
>JAGTRX010000064.1 GCA_018262285.1 Pseudomonadota bacterium | reverse complement strand
CTGCCTGAGAACAACCTGTACGCATCAATGCCGTTATGATGTATCGTTCTTCCTGGGTGAGCTGGTGGTACTTATTCAACATGGCATCCTCCTTCTTGGCGGAAATGGGATGCCGTTAGTCTCTCAGCTCCCCACCTTTTTGGAGAACTTGTTGCACTTACTTTGTGAATCCGCGTGCCCAATGAAACACGGTAAGCAGACCGATTCGCTTTGCTCACCTCACCGCAAGGTCTTGGTGTGGCTTACCTGCCAAGGACAAATACAGGTATGATCATCCACAAACCTTATCAATAAATTGATCCAGGTTTCTGCCTGACTACAGGCATCAAACCGACACAGGGAACAGGTGGTTCAGCCCATGATGATTTCATCGGGATTCATGCCGCTTATCAACAATGCCGCCTTGCTGATGGCGCTGGTTTTCATCTATGACTTGGCGCTTCAGCGCTGGTCATTGCAGACATCATCCATTAAAAAGGTTGTTCTAGGCATTGCCTCAGGCCTGATCGGCATGGCCATCATGCTGACGCCGTGGCAATTTTCACCGGGTATCGTTTTTGACACCCGCTCGGTATTGCTCGGCATTTCAGGCCTTTTTTTCGGCACGATACCGACGCTGATTGCCGTACTGATGACAGCCATATTGCGCTACGCCCAGGGCGGAGCCGCCTGGACCGGCATTGCCGTCATCATCTGTTCCGGAGGAATCGGTCTTGCCTGGAGACGGCTGCGACGAGGCGGACTGGACGAAATCTCGGCCAAGGAACTCTATTTCTTCGGTCTCGCGATTCATTGCGTCATGTTGGCACTCATGCTGACTCTGCCCAGGGAATCGGCGCTCAAGGTGCTTTCCGGCATTAGCCTGCCGGTAATGCTGATCTATCCCGTCGCCACCCTGTTGCTGGGGATTCTGCTGGCGGGGAGGATAAAGCGTCAGCACGAACAGTCGCAGATTGCCAGACTTAAGCAGGAACTTGAAACCATTCTGGGCAATGCACAAGTCGGCATTGCCTACATCAAGGATCGTTGCGTGGCACTGTGCAACCGCCGCTTTGAGGAAATTTATGGCTACGCTCCCGGCGAGATGACGGGCAAATCGACCGAGTTTTGTTTCGAGAATCACGATCATTTTTTGGCCTTCATCAAAAGGGCATACGCCCATTTAACAAAAGGCAGAAAACATAACGAGGAGGTTCTGCAAAAGCGCAAGGATGGCAGCCTGTTTTGGTGCGAGGCGAGCGCGAGCGTTATCGATCCAGCGCATCCAGACGATGGCAGCATCTGGATTTGCGCGGATATCAGCAGTCGAAAACGCGATCAGGAATCCCTCATGCTGGCCATTGCGCAATTGCGAACCACTCTGCAAACCATCCCTGACCTGGTCTGGCTGAAAGACATGCAGGGCGTCTACTTGCTATGCAATCCAAAATTTGAACGTTTCTTTGGCGCCAGTGAAGCCGAAATCGTGGGCAAGACAGATTACGACTTTGTGGATCGGGAACTGGCTGACTTTTTCCGCGAAAACGACCGTTTGGCGGAAGAATGCGGGAATCCCCATGTCAACGAAGAGTGGCTGACCTTTGCCACAGATGGTTATCACGGCTTGTTCGAGACGATCAAAACACCGGTACGCAACGCATCGGGCAATACCATTGGCATACTTGGCATCTCGCGCGATATTACCGAACGCAAACAAACCGAGGCCGAACTCGAACAGCACCGCAATAATCTTGGTCAACTGGTCATGTTGCGCACCACCGAATTAGCGCAAGCCAAAATTGCGGCCGAAACGGCAAACATCGCCAAGAGCACCTTCCTGGCCAATATGAGTCATGAAATCCGCACTCCGCTCAACGCCATTATCGGTCTGACTTACCTGCTGCGCCGCGCCGAACCGACGCCAGTACAAGTCGAAAAACTGTGCAAAATCGATACTGCGGCCAATCACCTGCTTTCCGTGATCAACGACATTCTCGATATTTCCAAAATCGAAGCAGGCAAGCTGCAGTTGGAACACACCAACTTTACGCTCGACACCATCCTCGACCATGTTCGTTCGCTGATCGCCGACCAGGCACGCTGCAAGGGGCTGGCGATCGAGATCGATCCGGACGGAGTGCCGGTCTGGCTGCGCGGCGACCCTACACGGTTGCGGCAGGCGCTGCTCAACTTCGCCAGCAATGCTGTCAAATTCACCGAACAGGGCTCTATCAGCCTGCGCGCCATTCTGTTGGAGGAAGATAAGGAAGATATCCTGGTGCGCTTCGAGGTTCAGGATACGGGGATTGGCATTGCTCCGGAAATGATCAGCAGGCTGTTCATCGACTTTGAGCAGGTCGACACCTCGACCACACGCAAATTTGGCGGCACCGGCCTTGGGCTAGCCATCACCCGGCGCCTGGCCGGATTGATGGGTGGCCAGGCCGGCGCAGAGAGCACGCTGAGCGAGGGCAGCACTTTCTGGTTCACCGCTCGCTTGCAACGCGGCAATGGCGTCATGCCAGCAGCCAGCCACCGCAGTGTGGAGGCCGAAGCCGAACTGCGCAAACACCATGGCGGCGCCCGCATACTTTTGGCTGAAGACAATGCCGTCAACCGCGAAGTTGCCCTGGAGTTGCTACACGGCGCCGGCTTGGCCGTCGATAGCGCCGCCGATGGATGTGAAGCGGTGGGCAAGGCACGCGCCACCGACTACCAACTGATACTGATGGATGTGCAGATGCCCGAGATGGATGGCCTGGAAGCAACCCGCGCCATTCGTTCCTTGCCTGACCATGCAGATGTGCCGATTCTGGCCATGACGGCCAACGCCTTCGATGAAGACCGGCGCGCTTGCCAGGAAGCCGGCATGAACGACTTTGTTGCCAAACCGGTGAGTCCAGACCTCCTCTACGCCGCGCTGCTCAAATGGCTACCAACGACATCTCAGCCGGCGCAAATGACCCAGGCAGCGCCCCCCCCGAAAGCAGCCAAATCAGGACATCAATGCGAGCGCACCCAACAGAAATCGTTTGATCATATTCCGGGGCTGGACGTCGAACGCGGATTAGCGCTGGTGCTCGGCAACACGACCAGATACACGCGGATACTGACCTTGTTTTCCGAAAGCCATGAGCAGGACGTGACGCGCCTGGCCGAGGTTTTTGCGGCAGATGATCTTGCCACCCTCAAGGAACTGACCCACACCTTGAAAGGGTCCGCCGGCATGATCGGGGCAATCCGGTTGGCCGGGATGGCAGCAGATATTCATTCCGCACTCTGCAGCGGCGCTGAAAAAAACGAGATCGAACCCCACCTTTCAGCGCTGATCGTCGAACTATCTTCCCTGCTCGAAGGCATTCGGGTCGAACTGGGCTAATCCGCTACCCGGTCCGGGCGCGCACAGCGATTTGCACAGCAATTCTCAAACCGACACGACTCCACGAAATGTCTTAACGTCATATCAATTTTTTCCTGACAAGCGCACCGCTAATGATCCGTTCGTCGAATGCCGGCGAGAGCCGTATCGGGCTAACAGGCGTGAAGCAGTCCACATTCGTGCGCCTCAGCCGCCCCGCATCCCTTCCCACTGCTTCTGCAGACGCTTGACCGACACCGGCACCGGCGTTTTCAGTTCCTGCGCAAAAAGATTGACCCGCAACTCTTCCAGCAGCCAGCGGAATTGCTCGTTCTGCGGGTCGTCAATACCGGACTTGGCCAACTGGATGGCGCGACGTTCATAGTTCGTCCATAAGGGCGAGAACTCAGCCTGTAGGCGTGCATCTCTCGCGGGATCAGCTTTCAGCTTGTCAAGCCGCACCTGCAGCGCTTTCAGGTAGCGCGGCAGATGGATCAGGCGCTCGAAAGGTGTATCGGCAACAAAGTTCTTGTGCACCAGTCGTTTCAATTGCGCTTCGATATCCTGCACGGCAGCAGGGAAGGCGCGAAAGACCGGCAACTTTTTCTGCACTGCCTGCCATTCGGTCAGCACAGCTGCTGCCAGTCTGGAGACTTCCTGCATTTGCAGACCAAGTCTGGCCTTGGCATCCAGACAGCGCGCCTTGAACTGCTCGGCATTGGCCGGCCACGGCTCGTACAGACAGGCGCGCTCGAAGGCGCGGCCGACGATCTGCGACTTCAACTCGTCGGTCGTGCCCAGGGTCATGTACTGCATACCCATCGCCGTCAGGTTGGGCACATTTTTATCAAAGAATTTCACCTGCTCGCGGAATTGCAGCATGAACAGGCGCAGCAAGCCCCAACCGTGTGCGATTTGCGCTTCTTCGTGCGAATCGAATACCTTGAGGCTGACCGATTCGCCCTCATCGGTCAGCGCCGGATAACCAATGATACTTTGTCCCGCCACGTGCACTTCCATCAGTTCCGGCAGTTCGCCGAAGGTCCAGTCGGTCAGCCCCGTGTATTCGGCGGGGGTTTCGTGCAGTTCGGCGAATTCCTGCTTGGCCTCGCGTCCCCATTCGCCCTTGAGTTGCGCCAGATTGCGGCTCATGTCGAGTTGGCGGCCATCTTCATCAAGCAATTTGATGTTCATGGTCAGATGCAAAGGCAACATGTCCGGGCGGAAGGATTCCGGCTCGACCACCCAGCCACGCGCATTCAGCCCACGCGCCTCGATGATGTAGACCATCAGTGAAGGAATCAGGCCAGCCGCTTGTTTACGGTCATTGCCCGCCGTGGCAGTAATGAATTCCTCAACGAATTCAGGCACCGGCACCAGTTTGGCGCGAATTTTCTGCGGCAGCGTTTTGATCAGTTGCGTGACTTTTTCCTTCAACAAGCCCGGCACCAGCCATTCCAGCCGAGTCGCGGGCAACTGGTTGAGCTGCGCCAGCGGCACAGTGATGGTGACGCCATCACGCGGATTGCCCGGCTCGAAATGGTAGGCAAGCGGGTACTCAACCCCGCCCAGCTTTATGTGATGCGGGAAAGCCTCGGTAGTGACGCCGGCAGCGGAATGCCGCATCAGGTCATCTTTGGACAGGAAGAGTAACTTGGGTGTGATTTTTTCTGCCAGTCGCCGCCAGTGGTCAAAGGCGGCACCGTTGTGAATGGCATGGCCCTCCGGGTCAGTTTCCGGAATTACGTGGTCGTAGAAGGCGGCGATCAGGCTGTCATCAACCAGCACATCCTGCCGGCGCTGCTTGTGCTCAAGTTTTTCGATGTCCTGGATCAGCTTCTGGTTGTGCTGATAGAAAGGCCAGCGCTTGACGTAAGCCTCGTCGATCTCACCGGCCACCAAGCCCTGCCGGATAAAGATGTCGCGCGCCTCGACTGGTGCCAGCGGCCCGTAATGCACGCGCCGTTTGGGCGTGACGACGACGCCGTGCAGCGTTGTGCGCTCCCAGGCCGAGACTTGCATCGATTTTTTTTCCCAGTGCGGGTCGAAAAAGCTGCGCTTGATCAGGTGGGTGCCAATCTCCTCCAACCATTCCGGTTCGATTTTGGCAATACAGCGGGCAAAAAGTCGGGTGGTTTCGGTAATTTCCGCCGCCATGATCCATTTGCCGGCCTTCTTTTGCAGACTAGAGCCGGGATGAATCAGGTAGCGAATACCGCGTGCGCCAAGGTAATAACCCGATTCATCCGACTTGCAGCCGAGATTGCCGAGCAATCCGGTCAGCAGCGCCCTGTGGATGCCATCATAAGTGCCGGGAATGTCGTTTTCTTTCCAGCCCAGTTCGGCCACCATGGCGTGCAACTGGCTATGCACCTCGCGCCATTCACGCATACGCAGCGCCGACAGGAAATGGGCGTGGCAGTTGTCGATCAACTGGCGGTTGGATTTCTTGTGCTCCAGCGCATTCTGGTACCAGTTCCACAGCTTCCACCAGCCGAGAAATTCCGATTTTTCGTCGGCGAAGAGCTTGTGTTTTTCGTCCGCCGCCTGCTGGCGTTCTTGCGGCCGTTCGCGCGGATCTTGCACCGACAGCGCAGCGGCGATGACCAGCACCTCCCTGAGACAACCACGATCACGGGCTGCGACGATCATACGGCCGATGCGCGGATCAAGCGGCAGTTTGGCCAGACCATGGCCAATGCCGGTCAGTTGATTGTCCTCATCCAGCGCACCCAGTTCATGCAGCAGCGCGTAACCATCGGTGATGGCCTTGCCCGGCGGCGGCTCCAGAAACGGAAAGCTTTCGACATCGGTCAGCTTCAGCGACTTCATGCGCAGGATAACGCCCGCCAGTGACGAACGCAGGATTTCCGGGGCGGTATAGGCTGAACGGGCATTGAAATCGGCCTCGTCGTACAGTCGGATGCAAACGCCTGCCGCCACCCGACCGCAACGCCCGGCGCGCTGGCGCGCTGCCGCCTGCGAAATCGACTCGACCTGCAACTGTTCAACCTTATTGCGATAGGAATAGCGCTTGACCCGCGCCAGCCCGGTATCAACGACATAGCGGATACCCGGCACGGTCAGTGAGGTCTCGGCAACATTGGTCGCCAGCACGATGCGCCGCGCTCCGGAAGGTTTGAAAATGCGATCCTGCTCTTCGGCGGAAAGGCGCGAGAACAGCGGCAGAATCTCTGTGTGTGGCGGGTGGCGTTTGCGTAGTGCTTCCGCCGCCTCGCGAATCTCGCGCTCGCCGGGCAGAAAGACGAGCGTATCGCCCGAACCAACGCGAGCCACTTCATCGACGGCATCGACGATGGCTTCATATAAGTCGCGTTCGTCATCCTTATCTTCAGATTGCACCGGGCGATGTCGGATTTCCACCGGGTACAGGCGGCCGGAAACCTCGATCACCGGCGCGCCGTCAAAGTGGGCGGAAAAGCGCTCGGCGTCAATGGTGGCCGAGGTGACAATGACCTTCAAATCTGGCCTTTTCGGCAGTAACTGCTTCAAGTAGCCAAGCAGAAAGTCGATATTGAGGCTGCGCTCGTGCGCCTCGTCGATGATGATTGTGTCGTAAGTGTTGAGATAAGGATCGGTCTGCGTCTCGGCCAGCAGAATGCCGTCCGTCATCAGCTTGAGGATCGATTCCGGAATGGTGCGGTCGTGAAAGCGGATTTTCACGCCCACCGCCATGCCAACCTGCGTTTTCAGCTCCTGCGCCAACCGACTTGCCACCGAGCGCGCCGCCAGCCGACGCGGCTGGGTATGGCCAATCATGCCGGTAGTACCCCGCCCGAGTTCGATACAGATTTTGGGCAACTGCGTCGTCTTGCCGGAGCCGGTTTCGCCGCAGACGATGACCACCTGATGTTTGGCGATCAAGGCTGCAATGTCCGCACGCCGCTCGTTGACTGGCAGATCGCTTTGGAATTCCGGCTTGGGCAAGCGCTCACGCCGCTTGGCAACAATGCCGCGTGAACGCTCAAGCAGCGCGTCAAACTCAACTTGCGCCTTCTGCCGGCGCGCCCCCTGCACCTGCTTCAACTCACGCTGCAGGGCTTTCAAGCGCTGACGGTCAGTGACCAGACAATCGGAAAAATCGGATCGCATCAAAGGAAAAGGGCGTCCGCCCAAACAAGCAAGGCGGCATTCTACACCGGGAGCAACAGCTAACCGCAGCGCTAACGAGCCACCGTGCGAGCCACCCATTTCGCCCAATAGCCGCTGTAGAATCTGACGCTCATATCGAGAAACGGAACAATGGAATCGGGGCAACCATGCGTTGCTGCCAGAGAGGACAACAAAATGCAGAAAGCCAACGGGAGTCAAGAAAGTTTGGCGGCAACCAAACATGGCACGCAAAAAGTGCTCTTTGTCGATGACGTATCTGTCACCCGCGCCATTGCCAAACTGGCACTGGAATCTGGCGGCGACTTTGTCTTGCAGCCATGTGCTAGCGGCGAAGAAGCCATTTCAGAAGCCGTCTCTTTTGCCCCGGATCTCATTATTCTCGATGTCATAATGCCTGGTATTGACGGTTCCGCAACGCTGCAGGCCTTGCGGAAACTTCCGGAAATTGCCTCTACACCGGTGATCTTCATGACCGGCGACGTTCAGCCTGAACATGTCGCGCGCTATCTCGCGCTTGGAGCTGTTGGCGTCATCGCCAAACCTTTTGATCCCACGACTCTGGCCGCCAGAATTAAGGAAATATTGCTGCAGCCTTCAACAGAATCGCCGCCTGTCTGCGCAAACATGGCGGCTGAAGTGATCGAATTGCGCCTCGCTTACCTTAAGGAATTGCCACAAAAACTTGGCCAGATCAAAGCAGCAATCCAGCGTTATCAGGACACGTTGAACCCCGAGGCCTTGCGCAAAACACACTTTCTTGCCCACAGGCTGGCCGGATCAGCTGGATCGTTTGGCTTCCCCGAAATTGGCGTTTGCGCAAAAAAACTGGAAGAAAATTTACTACCGTGGCTTTCAGGAGATTCAAATTTGACACCGAAAACGTTCGACAAAGTGAATGCCCTTTACGAAGCGCTCGACAAAGAAATCGCCCTGGCCGACATCAAGTATGCCCCTCGAAATCGAGACCATTCTCAGAGCGAATAGTCCCAATCCTGGCTCGGATCATCAAGCTTCAGGCCGAGAACTGCTTTCACAGCCCGGATCAGGGCATGAATCTCAAAAGGCTTGGTGATGTAGCCGTCGGCTCCGAAATGTATGCCCTTGAGCACAGCCTCGCGCGTTGCCGAAGCGGTCAACATGATGACTGGCAACCCTTTCAGAACCGGATGCTGGCGCATCTTGGCCAGAATGTCGAAACCGTTAACATCCTTGAGACTGACATCGAGCAACACAATATCCGGAAGCGGGAGTTGGCGAAATGCGGCGATCACCTCTTCACGATTAACCGCCATCCGCGTATCAATCCCTTCAAGTTTGAGAAACATCCGAAGTAGATTGCGGATATCCTGATCATCATCGACGACGAGTACCGTCAGTTTGCGCTCATCAATGGATTCGCGCCTGACGGCAGAACGACGAGCCATGTTGACGTAGTAGCCGTTTTTCCGAAGATATTCGGTATGAGAATCCGCTTCGGCATGGAACCGCCCATCTAATGCAGGGACGTCGATGTGCTCTACAGCCAAGGTAAAAAAATCACCAGGATCAATGGCATCAGAATTCGTCTCTGTAAGAACAGTCGCCAGCCCCTTGCTAACCAATTCTTTCAAACTGGCGCGCAGCACCGCACCACTGGCGCGTTCAACAACCTGCGCAACGTTAGCTCGCCCGTCAATCAGGACAAGAGCCTCCAAACAGGCCGGCGAAAGCATCGTTCCCGGCTCCTGCAACTCGCTTTCTCCTTCTTTCGTTAGAACCAGAACCGCACGATCATCAAGCTCAGGCATTGGCGAAGATATTTCAGGAAAAGATTTAGCAGACATGGGAACTCCCAAATTCAGCAAGAACTAAGATTAGTGCGCCATCAAAACCAACGCGTACAATCATACCTGAACGACAAATTTCGGCATGCAATAACCCAATATCGCCCGTTTGGCGACTATGTCAGGTAAGCGCTCGAGCAGCGCATCAGAAAATGGTCATTCCACACCGGGCGCAACAGCCAACCGCGCCGCATGCAAGTAGCACGCATTTCGCCAGCCAACCGCTGTACAATTTCCAGCAAGATTCCACTCGCGTTGAGAAACGGAACAGTCAAATCAAGGCAGCCGGTGCGTTGCCAGGGGGGAAATAAAATGTGGAAAATTCGTGTCAAGGCCATCCTGCAGACTGCCATTGATGAGGTCATCAAGGAACAACAGGAGGACATCGACCCCAGTTCAACCATCCGCACTGAACTCGATCACATGGTGCGCCGGACACGGCTCGTCGATCTGGAACAACGCTTGCGGCAGATGCTGCTGGAAGTCGAAGGCGTACCGGAGCTGAAAGAGAAAAAGCCCGACGGCGAGTAGCCAGCCGAGCCAGGTTTCTATTCCTTCTTCTGCTCCTGAACCTGGCTGTAGAGTTCAGCATTGGCCAGCGCCGTACCGATGAACGAGCAGAGCAATTCGATCAGTTTAAGTTGCGCCTCGGAAACATGTACCGGCCGGCTCAGGCTGATCAGCCAGATAATGCCAACCGGCTTTTCGGCCTGGCGGATGGGAACAATGACAAAGGTTCGCGGCGATTTCATCAGCTTGACGGCCTGCCTGTCTTTTTCCGACATCGGCAAATCCATCACTTCCTTGGCATCCGCCAAAGTCAGCAGCCGGTTCTGCTGAAAACAAATGACACTGGCACCCTCGGCAATATCAAGGTTGTAATGTGTTTTTGCGTAATACGCCTCCAACGCCGCACACTCGCCCTGATATTTTTCATTGATGACCTTGAATTTCTTGGCCACCAGTTCGTTGCCTTCACACATGTGCACGGCAAACAGGTCGAAAGGAAAACGGCGCAGAAAATCTGCCGCAATGGACTCGTAAATCTGTTTTGAACAATTAAGCGTATTAATGCGGCTGACAAATTGCAGAAAGCGCTGCTGTTCCTCGACCACCAGTTGTACCTGGCGCTCGTGCTCCTCAACTTCCTTGCACAGAAAAGTGATTTTGATCTGCTTGCGAAAAAGCACCAAAAGTTGCTCGATTGCCGCCACCTGTTGTGCCGGAATCGGGCCATCCATCTTGAACAACATGATGGTTCCCAGCGGCGCCTGCTCGCCAGAATCATCCTGCAAAATCGGTATAGCAACCAAAGCTTGCAGGGTGGAACGTTCGAAACGCAAGGCCGTATCGCCTTCAAACAGGTTGGCATTGCTTCTATCGACAAAAACAGCGCGCCGTTGACCATAACATTCAACATTGGCATCGACCACTTCCATGGGAAACTTGTATTTCAGATAGGTCTTCTCCATGCCGGCAAAGCGCTCAGGCAGCTTGACCTTTTCGCAAACAAGACTTTCCTGGCGTTTGTCAGCGAAGTTGATCATCAGACTATCGAAGTCGCAAACCCGCTCCATTTCAGCCACAAGAATATCGAGCAGTTTATCCAAATCAATGGTATCAGCGATTTTGCCTATCAGTTCGCGCTCACGGCGCACAACCGCCAGTTCGGCTTCCAGATTGGCGACCCGAAGTTGCAAATCTGGCGTCAAGCCCTGTTCTTCCACGTTATCAACTCTCCGTTATAAAAGCTGGGCACAAAAACTATTGCGTTTCAGTGCCGTTCATCATGACATCACCCTCGTCCGTAGCGACTTCGACCCGGTTGCGACCATTATTCTTGGCGCGATACAAAGCCCGATCCGTACGCTGAACAAACCTGGTGCTCTCTTCTTCGCCGTCAAACTGGGCGCAACCCAGGCTGACCGTAATTCTTGCCTCCACACCTTCAGTGACGAAAGGCCTGCTTTCGATGTCCTGGCGTACCCGCTCGGCAAACAGGCGCGCGCCCTCAAGGTCGCACTTGGGAAGCAAAATTGAAAATTCCTCGCCGCCGTAACGGCAGACAATATCCATTTTGCGTGCCAGCCGGGAAGTCCGTTGTGCCACTTCCTGCAAAACGGCGTTACCAACGACATACCCATGGGTGTCGTTGAATATCTTGAAGTGATCGACATCCAGAATAACCAGCGAAAGCTGGTTCTGCATCAACTCGCGGCCGTACTCGTGCACCCTTCTGCCTAGCTCTTCTTCGAAGAAACCGAAGTTGTTGAGCCCGGTAAGTCGATCCTTGGCCGACAAATCGCGCAATTCCTCAACTTTCAGTTTGAGACTGAAATTGAGCATTTCGATTTTTTGCTTTTGTTCCTGCGCCAAAGTATAGAGTTCGGCATTGGCCAGCGCCGTCCCGATAAATGAACAGAGCAATTCAACCAGCTTGCGCTGGGATTCCGAAAAGCGCACCGGTCGCCCCAGACTGATCAGCCAGATAACGCCAACCGGCTTTTCCGCCCGCAGAATGGGAACAATCGCAAAGGTATAGGGCGATTTCATCAGTTGCAGGCCTTGCCTGTCCTTCTCCGACATCGGCAACTTCATGATTTGCTGCACATCCGGAAAGAACAGCGGCTTGTTTTGCTGAAAACATATCGCCGTGGCACCATCGCCGATATCAAGGCTGTAGTGTGTCTCTCCGTAATATTCCTCAAGCGCTGAACAAACGCCGTCATATTGCTCATCGATGACCATGAATTTCTTGGCCACCAGCTCATCGCCTTCACGAACGAGAATAGCGAACAAATCAAATGGAAAACGATGTAAAAAATCGGCCGAAATGGAATCGTAGATTTGTGCCAGAGAATTGAGCGCGTTAGTCCGGTTTACAAATTGTATAAAACGCTGCTGCTCTTCGATGGCCATTTCGACTTCACGTTCGTGTTCCTCGGCCTCCTTGTACAGAAAGGCAACGCTGATCTGCTTGCCAAAGAAAGGAAGCAGTTTCTGGATGGCTGCAATCCCGGCCGGATCAATCGGGCCTGCCACCCTGAACAACATGATGGTTCCCAGTGGCGCTTCCTCGCTCGACTCTTCAAGCATGATGGGAATGACAACGAGCGAATGCAGGTTCGAGCGCTTGAAACGCAACGCCGTATCCTCGCCAAACTGGTTTGAATTGCTTCTATCGACTGTAATCACACACTTTTGTACATAACACTCGACATTGGCATCAACCGAATTCATCGGAAATGAATATTTTTGATAAGTTTTTTCCATGCCGGAAAGATGCTCTGGCAACCTGACCTTTTCACAAACGAGATTTTCCCGACGCTTGTCGGCAAAGTTGATCATCAGGCTATCAAAGTCGCAAACCAGATCCATTTCACCCACAAGAATGTCGAGCAACTCGTCGAGCTCGATGGTAGCGGCAATTTTGCCCATCAACAGGCGTTCGCGCCGGACAGCCGCCAGCTCCACTTCCTGCGCGGCCAGGCGGGCTTCAAGATCCTTGGTGTCTGGTTGTTCTTGTTCCATATTTTGAGAATCCAAAAGCCAATAGCGGGCAACAACCCCATAAAAAGCTACAATGCCAAGTTATAGTGAAGGCGTCCCGCAACAAGCTTACTAATTGATCGGGGGCAGTATTGTTCCCGTCAGCGCCCGAGTCAACACGTTTTTTACAAGCAATCACCAACATAATTGCCACCAGCGCCCTTCATGCCCGACGCCCAGGAAAACAAGCCTCTGCCCAAAGACTTTCAGCTCGAAGCTTATCGTATCGAGCGACAGATTTCGGAAGGCGGCTTTTCTTTTGTTTATCTTGCCCGTGACGAGGCCGGGACAGCCGTCGCTATCAAGGAATACCTGCCTTCCCGGCTGATTCAGCGCCTGGGTGAAGATCCAGCGCCCATCGTTCCGGAAGAAAACCGTACCGCCTTCAATCGCGGCATGAAGAGTTTTTTTGAAGAAGGCCGCATTCTCGCCCGCGTCAAACATCCCAATGTGGTGCAGGTGCTCAATTTTTTCCGTGCCAACGAAACCGCCTACATGGTCATGCGCTACGAGGAAGGCATCAGTCTGGCCGAACATCTGTTGGCCATGTATAAAAAAGGCAGGAATTTCGACGAAGATACCCTGCGCGCGCTCTTTGTCCGCCTCTTGAGCGGCCTGCGCGAAGTGCACCTGCAAAAGCTGCTGCATCTCGATATTAAGCCGGCCAATATTTACCTGCGCAAAGGCGGTCAGCCGGTCTTGCTCGATTTCGGTGCCAGCCGGCAAGGACTGGGTGAAGGCGATCCAACCCTGACGCAAGTTCACACGCCCGGTTTCGCCGCACCCGAGCAACAAGGCTCAGGTGAAGCGCTTGGTCCATGGACAGACATCTACTCAATCGGCGCCACCCTCTACGCCTGCCTGGCGGTTGATACGCCGCAAGCCGCCAAAGACAGGTTGCAAAAGGACGAACTCGAGCCGGCCGAAAAGCGCTGGTTCAAGATCTACTCGCCGGTATTGCTGGAAATCATCGACTGGAGCATGAAGCTGCATGTGCACGAGCGCCCGCAAAGCGTCTTTGAAATCCAGAAGGTTTTAAGCGGCGAATTGCTCGATCTGGTCGACCCAGCCTGGTTTGATTGATAATGCGCCGCAGTTTCGACCTCGCGCCGCCATTTTTCCGCAACACCTGAATCCAAGCACAGCCCATTCATGTCCATGAAAAACGTTTATCGCGACTGGTTTCTCGCCACCCGCCCCTGGTCATTCACCATGACCTTCATTTCCGTCAGCGTCGGCGGCACACTGGCCGCGCTCGAAGGCGCTTTTTCCTGGCCTTTCTACCTGCTCACCCTTCTGGGCGCCATCTGCATGCATGCCGGCTGCAATCTGGTCAATGACTATGAAGACGTGCGCTCTGGCGTCGATGATCCGAACGTACCAACCGCCAGCTATCGCCCGCATCCCCTCATGGAGAACCGGCTGAAACCGAAACAGGTGCGCAACATCGCCTACCTG
>JAGTRX010000010.1 GCA_018262285.1 Pseudomonadota bacterium | reverse complement strand
TGCAATTGACCCAACTGGTTCCCGATGCGCTCGGTGCTAATGCCGAGGCGGTGCAGGCGGTGTATCGCGACTACCAGGAATTACAACTGGCGCGCACCGGCCTGACGCGCATTTATGCCCTGACCCTGACCCTGACCCTGTTGGTGGCCTTGTTCGGTGCTTTTGCCCTCGCCTTTATCATGGCACGGCGACTTTCAGCGCCCCTTTCGATTCTGGCTGAAGGGACGCGGGCGGTGGCACAAGGTGACTTCTCGCCACGCCAAGCGGTCTACAGCCGTGACGAACTGGGCATCCTGACGCAATCCTTCAATCGCATGACGGCACAGCTTGAGGAGGCGCGTCTCGAGACCGAAAGGCATCGCGCCGAGGTTGAATCGGCAAGAGCCTATCTTGAATCAATTTTGGCCAATCTGTCGGCCGGGGTATTGGTTTTTGACCGCCAGTTTTATCTGAGGACGGTCAATGAAGGCGCGCTCAATATCCTCGGTGACGATTTTGAAGGACTCATTGGCGAAGAAATTCAGAAATGGCCGCGGCAAAGTCCGCTGGGTCAGTTTATTGGCGAGCGCTTTGCCATGCTTGAAGATACCGAATGGCAGGGACAACTTGAACTCGATTGTCCCAACGGCATGCCGCAGATTCTCCTGTTGCGTGGTTCGCGTTTGCCGGAAGCGAGCGGCGGCGGCGATGTGGTGGTATTTGACGACGTGACCAAAATTATTGCCGCTCAGCGCAGCGCCGCTTGGGGTGAGGTGGCGCGTCGCCTGGCGCATGAAATCAAGAATCCGCTGACGCCGATCCAGCTTTCGGCCGAACGCTTGCAACACAAGCTGGCCGACAAGCTGACGAACGCTGACGCCGATATGTTGAAGCGCGGGACGCAGACCATCATCAATCAGGTACGGGCGATGAAGCACATGGTCGATGATTTCCGCGACTATGCGCGCTTGCCGGCGCCCGAATTGGCGCCGCTCGACATCAATGCCCTGATTTATGAGGTGCTCGGTCTTTACGAGACTTCCGAGGCCGAAATCAACACCATACTGGATGAATATCTTCCGCCCATTATTGGCGATGCGACGCAGTTGCGTCAGGTCATCCATAATTTGCTGCGCAATTCCGAAGATGCCATGGAAGGCCGGGAAAATCCCCGTATCGAAATCAGCACCGAACAGCGCGGCAGAATGGTGCGTCTACTCATGGTTGATAACGGGCCGGGTTTCCCGCCGGAACTGCTGGCGCGCGTTTTCGAGCCCTACATTACCACCAAGGCCAAGGGTACTGGCCTTGGCTTGCCCATCGTCAAGAAGATCATTGACGAACATCATGGCACAATCACGATTAATAACGCACAGCCCGGCGGAGCGGAAATTGATATTCGCCTGCCGCTGCATAAGGAGGAGTAAAAACATGGCGATCATTCTGGTCGTTGACGACGAAGTCGGGATTCGCGAATTGCTGTCCGAGATATTGATAGACGAAAGTTACGACGTGCGTCTGGCCGAGAATGCTGATGCGGCACAACGGATACGCGCCGAAATGCGGCCGGATCTGGTATTGCTTGATATCTGGATGCCGGGCATGGATGGCATTTCCCTGCTCAAATCCTGGCACGCCGGCGGGCAACTCACCATGCCGGTGGTGATGATGTCGGGGCATGGCACGATTGATACGGCCGTTGAGGCAACCCGTTTTGGCGCCTTTGATTTTCTCGAAAAGCCGATTTCTCTGCAAAAACTGTTGGCCACGGTACAGAAGGCGCTCAAGCACGATGTCGCCTCGCGCAATCCGCCATTGACCCTGGAAGCCTTCGGGCGCTCGCCCTTCATCAAGGATTTTCGCCGCCGTCTGGAGCAGGCAGCGTCCAAATCGCCCTTTTTGTTGTTACGCGGCGTCAGTGGCGGCGTGGCGGAAATCTGTGCGCGAACCCTGTTGTCGGCGCAGGCGCCCTGGCGCGATTTGTCCACCGTGACCAGCGCACTGAATCAGGAGTTTCTGCAGACGGCTTCGGGCGGGGTGCTTTTTGTTCCCGATCTGGCAGCACTGGGCAAATTGCAGCAAATGAACCTGTCTTTTGCGCTCGAGCGTCTGGAAAAATTCAATGTGCAACTGGTTGTGGCCAGTTCGCGACCATTTTCTGTTTTGTCGGAACAGGGCTGGGATGGCAAGTTGCTGGCGCGCTTGGGCGAAATCTGGATTGCCATGCCGACACTGGCTGGTCATGCAGATGAAATTCCGGAGATTGCCAACCTGTTGCTGGCGCATTTTGTCACGCGTGGCGAGGTGCAGCCGCGTCGCTTCTCGACCGGTGCGCTCAATGCCTTGCGCAATCAGCCTTGGAGCAATCATCAGGATAGCGGTTGGGGCGAGCTTTACGTGCTGGTGCGCAATGTTGCCTTGAATGCGCTTGACGAAGAAATCAGTGCCGAAGACGTCATTCGGGTTCTGCCCGAAGAGGAATCCGACAATGGTGAAATTGCCGCTCTGGCGCCACTTTTTGAGCAGCCGCTGCGCGAAGCGCGTGATGCCTTCGAAAAGCTCTATTTCGAGCACCTGCTGCGCCTGGAAGGCGGCAACATGACGCGGGTGGCCGATCGCTCAGGGCTGGAGCGCACCCACCTCTATCGCAAACTGAAACAGCTTGGGGTAGAACTGGGCAGGCGTGGCGAGAATTGATGCCTAAGAGCTACGCAAAGCGGCACCGATGAGTCGACCGCATAACGATACTTTTTTGCGCGCCTTGCTGGGCGAGCCGACCGATTACACGCCGGTGTGGCTCATGCGCCAGGCGGGTCGCTATCTGCCGGAATACCGCCAGGCCCGCCAGCGCGCCGGTGATTTCCTGACCCTGTGCAAGACGCCGTCGCTGGCTTGCGAGGTTACGCTGCAGCCGCTGGCGCGTTACGACCTTGACGCGGCAATTTTGTTTTCCGATATTCTGACCATCCCCGACGCCATGGGTCTGGGTTTGTATTTTACGGAAGGCGAAGGCCCGCGTTTCGAAAATCCGCTGCGCGAAGAGTGGGATATCCGCGATCTTTTCGTACCCAACCCGACTGAACACCTTTCCTACGTGCTGGAAACCGTGCGCGAAGTGCGGCGGGCACTCGACAATTCGGTGCCGCTGATCGGTTTTGCGGGCAGCCCGTTTACGCTGGCTTGTTATATGGTTGAAGGTGGTGGCTCGCGGGATTTTCATCACTTGAAGCGCATGCTCTATGGCCGTCCAGACTTGCTGCACCACATACTGACCGTGACGGCAGATGCGGTGACGGACTATCTTAATGCCCAGATCGAAAGCGGTGTGCAGGCGGTGATGATTTTTGACAGTTGGGGCGGAATATTGAGTACTCCTGCCTATCGGGAGTTTTCTCTGGCTTATTTGCAGAGGATCGTTGATCGGCTCATCCGCGAAAAAGATGGGCAGCGTGTGCCGAGTATCGTGTTCACCAAGGGCGGCGGGCTCTGGCTGGAAGAAATGGCGGCTTTGGGATGTGATGCCCTGGGTGTGGACTGGAGTGTCGATCTGGCAGCGGCGCGCTCGCGAGTCGGCGATCGGGTTGCGCTACAGGGTAATCTTGATCCGGCCGTTCTGCTGACGACGCCCGAGATTGTGGCTGCCGAAACCACCAGGGTTCTGCAAAGTTTTGGCGTGGGCAACTCTGGCCATGTTTTCAATCTTGGTCACGGCGTTTCGCGCTTTACACCGCCAGAAAATATTTCGGTTTTGGTGGACACGGTTCATACGCAAAGTCGGTTATGGCGTAAGTTATAGTTTTTGCACGTTAGACTTGACTTATGCACAGAACGGGCAATGCTAATTTGGCGTTCTGATAAAGCCTCTGGAAGCCATTGCGTCAGTGGCAACCGATTGAAATATATGGGATTAAATTTGATCTTGCCAAATTATTACGATTTGTGCTTGATTATTTTGGCTTTATAGGCACCTGCCCGGATAAAAAACTCACAGGTTTATCCACAGGCTGGCCGGGTCCCAAGAAAAGCAAGTCAGGTTAAGGGCTTACAGATTGTTTCGTAGATTTAACTGGAGTGTCTTCGCCTAAATGACCATCTTGCGCATTGCTCTGGCTGTGCCGCTGCATCGCCTCTTTGATTATCTCTGGCAGGGCGCGACAGAGCCGGTCATCGGGCAGCGGGTGCGCGTTCCTTTTGGCAGCCGCGAGCGTATTGGTGTGGTGGTGGAAATCGCTAGCGAGAGTGCGTATCCGGAGGCGCAGATCAGGCCTGCGCTGGCAATTCTGGATGATATTGTACCGTTGCCTCCTGATTTTATGGCGCTCTGCGAGTTTGCGAGCACATACTATCAGGCTCCGCTCGGCGAGGTAATCATGCAGGCATTGCCGGCAGGCCTGAAAAGGCCGGTGGCGACACAACGTCGCGCCAAGCGTTCAGTTGGCCTGAATGCACCGGTGCACCCAGCACCTCATTTGACCAATGGCCAAGTGCAGGTGCTTGAAGAATTGCGGTGCGCAAAAGGTTTTTCTCCCTTTCTTCTGCATGGTGTGACGGGAAGCGGCAAGACTGAGGTTTACCTGCGCCTGATGCAGGACGTGATCGAAGCGGGTGGGCAGGTGTTGTTGCTGGTGCCGGAAATTAACCTGACGCCGCAACTGGAGGAGCGGGTGCGCGGGCGATTTCCGGGTGCGCGTTTGGTGGCATTGCACAGCGATCTGGCTGAAGCTGCACGCGAACGTAACTGGTGTGCTGCCTTGGCTGGCGAAGCGGATATTGTGCTCGGCACCCGACTGGCTGTATTCACACCCATGCCGTGTTTGCAATTGATTGTGCTTGATGAGGAGCACGATACTTCCTTCAAGCAGCAGGAGGGCATGCGCTATTCGGCCAGGGATGTGGCTGTGGTGCGCGCGAGTGCGCTGGCTATCCCGATTGTTCTGGGTTCGGCAACACCGTCGCTGGAAACCTGGGCCAATGCCCAAAATGCTCGCTATCGCTTGCTGAGTCTGCGTGAACGGGCGCACAGCGAAGCGCGCATGCCGTCCATGCGCCTGATCGATACGCGCAAGGTGGTTTTGCAGGAAGGCATGTCGGAAGCTCTGCTGCAAGCGATTGAAGAACGCTTGCTAAAGCGCGAGCAAAGCCTGATTTTTCTCAATCGGCGCGGCTATGCGCCGGTGCTGGCCTGTCCGTCTTGCGGCTGGATCTCGAATTGCCGGCGTTGCGCCGCCAATCTGGTGTTGCATCTGGCCGATCGGCGCTTGCGCTGTCATCACTGCGGATTTGAGGCGCGCGTGCCATCGGCTTGCCCGACGTGTGGCAATCAGGACATTCATCCCTTCGGACGCGGGACGCAACGGCTGGAGGCCTGGTTGCAGGAACGCTTTCCAACGGCGCGGGTGTTGCGCGTCGATCGTGATTCGGCCAGGAGCCGCAAGCAATGGGAAATCATGCTGCAGCGTATTCGGGCTGGCGAAGCTGATATTCTGGTCGGAACCCAGATGCTGGCGAAGGGACACGATTTTCCGAAACTGACGCTGGTTGGTGTTTTAGGTTCCGATGCCGCGCTTTTCGCTGCCGACTGGCGGGCGCCGGAGCGTCTCTTCGCCCAACTCATGCAGGTTTCCGGCCGAGCCGGCCGGGCCGAACACCCGGGCGAGGTGCTGATCCAGACGCAATACCCGGATCATCCGCTTTATCGGGCAGTGGCCGAGCATGATTACGAAGGCTTTGCCGCGTCGCAGTTGAGCGAGCGCAAACAGGCGGGTTTCCCCCCCTACGCCTATCAGGCCGTGCTGCGCGCCGAGGCGTCTGCAATGGCAGATTCACTCGCATTTTTGGAGAAGGTTCGCGCTTTGCCACTGCTTGCCGATCACGCGCTGGTCAGCGTCTATGATCCTGTTCCCATGCGAATGGCGCGCCTAGCCAACCTGGAGCGGGCGCAACTCTTGGCGGAATCGCCTTCGCGTGCTGCACTGCAGGCCTTTTTGCCCCGCTGGCGGCAAGCGATTGAAGCGATCAAGACACCGGCGCGACTGCGCTGGCATATTGAAGTGGATCCGCTGGAATTTTAGACGCGGACAGCGACGCCCTTGACGTTGCCATGGGTGGTGGAGAAAGTGCGCAACGGGCTGCAACCCGACTCAAGAATCAACATGAGCAGATCGCGCTCGCTGTAAAGGCAGATTTTTCCCTGAATGTCGTACTTCTCGCGGATTTTGGGGGAAAGTTCGAAGTGCCGGTTGCCAACCAGCACTTCGGCACCGGGGTAATGGCTGCATAGCTCGGAATGCAGGCCGAGCAGTGAAATATAGATACGGCCACCAATTTTGAGGCGACGCATCAGTTGGCGCACGACATCACGAGCGGTGGCATAGGGCAGCGATGATAAACCGTAGCGACAGACGACGACATCAAAAGGTTCGCCAGCCATCTTCTTGCCGAGATCGGTTAGCGTAATTGGAAAAAAGCGGACGTTTTCACGCAGCTTGGGTTTGAGTTCGGCGCTGGCGACGACTTTTTCATTCGTGTCGTCCCAAGCGTCCTCATCGCTGGCGGAAACAAGAATGCCTTTACGCGCCAGTTCAATGGTCAGATCACAACGGCCAGGAATAATCAGGGCGCTCGCCTGCGGATTAAAGCAGCGACGTTTTACCAGTTCCTCAAGCGCCATGTTCTCGAGGTCGTCCATCGCGCACTCACGGAAACTCGAGTTCAGGTGTTTGCTCATGATGACACCTCCCAAGCTGCATTCTGCCTGACGGGTTGTGCGCTGACAAGCTGTAAAGACGCGGATTACAGGCGCGACATGGGGAGTGGAAAGTGTGGTTGGAAAGGTCTATGCTCAAATGATCAGTTCGTGACCGAACCAATAAAAACAGGCTCAGGTCTGAGATCAACGCCAAATTGACGTCTGACATCGGATTGAACGGCTGTCACGAGCGCGCAAATATCTTGGCTTTTGCCGTTTCCGTAGTTGACCAGAATCAAGGCCTGTTTTTCGTATATGCCCATTTTTCCGAGTTGACGGCCTTTCCAGCCGACCTGCTCGATCAGCCAGCCTGCCGCCAGTTTGACCTTGCCGTCGGCTTGGCGGTAGCACGGCAGGCCAGGGTGCGCTGCGGCCAGCTTTTCGGCGGTGAGAGCGTCGACAATCGGATTTTCGAAAAAACTGCCGGCATTGGGCAAAATGGCTGGATCAGGCAATTTGCGCTGGCGCAGCGTGATGATGGCGTCAGCGATCTGTTGAGGCGTGGGCTGGCTAATGCCTCTTTTTTCAAGTTCGGCGGCCAGATCGGCGTAACGGCAATTGGCTTGCCATTGTTTGGGTAGTCGGAAAGTGACGGCTGTAATGAGAGAGCGGCCGCTAAGATGCCAGCCTTCCTGTTTCCACAGACTTTGCCGGTAGCCAAAGCGGCAGTCTGTGGGAGAAAAGATTTTTTCGCTGCCGGTTTCCAGGTCGATGGCGCGTACCTGATGGATGCGCTCGCCAGCTTCCAGACCGTAAGCGCCGATATTCTGTACGGGTGCGGCACCGACAGTGCCGGGAATTAAAACGAGGTTTTCCAGTCCCGGCCAGCCCTGCGCCAGGGCCCACAGCACAAAATCATGCCAGTTTTCGCCGCCGGCCGCTTCAACATACCAGGCGTCGGCATCCTCAAAGGCCAAGCGTTTGCCCTTGAAGCCGACATGTAAAACCAGCCCGTCAAAATCACCAAGCAGCACCAGATTACTGCCGCCCCCCAGAATGAAGCGCCGCTGGTGTGGCGGCAGTTTAGGGAGGAGCGCGCAGTCGTCGACATAAAGGTAGTGCGCGGCAAGCGCCGGCAGCTGTAGGGTATTGAGCGTCGTGAGCGGAAAATCCGTCTGCAAGGTCATGACTGTCTCGAATCATTCGTCACACCGGCGAAAGCCGGTGTCCAGTTCGTAGGTTTTCCTGGATTCCGGGTTTCGCCGGTGTGACAAAATGGATGTACGCTCATGCTAGAGAACCGGCGCCAACCAGCGTTCGGCCATTTCGATACTCATGCCTTTGCGCTTGGTCCAATCCTCCAGTTGTTCGCGGCCAATTTTAGGGATGGCAAAATACTGCGCTTGCGGGTCAGCCAGATAGAAGCCGGAAACCGAGGCGGCAGGGTTCATGGCGAAGGATTCGGTCAGGCTGATGCCGGTCTGCGCCGTGACATCGAGCAGGTCAAACAAATCCTGCTTGGCGGTATGGTCGGGGCAGGCCGGGTAGCCGGGCGCCGGGCGGATGCCCTGGTATTTTTCGGCGATCAGATCTTCCTGAGTGAGCGCTTCCTCTGTGACATAACCCCAGTAGTTGCGGCGGACTTCACCGTGCAACCATTCGGCGGCGGCTTCAGCCAGGCGGTCGGCCAGCGCTTTGAGCAGGATGGAGGAGTAGTCGTCATGGGCGGCGGCAAATTCGGCCAGCTTGCTTTCAATTCCTAGCCCGGCAGTGACAGCGAAGGCGCCGGCATAACCCGATTCACCGACGAAATCGGCCAGCGCCAGATTGGCTTTGCCGGCCGGTTGCTTGTGCTGTTGGCGCAGACCAACCCAACGGCCGAGCGCTTGCGCGCGTGCAGCGTCGGCGTAGAACACAATGTCTTCATTCTCGCCACGCGCTGGCCATAAGCCGAATACGGCCTTGGCGGTGAGCCATTTTTCGCTGACGATGCGTTCCAGCATGGCCTGGGCGTCGACAAAAAGCTGACGGGCGGATTCGCCGGTTTTCTCGTTTTGCAGAATGGCCGGATAGCGACCCGGCAGCTCCCAGGCCGAGAAGAAGGGCGACCAGTCAATGAAGGGAACGAGCGCCGCCAAATCGAGATCGAGGCTGTGCCTTCCCGGTTTTTGCGGTGCGCTGATGTCTTGCTGGCCAGTAAACCGGTTGGCGCGGGCTTCTTCCAGCGAAACCAGCGTGGCGCCTTTACGTCCGGCATGTTCGTCGCGGACGGTGGCGTACTCGTTCGCCAGATCGGCGACAAAACCGGCGCGCTGGTCGATGGACAGCAGTTTGGTGGCAACGCCGACAGCGCGCGAGGCATCCGGGACATAAACCACCGGCTGATCGTAATGCGGCGCGATTTTGATGGCGGTATGGGCGCGGCTGGTGGTGGCGCCGCCGATCATCAGCGGCTGCTTGCAGCCCTGCCGCTGCAGTTCGCTGGCGATATGCACCATTTCTTCCAAAGATGGCGTAATCAGGCCGGAAAGACCGATCAGGTCGGCCTGCTGCTCCTTGGCGGCGTGCACGATTTTGTCGCACGGCACCATGACGCCGAGGTCGATGATGTCGTAACCATTACAGCCGAGGACAACACCGACAATGTTCTTGCCGATGTCGTGTACATCGCCCTTGACGGTGGCCAGCAGGATTTTGCCCTTGCTGCCGGCGCCGGTGCGCGCCTTTTCGGCTTCGATGTAGGGCAGCAGATGCGCCACCGCCTGCTTCATGACGCGCGCTGATTTGACCACCTGCGGCAGGAACATCTTGCCGGCGCCAAAGAGGTCGCCGACGTGGTTCATGCCATTCATCAGCGGCCCTTCGATCACCGCCAGTGGTGGCTTGCCTGCGGCTTCGAGCTGGGCGCGCACTTCCTCGGTGTCGGCAACGACGAATTCGGTAATGCCTTTGATCATGGCGTGTTCAAGGCGTTTTTCGACCGGCAGCTGGCGCCAGCTCAAATCCTGACCCGACTCCCTGGCCTTGCCTTCCTTGACCGTCTGGGCAAATTCAACCAGCGCGTCGCCAGCATTGGGCTTGCGGTTCAAGACCACATCCTCGACCTTGTCGCGCAGCGCTGGGTCAAGCTCATCGTATACGCCCAGCATGCCAGCATTGACAATGCCCATGGTCATGCCGGCGCGGATGGCGTGGTAGAGAAAAACGGTATGGATGGCTTCGCGCACCGCGTCGTTGCCACGAAAGGAGAAGCTGACGTTGGAAACCCCGCCGGAAACACCGGCATGCGGCAGATTGGACTTGATCCAGCGTACCGCTTCGATGAAATCGACGGCGTAGTTATCGTGCTCGGGAATGCCGGTGGCGATGGCGAAAATATTCGGATCAAAAATAATGTCCTCGGCCGGGAAACCGATCCCTGTCAGCAGGTTATAAGCGCGCTGGCAAATCTCGATTTTGCGGGCGTAGGTGTCGGCCTGGCCGTTTTCGTCAAAAGCCATGACGATGACCGCCGCGCCGTAACGGCGTGCAAGGCTGGCATGTTCAAGGAATTTGGCTTCGCCTTCCTTCATCGAAATGGAATTGACGATGCCTTTGCCCTGAATGCACTTGAGACCTGTTTCGATCACTTCCCAGCGCGAGGAGTCGATCATGATCGGGGCGCGGGCAATTTCCGGCTCGGAAGCGATCAGCTTCAGGAACTTGTCCATGGCTGCTGACGAATCGAGCATGGCTTCGTCCATGTTGATGTCGATGACCTGGGCGCCGTTTTCCACCTGCTGCCGGGCGACGGCGAGCGCATCGTCGTAGCGGCCTTCAAGAATCATTTTGGCAAAAGCGCGCGAGCCGGTGACATTGGTGCGTTCGCCAACGTTAACAAAAAGTGAGTCCTTGCTGACGTTGAACGGGTCAATGCCGGCCAGACGGAGTTCCCGGTCAAGCGTCGGGATGGTGCGCGGATGCACTCCTTGCATTGCCGCAGCAATGGCGCGGATGTGGTCGGGCGAGGTGCCGCAGCAGCCGCCGACAATATTGATCATGCCCTGTCTGGCCCAGTCGAGCAGTTCCTCGGCCAGCATTTCCGGCGTTTCATCGTAGCCGCCAAAAACGTTGGGCAGACCGGCATTGGGGTGGGCGGAAACGAAGCAATCACACAGGCCGGATACTTCCTCGATGTGCTGGCGCAAATCGCTGGCGCCTAGGGCGCAATTAAAGCCGAAGCTGAATGGCCTGACATGGCGCAGCGAATTCCAGAAGGCCTCGGCGGTTTGACCCGAAAGGGTGCGCCCTGCCGCATCGGTAATGGTGCCGGAAATCATCACTGGCAAACGCTGGCCGCTTTGCTCGAAAAAGTTCTCGATCGCAAAGAGGGCAGCCTTGGCGTTCAAGGTATCGAAAACAGTCTCGACAATCAAAAGGTCGGCGCCGCCCTCCGCCAGACCGCGCACGGCCACAGCATAGTCGGCGGCGAGTTCGTCGAAACTGGTATCGCGCCGGGCAGGATCGTCCATGAACTTGGCGGTCGATGCCGAGCGGCCGGTGGGGCCGAGCACACCGGCGACAAAACGTGGTTTGGCCGGATTTTTGGCGGTGAAATCATCGCAAGCGATGCGCGCCAGCCGTGCGCCCTCGAAATTGAGTTCGTAGACCAGGGCTTCCGTGCCGTAATCGGACTGAGAAACGGCGGTGGAATTGAAGGTGCAGGTTTCCAGAATGTCGGCACCGGCTTCCAGATACTCGCGGTGGATGTCGCTGATCACGTCCGGGCGAGTCAGCACCAGCAGATCGTTGTTGCCCTTGAGGTCGCGGGTATGGCTGGCAAAACGTGCACCTCGAAAATCGGTCTCGGTCAGGCCGTGGCGCTGGATCATGGTACCCATGGCACCATCCAGGATCAGGATGCGCTCTTGCAGGAGGGCGGTGAGTTCGGCGGTGCGGTCAGCTTGCATGGAGGCTTCTTGGTCGGGGAAACCTCCAATTATATCAAGGCGATGCGCGGCGATGCTGGAAGCCGAAGTAGAGCAGGGCAGACAAACTGCCGAAAAGCAGCAAGCCGGTCATGCCGAAGGCCAGCGTCAGCGTCGATCCCCAGATCAGCGGCGCGACAATGGCGGCAACCAGTGAATTGCCGCCCGACTGCAGAAAGGCCTGGCAGGAAGCCGCCAGACCGCGCTGTTGCGGGAAAAGATCAAGTGCGAGCAGGGTGAGGCTGGGCATGGTTAGCGCCATGCCGGTGGTGTAAACAAAAATGGGCAGGACGCTCCAAGGCAGAGCGGGCGGCAAGGTCAGATTGAGCGCCACGTTGCCAATGGCAGCCAGCGCCATGACCAGAAAACCACGTCGGATGGTGGTGGCCGGGCTGATTTTCCCTGCCAGACGGCCGGAAAACCAGGCGCCGAGCATCATGCCGACCATTGCCGGCCCGAAAAGCCAGAGAAATTCGCGCTCGGAGGCACCCAAATGGCGAATCAGGAAAGTTGGTGCCGAGAGCGGGTAGAGGAAAAACCCGGCGAAATTGAAGGCGATGGCCAGACTGGCGGCAAGGAAAGGCGGGCAGGTCAGTACCCGCCAGTAGGTACGCGCCAGATAGCCGGGGCGCAGGGATTGGCGCTTCTCCGGTGGCAGGGTTTCGGGCAGGTAGCGCCAGCTCACAATCCAGAGCAACGCAGTAAACAGCGCCAGGAAATAGAAGACCGAGCGCCAGCCAAACCAGGTGTGCAGCCAGCCGCCGATAACCGGCGCGATAGCCGGGGCTAAGGCAAAGGTCATTGAAACCTGCGACATCATGCGCTGTGCTGGCGCGCCGTCGAACAGGTCGCGCACGATGGCGCGGCCAACCACGACGCCGACACCGGCAGTAATTCCCTGCGCTGCACGCAGAATCCACAAATGCTCAATTTGTGTGACAAAGGCGCAGCCGAGCGAAGCCAGTGCAAAAAATACCAGTGCCCACAGAATGACACAGCGGCGTCCAAGGGCATCGGAAATGGAGCCGTGCCAAAGCGACATGAAGGCAAACGGCAGCAGATAGGCGGTCAGGGTCTGCTGCACCTGCAAGGGCGTAGCCGCAAGCGACTGGCCGATTTCGTGGAAACTCGGCAGATAGGCATCAATGGAAAAAGGGCCGAGCGCACTGAGCGCAGCCAGGAGAAGCGCGATGCCTTTGGGTGGCGCGGCCGGTTTCAGGTTTTCTGGCACGGTGGCTTGGCGTAGCCGGCGCAGGTGCCCAGCAATTTTTCGTGAATTACGTGCAGAGCTTCATCATCATTCTGACAACCTGCTGCGGCGCGGGCGTTAAGGGCAAGCGGCAGCAAGCCGAGTAGCAAGGTGCGCAGGTTGCTGCAGCCTTCGATACCGCCTACGGCCTCAGTGATCTTGCGGCTCAAGCCCTTGCCGATGACCAAACCTTGCAGGCGCTGCATGACACGCGCGGCATTCGGGCAATCGCCGGAAGGGTACTTGCGAAAATCGGCCTGCGCAGATTGCACGACAAGGCTTTGCGGATCGACCACTACTTCGATGGTGATATCGTGAAAACGGTCGTTCAAGGTGGCTCCGAGCACGAGCATACCGGCCTGGTTCACCTGCAGGCGATAAGTGATGTTGCGCTCGAATTGCTGCATTCCCTTGCTCATTGGCGAAGCTCCACGATCATGGTTTGTTGTTGTGATCCCTGAATGATCGTAACAGCTTCTTGATCGAACGGCGTGTGGGTCATTATCCAATCAGTGCAAACAGGGTGAGAATGGATAAAGAACGCCAAAATGCGAGCGGCCACTATCGCTAGTGGCCGCATAAATACTGGTGGCGTGCAGTTTACTACCGAACTACTCGCTATTGGGGCCAATGAGCACTGCTGCGTGTTTCTGAAAAACATGTGTGGCCTTAGTTTCCGAGGAAACGCCTTTTCTGGCATGTTCGAGTTGTTTCGGTCTAGAGTTCGATCCCCTATTTCTATCGAACAGCATCGATGTGGACAACTACTCGGTGTTCTACTGATCCTCAATCTCATCTTCGGCATCCTTATCGCTCTCGTGGTGATCATCAAGCAACCGAGAAGCCAGAGGTTGATAACGCTCCAACGGCGTCTTCCAAGACAGAAAAAAGTCTAGTGGATTCTGTGTGCCGATAAAGTCACGGGCAAGATTAAGCCTTTCCAGCATTGCGTTGCGCTCGTTGCTCGGCAAGTTTGAGGCGCGCTCTTCTACCCCCTGGAGAAAACGCTCCACGTTCATCGCGTCGGACCATGCTTGTATGATCTGAACGAGATGTGCCTGACTGTCTTTCACGGACTGCTGAACGCTGCGGCGATCTTCCTCTTGCCGACGTTTTTCCTCTTCTGCCAGCCTTTTCAGCCGAGCAATCTCTGCTTGGCGATCAGCTTCCTTCAGCTTCTCGACCAACTCAATAGCGGCATCCTCGATTGCTTTTACAATCGAGGGAATGTCTCGTGTCAAAGGTGAGTTCTTGACTTCTTGCCACCTTGCTGACCAAGAGGCGCGCCAGTATGGCGAGTAGGCAATTAGCCGTAGGCGACCACATGGCAATTCCTTGCTGGTCGTCCATGTGTGATCAAGGTATCGACGAGAGTTTTTTGGCGGCACGTAGTCAGCATCCCGGATGTACTTGCCGTTAACGTAGCGCATGAGCACTTCTTCGGACATCTCGACTACCGCTAATCCAATCGCAACCGTTCCAACGTAAACCACGGTAGGACGATAGGGAGACCAAAGGCTGCTGTGGTAGTAGTCCTGCCGTTTCCTTGGTTCCTCAAGCTCGTCAATTTGGCCACGCCTGAACTCTTCGCCTTGGGGTGCCAGAACTACACGGTACCCGACAGAATCGAGAGCGTTGAACAGATCGTTTGCGAACGCGAGTGCCTTATCCAGTCCGGCCTTCGAGGCAGTGATGTCGACCAGCAGCTTTTTGTAGGGCTTGAGGTATGTCCCCTCTTCGACCGGTCGCCCTGATTCGAAATGTGTCTTGGCTCCGCGTGTAAGGAAGTGAGTGCCTGTGATGGGCCGGGAAATTTTTGGCACTCGGGGTTTCCGTGGCATAGCAGGGGTATCTTCCAGGGCAGCGGGCAGTTTCGGGGATGCCTTCGGAAGGTTATGAATCCGCCGAAACAGGAATACTTTAAGTGTTTTCGTTTGGGCATATATGCGATAAAATGATATTTTATAACGACTATTTCTTGGCAAGCAATCCGCGCAAACAAATCAAGGAAATCTTAGTACGCCTTTTAAGATCCTTTTTTACTGGCATCTTGCCGGGTCAAGAATACTCGCTTCTTGACCTAAAGATAAAATTTTGGAGAGGCGGGCAGAGATGCATTTTACTTTTCGGGAAACTTCGCACCGTCTAGTGCCAGCGTTAAATTTTGAATTAGCAAAAGAGTGGGGCGAGCATTTTTCTGTCTGGCCGCAACTTCATTTTTTGGTCTACACATTCCGAATTCAAGAACGCCCCCAATTGCTTGGAACGGTTCTCGGCCTCTTTGCAAATCAAGAGGCACAATCGTTCCTTGAACGATGGGAGACCGAGAGTGATGCAGCAAATATTCTGCTTTGCTTGAGCAAAGCCTTGGCCGAACCAGACTCCTCCAGTATTTTCAAAAGTTATCCTCCGCTTAGCTCAGGTCTGTCCCCAACCCAACAGTTTAGGAAAAGCCTTCGCAGTGATTTTCTAATTGCGTTGGCTGCCGAGCAACTGCCCCCGAGTGATTGCACCTCGTCTGCAGCAAGAGCCTTTTTTTCAAGAGCCCGGCTTTGGCTATTTGTGCATGCATTCCGTCTAGGAAAGCGAGGGGTCCTTGCTGAACAAAATCTCCGACTCGTTGCGCAATTTTTTCGTGAAGCAGGGAATGCAATTCAGCTAGAACGCACCAACCTGTTTGTCGATTTGTCTTTTCCAATCCAATCTCAGGGATTTGTCCGGCTTGATGATGATTTTTCATACAGAGCAGAACTGCTTTTGTCATCAAGGTCAATCCTCTCGCCGCCATTGCAAGGTTTTCTCAAAGCCATCATTGATGTTGTTAACCATGTTGAAAAACTGGAAAATCTTGGTGAGGTGGGGAATGCAACAATTCCAAACCAGCTGATTGCTGCGTTACCGCAAAGACAATCAAACTTTTTTCCTCTTCAAACTTGGTTTGCTGGCCGCGATGAAGAGGGGATTAATGGTATCGATTTATTTCCTGACGATGGCGAGGGGAATGATGATGTTGCCTGTACTCAAATCGACGAAAATTTTTCTCCGCTTCAACAACAGTTTTCGTCAAAGTCAGTTCTTTTTGCCAGCCGCGAGGATGCCCAGCATCTAATCTGGTCTTGGAACCGAATAACTCCGGATGAATTTTCCAGGCTATCAGACTGGATCGAAAAAGCACTCGCATATCGTAATGCCCTCGAAGCCAGCCTGGCAGCACAGTGCTGGATTGCATTGGCTACCGCCCAGTCGCTAGTTATGACGCAGGGCGCACAGATAGAAGATGAGACGAAAGAATCGTGGAGGCTGGATAGCACCCTGTCTTTTTTGCACCGTCTTCCGCCACGTCGGCCGAATGGATGGGCTGCCAAGGATCATGACGCCGAGCGATCAATTGCATCACTTGCTACTTGGCATCATTTGATTTTGCCGAAAAATGTGAACGTTGTTCTCCAATACGTTGCAAAGAATGTCATCAAGTGGGCTCCCAAGGATGTCGGCCAGTTTTGGCCGGCAGACAGCGAAAAAGTATCTGCTCAGTTTGCCAGAATCGCTGAGCGAGAAGGATTTGGGCGGGTAACTCAAGGCATGCTTGGCTCATGGCTTCCTGTCGCCCTGATGAATAAGGTTAATGATCATGTCGCCGTTCGTTTAGCAACCGCGCACCCAAATTCCGGGCTTCCTGGCGCCTGTGCTTACCCGTCCTGGGACTCAGCGCAGGTCAGTGCAATGTATGCCTCGATTGGATTTGAACTTGATGCAGGGACAAAACCGAATGCGAACGCACTTGGCAGCCGCCTGAAACCCAACGCTGAGTTGTTTAAATACGAAATTGAAAAAAGTCAGCTGAACCTTGAAAACCAGATCAAAACAGAAAGCCTTGTTGAATCACATAATGCATATATCATCAGCGTTCTGATGGTTCTGTTTGCCGCGACTGGTGCAAGGCCAGGCATGGACCCGTTCGAGTGCCTGCGATATTTCGATCTAAAGAAGGGGTTTGTATTTCTGGTGGAAAAAGATAGCGGCGTTTTGCGCCACACGCGAATTGTGCCAATTCCACATTGGGTTTGCGCGATTCTGCGCGAATTTCAATCTTATCTTCTTGATCTTGCGCGTCACCTTCGCGACACAAACCCGATTCTTTCGGGACAAATCGAATCAATGGCTCGTGGAGAAGTGCCAGCCGCGCTGCCCTTGTTCTTTTTGCTTAGGGAAAGTGATTTGTCGCCCCTTGAGTGGACTTCCGTGACCAAGACCTACCTGGATCGCAATCTCTTGCCAGGCAGTGGATTGCCAGCCTACGTTTTCAGACATTGTTATTCTCAATATCTGCACTGCGCCAATTTTGACGCTGAAATCATTGATGGACTAATGTCTCACGTCGATGCCGGAACACCAAGCTACGGTGACGAATCTCCAAGAGTGTGGGAGCGCGATATGAAAGTTGCGCGCCAACATTTGGAAGCATTTCTTGAATCTTTGCATCTGCGCTATCTAGATCCTCCAGTGTTGACTGGGCGACCAAGTATCTCCCATGTTTCAGAAAATTCAGGCACTACTGGCTCGGCCTCTGTGCCTCGCCTATTCGGTGAAAAACTGCGTGATAGCGAGCGGCGGAAAAGGCTAATCGAGGTGATCAAGGATGCTCGTGTGACTGTAGCGTTATTCCTGAATGGGAAAACGCTCGATCAACTTTCTCCGGATGAAATTGATTCGTTGTCCCGAAAACTTCTTTTTACAAGCAGCGGCCGACCGCATCCCTCTTCAGGCTTGAGATATCGCGTGCTGCTACAGCAAATTGAAGCCATCTGGAAAAAAGAAGGAAAAATGGTTCGGCGGCACAAGCATTATTGGCTTGAGCAGTCGGACGCTCCATTTTTTACAGCGGACGCCATTGGTGTTGAGCTTGAGTTGGATAAAGCGCGTGATGAATTTGGCCGACTTCGTTCCAAGGTATCGGGTAAAACGGGGGCCTTTCTCAAGGCTTGGCTAGCTGTTCTAGGTTTGGCATTGGAATCATCCGTTGCGGAAGAACGACTACTATGCGACATTCTTTCCGGCTGCGGCTATCGGGTTACGGTGCTAAAACAGCGCGCTTACCTGGAGCGACTGCCACGCGGCGGGGTGCCTGAAAAAGAGGTGGGCGACACCGGTGTTTCACGAGAGTATGAGGACGCCGCATTCCGAATTGGCATTTCTCCTCATGTGGCGGCATGGCTGTCGTTTATCAAGCTGGAAAATGCCGGCAGTTCCGAGCGACGTCTACAGTCAGATATCCCTGAAATACTTCACCCTATTTTTAATGCGATCTCAATTCCGCTAAAAAGTGATGTAAAGCAAGTCATCAAGCGCCTTGCCGAAAAAATTGATCAGCACAACAAATGCACTCGCCCCGGAATTCTTGCGGGTTATCTTTCGGGTCGTCTTTCTTCTTTTCCGCTTGGGTGGGCGGACTGGGTTAGAGTGGAAACCGGTCGCGCGATCCAGTGCTCAGGCAGTGATGAGCATCAGGATGAATGCAGTCTGGATGTCGACATCAACCTGACTGCTTTTTCCGGAGAGGAGCAACAACTCCGTACTAATGCCCGGAAACTCCTTCATGACCTTAGGCCGATATTGAAGAAGGCTTGTAGTCAAAACACAAAACGTCGGCGGGATCTGGTAACAGAGGCGCTTCAGAATCTGGAAACTCACCGAGGTAAAGTCAGCACAGCAATGTACGCATTGGGTGCCTGGACGGTGAATATCTTGGCCAGGATTAACAAAGTTTCATCGGCCGATCGCTATCTTTCTGCGCTTACCCGCGCCTTTGAGGCAGTGATGTGGAACTTTGATATTGAGCAGGCCGATGGCGATGAACTTATCGAAAAATACGAAGAAGTCCTCGAAGCTGGCCAACAACTCGATCGACGCTACATTGCGAATCGGCTGAAAAGCTTTCATCGCTTTGCCAGCAAAGCCTATGCGCTGGAAGATATCAACTGGGCTGAACTGACAATTGGCGAGCAAATTGAATTAGGACGGCCTGGGATTGTTCTTGAAGATGAGTATCAGAAGGCGCATTTACGCTTACAGGCA
The DNA here is from genome assembly GCA_018262285.1 of Pseudomonadota bacterium. Lineage (GTDB taxonomy): Bacteria > Pseudomonadota > Gammaproteobacteria > Burkholderiales > Rhodocyclaceae > UBA1934. Next base: position 28,499 of record JAGTRX010000010.1, on the reverse strand, counting down.
AGTCTTGCACAGGATTTAGTATTGCCTGCCCGCATGCTTCTTCTTCTCGTATATCGTTTCGGACTTCGCCCCAACGAGGCCTGGATGCTGGCGAGGGAAGAACTTGTCCTTGGTACAAGAATGCATGTCATTGTCAATAACAACAAATATCGGAAATTGAAACGCGCGGCTTCGCGCCGCCTCGTTCCGCTGCTCTACAACTTAACAGATGACGAAAAGGCATTGATCGCGCAGGTGCTGACCAGGTCTGAAGCGGAATCTGGTGCAGACATCAAGGCACCGCTGCTAGGCAAAATTGTTAGCGACCGTTGGCTGTCGCAGCAAATTGCACGAGCGGTCAGCAGTGCGCTCAAAATGGAAACAAAAAATCCGGCGACGGTTCTATACGACTGTCGGCATACCTTCGCGATGCGTGCCGCAGAAGTGTTGTATGGAGCAAAACTGGATGCAGCAGTATCGCTGGCTTTAGGGGAGCGACGCCTTCAGGCAGACGACTTCATGCAGTGCCTATTAGGAACCTGTAGCCTCAGTCGTCGCGGTCCTTGGGCGCTTGCCCGGCTGATGGGGCACGCTGGAACTCGAACGGCCATGAAAAGCTACGTCAATTTCATGGATCGTTGGGCAGATAATTTCAATGTCCCGGTCGTTAAGGAAAAACTCCGACGTGCTTCAGATGGGATGCTAATACTGGATAATATGCCAGATGCTAAGCAATTTGCTGCAAGCGTCTTTGTTCAGCCCGCACGCATTCCTGATATGGCTGATGTTATCAGATTGATCAGGCTGGTCACGCGGGGAGCATTACCCCGGTCTGCTGCGCTTGGGCTTGGTCTTGACCCGGTTCAGGTAGAGCCGGTCATTGATGCACTTTGCAATATTGCGCTGAAGGGTAAAACTCAAGACGAAAGACAAAAACTGACGAGGCTTGAGGCGTTCCGAACCATGCTGAGTGAAGTTCCTGAATCAGGCTGGAACGACTTACTGAATTTTGCAAAAGAAAGACAGGCGGAGTTATCAGCGAATTTTCCTCTTGCAGAAAATGTAACCCGTGTTTCGAGACTTAGCGAAATACTTGGTCCGACGCGGCAAATTCTTCTCTGGCGCAAACAGGATTTTGCGCTTGTGCGCGAGGCCTTTGACCTGCTGCAAGTCCCCCAGGAACTCTACAACGTCACGGGTTTTAAGGTTAATGAGCAACTTGAAAAGTGGGCGGCCGAGCACGGCATGGAAATTATCCCACCAGACAAGCTCGAAGGATATACAAAGCCAGTGAAGGTTGACGCCGCCGTCGTTGAAGATGGCATGATGACCATCAATCAGCGCTGCTCCATACTCTTCAAAAGAAATCAGGCTATTCCGATCCGGAGCCGCGTCATGCTGGTGATTGTTTTGATGGCCTGGGCATTGGCGATGGATAGCGATTTTTTGAGATCAAGGGGCAATGCTAAATTTTGCATTTAAAGGTCCTGCAGAATCAGAAATCGACAGGAAGAGATGGTTCCAGGTGGAGCAAGGCTGTTGCTCTAGCGGGAGTAAAAAAGAATACATTTTTTTGTAGTAGCTTATAAGCTACAATCATCACATGATTGAACTTTTACGCTACCGTCGCCTCGATGGACGAGAACCATTTTCTGAATGGTTGAACGGCCTGCGTGATAAGGTCGCCCAGGCTCGTATTCGTGTTCGCTTACGCCAAATACAAGCGGGTAATTTTGGTGACTGCGATCCGGTTGGTGAGGGGGTCATCGAGATGCGCGTGCACGTGGGTGCCGGGTATCGTGTGTATTGCGGACGACATGGAAAAAGCATTGTGCTGCTGCTGTGTGGTGGCGACAAAGCTAGCCAGACGGCAGACATCAAGCGCGCTAAAGAATTGTGGTCAGAATGGAAACGGAGACAAGCATGAGTAAAATCAAATACACCGTATCTCACCACGAGGCGGAAGTCGCTGAACTGCGGGCTGATCGTGAGTTGGCAGTTGAATATCTAAAAGCAGCGATGGAATCACTCGATAACCCCAATGATCGAGCAGCAGGTCTGCTTGCGCTACGCACTGTGGCCGAAGCCTACGGCGGACTTGGCGCAGTAGCCGCAGAAGCCGGCATCAGCCGTGAATCTCTCTACCGCACACTGTCACCTAAAGGCAATCCAACCCTGAAAACCTTGCTCGCTGTCTTGAAGACGGTCGGGCTGCGTCTTTCCGTCGAGCCGGAAAGTCATGCGCATGCGTGATTGCTTTGCCCTGTTCATGTGCATGATTTTGGGTGGTCAACGGCCACGAGAATCCACGGGCAAACGCAGCGAGATTTCGCAAAACTTGTATTCTCCTTAAAAAGAAGATGTGGGCGGCGTCTGGAATATTAAGTTTCTGCCGTTGCCATGGGCATCATGAACAGGTTCATTTCAAATCGATGGTCGCAATTCGAACGGCTTGCCATCGATTCGAATCTCATCCAACCGCAATTCAATCCGGAACGCCGGCGTAATCATTTCGTAGAAAACAAATTCAGCTTCCAGAGGCGGATCGAAAATTGAGATCAGTTTTTTCCAATCTCGCTCAATGTCGATGCGGGCCGCAATTTTTGCCGCCTTCGAATTCTCTTTTTGATGCCAGAGCAAAATTTTCCGTTCTGAACGAAATAGCGCATCCAAAACCCCAGAGATGACGATTGGATTTGGCGAAGCAAAGACTGGTTTTTTTGGCTTTGGAGCAAGTTTGCCTTTGAAAATCAAGGGCTCGGAATTTGTCGATGGCATTTCGATCCGAATTGGTTGTGCAATAATTTTCCCTCCATAAACCTGCAGAAATTCCTGGGCAACTGAGGCAACGGCAGATGACGCATCGTCATCTAGGATAATGTCAGACTGATTGATGTCATATGGCCTACGCATAATCATGAGTAGCAATTCCACCATGGCGCGCAGTTCATCAATCTGCATCTGGCTTTTTCCATTTGCAATGGCAATTGCAGCGCCGGCAACAACTTCGCCCTTTTCTTCTCGAAAAAGACGGCGAGTATTTTCAATTTCGCTTAGGTCGGTATTGAAAGATAACGCTGCAATTCTTGTGACCGCATCGAAAAATATGCCCAAATCTCGCCAAGCAGGGCGATCAAAAGGCCCGTTAGTTCCAAAATCGCACTCGTCAACTCGGAATGAATCGCCGACAAAAAGTTGAATTTCATTAATTGGAGTTCTAGCAGGCTGCTGATTGTGATGGCTCTTGCCTGAATTATCGTATGGCATATTCGTGTCGCTCATGAATTCCTCCAAAAAAAGAGCGACCTATATATAATCCTTTTTTTTGAAAAAGAACACCCATAATCCTCACTCAAAAATGGGGGGAATGGACGGGAGAAATCGAAATCCGCGCGATCGCCTCAGGAATACTAAAGACCGCTTAGGCAGTCAGAAATGTGCGATAGCCATATTTTGGGCCAGTTGAAGTAGGGCGATCTCAGTCAGTAGAAACTGCCCAGATGTCCGTTAATGGCTGGGTATGTGATGGTCGCTCGAATCGACTGCAAACTGGCATTTGTGCAATTCGAGAACGTGACATTTGCGTGCCAGAACATCCGACGCATCCCACTGAAGAAATTGAGGCGCGCGAGGAGAAGGCTTCGTCAGCGTGGCACACGATTCCCTGATACTTTGATTGGAAGTTTCCACCTCAAGCAGGCTGTCCGAGGGGGCTACGGACAGCCTGCAAGGGAAAGGCCTTATTTGGCTTTTTTCTTCTTGCCCTTGTTGGCCACGGCTTCCTTGAAGGTCGCGCCAGCGGTGAACTTGGGTACAGTGGTCGCAGCAATCTTCAAAGCCTTGCCGGTTTGCGGATTACGACCTTCACGCGCGGCGCGGGCTGCAGACTTGAAAGTGCCGAAGCCAACCAGGGTAACCGCATCGCCCTTGGCCACCGTGGCGACAATGGTTTGAACAGCAGTATCCAGCGCTTTGGCGGCAGCAGCCTTGGTAATTTCAGCACCAGCGGCAATGGCATCGATCAGTTCGGATTTGTTCATGGTGCAGAGTCTCCTTTCGGGTTGGAAAAATCATCTCCTGCAATAATTGCCCTATTCTAAAGAGCCGAAGGCAGGAAGAAAGCAACTTTACGCCGTCAAACCGGAATTCCGGCGTGCAAAACAACACCAAAAAGCCAGAGAGCTTGCGCCCTCCGGCCTGTCTTCTGACGTTGGAACGCTTAGAAGCTCAATGTCCGGCGCTGCCCCTTTGCAGTTGAAGCCTGATGATCGGCCGGTTCAGATCCATTTTTCCGAGCCTCAATCCGCGCCTGCAACGCCTCCAGTCCCCGCATCCGGTTCCTGCCCAAAGCTTCCACACTGAACGGCTTGCATTTCAAATGCGGGTGGGCATAACCCCAGCCCCCTTCCGCCGATTGATGCCGCGCCATCAGATCACCCTGGCCGGAAGCGCGATCAACCGCTGCCAGAATATTGGCTTCCGGCGTCATTGCCTGGCGCAATCCACCCCAGGATGATGAACCCTGCACTGCCGTCAGTGCATGCTGCAAAGACAGATACTGGTTTTCCGGAAAACCCTGCCGCATCTTCTCGCGCGCCACGGCCAGCCATTCAACAATGGTGATCTTGTGACCGAGCAGATTGCCCCGGTTCGTCAGTTGCCATTTGCCGGAGGTGGAAAGCCGGTATTCATCAGCCTTGCCGGCATCGTGCAACAGGGCCGCCAGTGTCAGCACCCCGAGATGCACCCCATCGGCCAGTGAAGAAAGACTCAAGGCCGCTTCGGCAGTATCGACGCTGTGGCGCAGGTTGCCGGAGACTGTATCGTGATGCCCGCGCATCGAACTCGGCGCCTGACAGTAGCGGTAAAACCGACCACTCTCCCAGAACAGGACATTGAACGCTTCCTGCATCACCGCAGGCAGTTCATCCCAGAGCCGGACAGCACGCGCGATCAGCGTCCGGTCAGCCACCCAGTCCGAAGGCACGGTCAGGAACAGATTCTCGTCGCGCTCCGGAAGTTCGAGGACCACCAGCCGGCTAATATCGATAATGCCCTCAAGGCTGTCAGGAAAACGTTTCCAGAGTACCCGCACCAGAGAGCCTTCGACCAGACGGCTATCCGGAAACCAGCACTTCCAGCGTACCGTCAGCGCGGCCGAAGCATGGTAAAGATGCGCGGTCACAAGGGTGCCCTTCACTTGAGGCTCGCGGCGAAGAGCGGTGACACGAAACAGATTCGGCAGGCGGCAATAAGTGGAAAGCGCCGAAAGGGTAGCGGGGATATGGGTAGTCATTTCAAGCATGATGATTTCCTTCAATAGAGGTGATGTTCTTGACGAGGACTTCATTGGCGGCAACGAAGCTGTGGCGCACAGGGGCGCTGCTGGATTGCTGGAGGAGCAGTTCGAAGGCCGAACCGTCGCGCCGGGTCAGATTCGGCACATAGCGGGAATAGACCTTGAAAAGCATTTCCGTGGTGGCGTGGCCCATCTGGCGGGCGATCCACTCGGGGTTTTCTCCGGCGGCCAGCCACAGCGTGGCAGCGGTATGGCGCGTCTGATAGGGATTGCGCATTTCCATTCCCAAATGCCGGAGCAGGGGATACCACACCCGTTTGGTGATATTGTTGGCATCGAGCGGATTTCCATCCCGGTTGCAGAAGACGAATTCGCTCAGCTTGCCGGTGGCGATATGTTGGGATTTGAGAGCCTGATATACCGGCTCGGACATCTGGATATCGCGCAGGCTCTGGCTGGTCTTGGCATCCGCTTCCTGTTCGCCGCCCACCCGGCTTTCGCGCACCAGAATCAGACGGCGATGGAAGTCGACATATTTCCATTTGAGGCCGTCGATTTCGCCGGTTCGCATGCCCGTGAAAAACCGCACCGTATAGTAATTGCGGAAATCGACCCGAACGTTGTCCACAATTTGGCGGACTTCTTCCAGGCTGAAGGGATGGACATCCGAGCGCTTGATCTTGAGGGGCTTGATCCGTAGCGAAGGCGTGTTAAAGTCAAAGCGGTCGGCGGCTTCATTGAGCACCTGTTTGAGGACAAGCGTTACTGCATTGATCCGACGCGGTGAAAGTAAGGTACCTTGCTTGCGGCCTCGTACTTTGGCGAGTTGTGACCGAAAACCAAGGATATCTTCTCGACGAATGCTGCCGACCCCTTTTTCTCCAAAGGCTGGCAGCAGGTGTTTGTCCAGCGTCTGACGCACGGTGCGGATATAAGTCCGGCGCCAGCTGACGGACATCTCGCCAAACCAGATTTCGGCGAAGTTCTTGAAGAGAGGGCCGACCTGCACCACCGGCAGCGGCCGTTCGACCGGGGCAATAGCCGGCGCTTTCGGTAACGGCGCCGCATCGAACTTATCGGCGTTCTTGCTGTTCGGGAAGGTTTGGCGATAGTCGAAGCATCCGGCCTCGATATCGGCTTCGATCTTCCTGAGGACTTTCGCCATCTTGCGACGGTTGTCCGGGGCATCGTCGAGCAGGGTGTATTCCCGGCAACGCACGCCACGGTATCGAAAATCCCAGAACAACTTGCCGTTGTTGCTGCGGATACTAGCCATGGCAAACCCCTCCATTGGCCATCGGGATGCCCATCGCCACTTCCTGGGCACAAGCCAGGATGTCGCGCTCGATGGTCTCCCAGATGAACAACAATTTGCGCCGGCCAAAGGGGCGGACGTAATGCACGCCTTCGAGCAGGACGCTATCTTTCAACTGGTCGCGAATGGTGCGGGGGTCGTAATGAATCCGGGCAGAAAGCTGCTCGGTGGTCAGAAAAGTCTGTTGCATGTTGGTCTCCTGAAAAGTGATGCGGCATAGCGCCACACGAAGACCAAGATACAGAAGTGACCCACTTCTATCCGGAAAAAGTTTGTGGTGCGGAAATTTTGAAGATGGGCAGTAAGCGGGTACCAGACTGAAACAAGCATGGCATCCATTACAATGGCGCCATGCCAAAGCAGATTCCTTCCCCCACGCCTGAACTCAACCGCCTGCGCGCTGCTGCCGCGCTCATTCCCATCATCGAATCCGGCCTGGCCGATTCAAAACTGACTGCCGAGCGCGCTTCGCTGATGGCGGCATTTTGCGAATGGACGACAGAAAACGTTTTGGCCGAACCCGAAACGGAAAAGCTGGCGGCGAAGGTCAAAGATGGATTGGCGCGTCTCCAGACCAAGCTTTCTGTTGCCGTACCGGAATAGCATCAGAATCCTTGTTCCATGAGTGATCCGGCCACCCGCATGCGCATCGATAAATGGTTGTGGGCGGCGCGCTTCTTCAAAACCCGTAGTCTGGCCTCCGATGCTATCGACGGCGGCAAGGTCAAGGTCAATGGCGTGCAGGTCAAACCAGCCAAGGAAATCGTCGTTGGCGATACGCTCGAAATCAACACCTACGAAAAATGGACGGTGATTGTGCGTGGGCTCAACGACCAACGCCGCCCGGCGCCGGAAGCGCGCTCGCTCTACGAAGAAACGCCTGAAAGTATCGAATCCCGCGCCAAACTGGCTGAACTGCAGCGCCTGGCGCCGACGCCTGGGGCGGATATCAAAGGCCGCCCGAGCAAGCGTGATCGTCGGCAGATCAAGCGGTTCAGCGAATTTTGATGCGGCCAAAATCCTGTCTAATTTGGCTGGTAGCAAGCTTGATGCTGGCCACAAGGGTGTTGGCAGCTGATCTGCCGCAGTGCTTGCAGCGAGCACCGGGTCAGACGACGCGATCCGCGATGGACAAGATTCACCCTGCCGACGAAGAACTGCTGGCTCGACTGGTCTATGCCGAAGCAAGTTCTACCGGATTCGCGGACGACAAGCGTATTTACCAGGGCATCGCCTGGGGAGTGATGAATCGTGTGCGATTGGGCGAAATCTCGGCAAGTGCGTCACGACAATATGGCCGTGGCGTTTCTGGCGTGATTTTTAAGCCAGGTCAGTTCAATCCGGCGGTTTCGCGACGCTCGCCCTATTCGAAAGAATTCCTTTGTCCGAAAGATGTCGCGCGTTGGCAATACGCCCTTGGAGGCAGCCGTGTCGCCCTGCGCGGCCAAGATAATCCGCTGACCCAGACGCCATGGGAGCAGCGTTACGGTTTGTCATTGGTCGTCAACTTCTACTATCCTATGTCCTCTCAGGCCAGGGGTGTTTTCGCGCCCTGGGAAGGCAGTCGATCTCTGCGATTCATCGGTGAACCGTCCCATCCAGGATTACCTCCGGCAGAGCAAATCCGTTTTTACAGGCTCACGCAGCCACCTGCGGATTTACGAAATGTATCGCGATAGCGGGTACGGTTTTGCTGACAGCTTGCGAATCGGCGATCGAAATACGAAACGTTGTTCTCGGAGAAACCATGTTTGCTCGCCAGAATGAAGAAGGCTACATCGAAGCGCTGCCCGGCATCCTGCGGAAGACTCTCGCCTATGGTGAAAATACGCTGATGGCCGAGTTCGTTCTCGCCAAGGGACGTGATTTGCCCTTTCATGCACACCCATACGAACAGACCGGTTATCTGGTCAAGGGTCACCTGCGACTGACCATCTGCGGAGAGACTTTCGACGTTCGTCCCGGAGACTCATGGAATGTCCCGATGAACGTCGAACACGGTGCGCAAACGATTGAAGACTCGATCGCCATCGAGGTGTTCTCGCCAGTGAGGCCGGATTATCTGCCGGATGGCTTGACCGAATGCCGTGGTGTTAGCGTTCTTGCGAACGAACCTGAAGCGGCTGGGAATAAACCAAAATAGGAAACGATTCTATTGGACGACACCGCAGGTTTTTATATTTGGAGGCGACCGGGATACAGACTCCTCTTTGGTTTCGACCTATGCCGGTTGCCTGCCCGTGGCTGCCGTGGCCAGATACTTCTTCTGCCCGATAACTGAGCGGAGCGGTCGTGTAGTGCGCGAACTGAGTGAGTGCTGATCGGCCATTGCTGGCCTTCGTTTATACGGAAATCTACGTCAGCAATGTGGCCGGCACCAGACAATCGGAGGTATGGTGCAGACTTGCATGTCTGGTGATCTGACGATGTTGAGCCTCTTCAGTTTTGCGGGTATGGTGCATCTCGGCTGGCGACCACATGGGCTGCGGTTTGCGTCGGCCCCTCAGTTTGCCTGGATGCCAGCTTCCTTGATTGTTTCAATTCATTGTTACGAAAATTTGGCGCAGATTCGGCTAAGTAAGTACCATTAAGATCAGACCCACAAAGATGAACTCCGGAATCGGCACGTGAAGGCTCAAGTGTCGGAGTCGCGACAAGCATTCGCATATAGGACGACACAACGGAATGTCGGGCGGAATTAGCGCAATTAAAGGATTCGACTATCAGGCGATCGTCATCCTAGATAGGCTGTTCGACCACTTCGACAGCCGCGGTCAATCGGCTTCGGCGCGGCCGGAGGGGAAGGATGATCTCGATCTATCCTGGACGGACAATGGGACAGAGCAGCGCCAATACATCCAAATCAAGAAACCAACGGAAGACATTGCAGGCACTCTGAACCCCACCCCATGGTCGTTGTCCTTGGCCGTCGGCGAGCTATTGCCAAATACGATTAGGCACCTCACCGGTAACAACCACACACAACTCTGGATTCTCGGTGACGAGGTCGATAGCGTTGTAACGGGGCTCATTAGTGCAGGCATCAACGCGCCCAATAGCGCCACAGAGGCATATTGGCGCGCTCTACACGGCCTTGCGCGAAACGATGCTTTGTCCCAAGTCAAGAGGACAGTAGCGTTCCGTGAAAAGCTGATGCGTTGGAGGGTGCCAGCGGATCTGCTGATAGATCCTTCACAGGCGAGATCAAGGCTAGTTGCCGCCTTTCAGGATCTCGCGAATCTGGAAGGGGCTGCACCTGAAGTCCTGACAAGGTATATCGCCAAACTTGAGGACTTACACAATTGCTTACCTGATGTCCTTCCGAGGATAGAGATCCAGCCGCTCTATGGCACCGAGTTGGAAGTGGCGAAACGAGTCCATAGCCGTTTAGAACAGCGATACGGACTCCAGCGTGAAGTGATCGAGAACACGCTCTTCAGGAACCTGCTTGGCTTTATCAACGACATCTCTAAACAGCCAGGGCGAAAATTCGTCCATGAGGAACTCGAGATCGAGTTGCGCACGGTGTGGCCGCACATGATTCCCATAAAGGACGCGCCGCAACTCGCTCTTGATCATGTGGGGCGACGAGATCTGATTGAGCGCTTCACAACTCAGTGGAGCGGCAAGGCGATTGAAGCGGTTGGAATTTCCGGATCGGGGAAAACGACCCTTGCAGGTGCGGTCGCACGGGCATCGGAAATCAACGATCCAGATCGTTTGGTCTACTACGCCGAAGTGCGTCCTGCCATCACGCTGCGTGACGTTCTCGCCGGCGTGGCATTTCACCTTCGCCGTTATAAGATCGGTGAGCCGTTTTCACTTGCCGTCCAAGAGGGGCCGCCGGACGAAGCGGTGTATGAGAGTCTCGCGCAAGCGTATTCAAGAATTCCCTGTGAAGTGCTCTTCCTAATCGATATGGTGGAGGGCACATGTAGCACGGCCTTCTCTCGTGATTTGGCTACCTTCATTCGGGCATTATCGTCGTCCGCATGCCGAGTAGCCATTTTTGGGCAGGAGAGCACATTACGTGAATTGTCCTCATTGGATAGAAACAAGTACGGAGTTGAGCGACTCGATATCCCCGGCTTCACCTTCGATGAATTTGCAGGGCTGACATCGTGCCACCATGCCAATCTGGACCGCGCGAAGCTTTGGGATATCTATCATCAAGTGACGGCAGGGCGAGCGACAGGTTTGTTAGCAAAGCTTGCACAATCGCTGGCACTGGCATCCTCTGTCCAAGAGATGGCAGAAATTGCAGCCAAGCCGCCAGAGGATATTCTCGCCCACGCAGAACAGTCCCGCTTTGCACGAATAAGTGATAGTGCCAGGAGTGCCGCCGAGAAGCTCGTATGTTTTGCCTTGCCGTTTAGGCGGCATGAGGCTGAAGAGGTCTTTCCGACAGACAATGTTGGAGCTGCCATTCGAGAATTGGTAACGCAGGGATTGCTGTGCAGGCAAGCTGCGGAATCATTCGAGATGCACGAGACGGTACGTGCTGGGTTGGAAAGCTTAGTAGCCGTAGGCGTTCGGCGATCGGCTCATCAAGCGCTCGCGGTCTCATACGGTGCAAGAGGCTTGGTGACGGCCGAGATATACCATATGGAACATGCCGGTAGCGTCGATGATGCCAAGACGCGGGCTCGCGACGTCTTTCTCCAGGGCAAACACTGGGGTGCGCTTTCTGCGTATGTGGTGCGCCACAAGCTCGTGTCTGCGCATGAGCTGGTAGAGGTTATGGCTCAGGACGGGTTCATAGAGGAAAGCTACCTATTGCTCCACTTGTTGCGGCAACTAGACGGAGCTTCAGAGGTCGACGATCTTCTCCGACTGATCACGGAACAACCGGCGCGCTATTTTTCCCATTATCAATGGGCGTCTGCCGTGACCGAGGCGATACTCGAGTTCGACGCACGGTGCCTACATGATCTCACGGTTCTTATCGTGGAGAAGGCATCTAGCCAGGAGCAGAAAGAATCAGCAATTGGTTTGCTTTCGGTGGCAATTATGCGCAAAGGTGCAGTAGTTGAACCGCGCACAATCGACTTCTTTAATTTCCAGTCACGTGAAGTCAAACGTCAACTAGTGCGGATTCTTTTGCGGGCTCAACATCGAGACGCTTTAGGAGTTGCCCTTAGGTTCCTTGCCTCGGACGTCGAAGACCCCGATTCTCAGCGATCACCAGCCCTGACTCAATGGGCCCTGCAGATAGGGACCAAGGATCAGGTTGTGGAGTTTCTTGCTGCCATGCCGCCGGTCCGGACCGCAGAAATGGTCGTCTGGCGTTCGGCCTTGCTGGGACCGCTTACGAAATTTGTATGGTCAAAACGTGCCGAATTGCGTCGGTTCTGCGTCGAAATCGTTCGGGATACGGATGAACAGAGGGTGCTGGAGAATGCAATCAGGGTTCTAGTGTTTCTTGCTGAACCATCTCTCTTGCAGATTTGTGAGCCGCTGATGAACAGGACCGACTCTGTTCGCGCGCTCGTTCTTCTGCTACCAGCACTTGTTCCGTCGCTTTGCGATCAGCGCCAATATGAGATAAAAGTTCTCGACGCGACCGATAACTTACAGAGTCGATTGACCGCTTGCTCGATCCTGGCAGCCTTGGGCGCCGATATGGGAGCACTTTACAGACGTTTGAGACTGCTCGAATCGGATCCGAAGCAGTTGGCGGCCTGGAATTTCTGGTTTCTCACGATAGCGGTTCAACATCCTTTTCCAGATGCCATCCCGCTTCTCGAAGAGCAGTTGAATTCCCCGGACAATAAGTCCTTGCCCATTCTTGTCCCCGCCCTCGTGAAGTTGGGCGAATTGGGCGAGTCTTCAGCCACTGAAATGCTTATTCGAGCTCTCAGTCATACTCATCCTCTAGTTCGAAAACATGCTGCCCTAGCCCTCTCACAGAGACGTTCGCATACAGCGTTGCCTGCACTTATTACGCAATACAGCAAAGAGAGCAAGGAGGAACTGTTTGCCACGATTGCAACAGCCATCGTGGCGTCCGGACCGAATTCGACCGATGAGTTACCACAAGCTCATGAGACCCCGGCTACTCAGCTCTGGCGGTGCATTCTTGCCACGCGTTTGCGCGACGTCAACGTCGCTGATTGGCTAGCGGCCATTGCTATTGACCACAGCAAGCATTGGCAGCTACGACGCGCCGCAATCGTCGCTGCCGGCCGGTTGCCTTACGAGATGGCACTGGAGCGAATCGTTCCAGTTGTTATGGCAGAACGATCGCCTCTCGCCATCGATCAAAGTCGGAATCTGGGTTGCCACGCGACCATGGTTTCCATTCTCCTGTTTGGCGCCTTAGATCTGGTACGCTTCCTGGCCAAGGGGCATCAAGACTTCGTCGGTTTTGTTGAAGGCATTTTCGACGCCAATAATAGCGACGCAATTTCTCCGCAGGGCCTTCCGTCCGGGACCGCAGCGGCAGAATGGCTATTTAATCGACTGATTCGGCACGGATCTCCGGCGAACGTCAGTGCTCCCGATCAGGTCATCAATGAACTGGCCGTCCCCCTGCTGCAGAGTGCGGTGCTTCGTTCCTTGCGTCTTTGTGGACGCCCCGACCTCATCGAGGAGCAGCTTGCCGGAACTGACCACGTCTGGCTCGCAATGAAATGTTTGAAGGAGCGTGCTCGTATAGGCGCCAGCGATGAGGAGATCGCCTCACGGCTGAGAACATTGGTCTCCGCTTCGCCGTGCCGGGGCGAGGCGTTGTTAGATCGCGTCATTGGCGAGTGGTATGGTGCTCGGGTGACCCGGCCGAATTCTAGTCAGCCGATTTCGAGTCGCCCGCCTACAACAACTGCTTCGGCACGTTTGTCATACGATGATATGGTCGGCATTTTGCGGGGAACATCGCCGCCATCGAACCTGCCTGCCTCACTGATGCTCACTGGAGCAGTGACATCCGGGCAGTTTGACTACCTGGTCAGCCTGGCGGACCCGGCTAACGATCCCGAACGTGGGATAGAGACGTACCTTCCGCTAATCAGCTTCACCGGGAACGGCCATGTTGTCGCCCAGCGACGAATGACCCACTTGGGAACGGCAGACACTCCACGCGAGCGCATCAGGCCCGCTATCGCGGCGGCGAATAGTTTTGGTATACCAGTTCACTGGCAGGAAGCGCTCATGACAGGATATCTTGCGAGCATTTTCGTTCCCAGGTATCTGGCATGCCTGGGGGCCTTGGATAGCAGCGAGCGTTTTTATGAACATCTTGACCGGCATGAGCAAGACTTAATGCCGTATCTGTGCGATGTGTCAAAGAGCGAACCGGTGCGAAAGTATATCGACAGACGCATTATTCCGATGCTCTCGCGCTACGCCTTTGCAGGCACGGACGAGATGTTCGAAGGGCTATGCACCTTGGCGGCTCAGATAGATGATCCCGAAATCGATCCGGTTATTCGGGGACTCCTCGTCCGCTGGCAGGGCCGGTTCGACGTACGCTCGCCCTTGCCCCAGCACAGCACGAATCCGCCGCTCTGGCGCGGATTCAAACGACTCGTTGAGCACCCGCGATTCCAGGCGATTAACGACTGGCGATCGCATCTTTCTACCGTGCTACAGGCGCAGGTGGCCTGGTACCACGCGGACGAGATTGTGCGCGTCCTTGAACGGGACCCACGGTCATACGTATTGATCGAATCCAGGTTGTTCAAGGCGCTTAACTGGGAGCATTTCGCCCAGGATGAGATCGATCGGCTGGAAGATGCAGCAGAACGATTGTTTGGGCAGTTCCATTAGATACTTGCCGAGAGACGACACGAAGGGAACGCCGTTTACTTCTGTGTTCCCTCTTTGGCGTACTCAAGCAATTTTTGGGAGGGGTCGTGGGGTGTCTAGTGACGACAGCTGCCGATACGCTTCCTTGGCCTTCTCCAAATGCCCACCACCAATTTTGTCGGGCTTCCGTTTGCTGGTTTCATCCCATGGGTCAGAACAACGTTCAACCTCGAAGAGATACGCAGCAGTAGCAGCAAGTTCCAATTCCACCGCTCCAATTTGTGCAGCTGCTTTTGCAAACGCAGCGCGAGCGCTTTGAGGCCGCGTGTCGCCACCCCCTTTGGCAATATAAATTGAATAATGGCCGCCCCACTTGGCAACGTGTTCCTCCTCTTCAATTAGCCCAAAGGCGCTGGCTACGCGCACAGCATCCGTTAGCGACTCGCTGTAGGGGCCGTAGTGACGATACTCAAAATCAAAACCTTCTCCTTGCCCGGTTAGTTCAAGTAGGTAAGCAATTTTTTGGAGCCGTGTCCGGCCAACAATTTGCCCACCCGCGTCACGCACAATTTCGGCTACTTTTTCGCGCTCGCGCTTAACAGACATGGTCACTCTCCTTATTTTCGTTTTCTTCAATGACTTTGAGTGCGAATTTCAACGCATCCTTATCATCTTCACTATAGTAGATGCGCAGCAATCGGAATGGTTCTAGTGCTGCCACGACCGGCGATAGCTCAGCCATATCAAAAATCCCACTGCCTTTGCGGCGAATGCTGATCTGGTTCAGAGCGCCCTTGGATTCATCGAATAGCTTGTAAGGTTCCCGGACAGCCGAGTCGATCAACAGCCGAGGCGGGTCAGAACGGTCTGTCGATAGCCAATCTTCAATAGCCTCTTTGACCGAGACGGTTGCCCGTTCAATTCGATTTTTTGAATCCCGAACCGCATCAGGTGATGATCCGCGCTTCGCGCCTAGGTGAGCGGCGATATGTTGATATACATCCAAGCATTTTAGTAGCCTGCGATTCCAAAGGCGATCAGCGAACCTGTTTATCAAGGGATCTTCCGCGTTTGCCAATAGCGGCAGCGAACCCCAAAAAACAGCATCATCAAGCGCAGTCGCTCGTTCGATATTTTCCGGATCGAGAGCGAAGAGAACAATTGGATGATTAGCAGGAACTCCTGTTTTTGCTATAAGGCCATCGCGGACCAACCTGAACATGCGCAAAATGATTGTGGAAAAAAGCTTTTCGGCTCCTCGGGTCGCTTTGTGGAAGTAGACAGTTGGGTATAGGTGAAAAAGAGACAGTACATAAGTTTCCGCAGCGTGGAATGCTTTTGGCCCAAGCACAAAGGTCGGTACACTCCCGCTTTGCTCATCGTCTGAGCCAACAGGGACTTCACCGAGCTCGAGGTTGTCGATCAGCCACGTGAAGTCAATTCCGCTGTTTTGTACGCCCGTCATCAGTCGGTCGCGCTGCATATAATCCAGGCGATCAGCATCGAACTGACTCGACACTACAGCATCGTAAAGGTCGACCGGGCCGCGCCGACTGATTAGCTCGGCAACATCGTCCGCAAACCCACTTCCTAGTTCGGCCTTAAACGCCTCGCGAATCTCACCATTGCGAATCAAAATATCGCTGACATGCTCGTGCTTGGCCATTTTTAGCTTCAACTCACTGCCGACTTCCTCGAAAGCGTGGCTGAACATGCCGTGTCCAACATCATGAACTAACGCTGCGGCCAGAGCGACGTCTTGTTTGTGAGTTACTCCACCGCCAGCGTCGTTGATGATTTTCATCAATCTACGCGCCGTATGGAAGACGCCGATGCTATGCGCAAATCGCGTGTGAGTTGCGCCAGGGTAAACCAGTTCAGAAAAGCCAAGTTGCCGAACGCGGCGCAGACGCTGGAACGGTCGTGTCTGGATAACATTCCATAACGTCTGTTCAAACTCACTCGATCCAAACTCGATAATGTTGTGAAGTGGGTCTCGGACGCGCTGAGGTCTTTTCTTAGCCATCAGTTGTGTTTTGCATTGGATGCCTAGGTCGCGACGTATCGAAGAATGTAGCTGGTGATTTTACCCGTCAACACGTAGCAAGTGTTAAAAGGCGCATGACTATCCTCCGCATCCGCTGTTCTGAGGGCATGCCAATCTTCGCGTGCAAGGAAGATTTGCTCGCACTAGGTCCATGGCTAACGTTTCTTGGTACAAATGACATTTGCGGCGATACACCACTGAAGAGTGGGTCACCAATAACTTGGCACGGGAAACCAGAAAAAGGACCTGGTCGCGCTCGATAACTACGTGAGAGCAAAGAAAGTCCGTTGACGCCAGAAGCGCTCACCTAGCTACTCGGTGCTAACAAGCGTCGGCGACGCTCTAGATTGCAGTCGTAGCGTCCTACAATCCCCAGCATCGGTCATGGCCGACTTGTTCGCTTTACGGTCCGGCAGGTTTCAACACCTATGAAGCTCCATTCCGTGGCTAGCGGTCCCCAACATTTCCGACGTCGCATACCGGCCGTCGGCCTTGCGTCTTCTCGATTGTGCGTTTTCGCCTCAAACCGGTATCACCTGGAGCGCTCAGAGTATTGCCAGGAATCCAGGAGATCGGAACGGCGCTGAGTGAAGGGGCTCAAGTCGAGTGACGCCGAATCCTTGTTCTGTTGAGTTGAATCAACAATGGAATGCAGTACGTCGAGCTCCACGGCGCGGACCTGGCCTAGCAACTCGCACCGCCTTCGCCGCAAATTCTCGCTTGGCACCTCTCCGCGGCTGGCTGCCTGTAACTCGTAGACGCGCCCCCCATCAAGGCGCTCCCATGCGCGGAAAGTATTGTGGACGGCTTCGACGCGAGTATCCCGCCAGCGGTAGGGAAAGGTAAGTTCGTCGACGTCCAGCGGTCCGGCGATAAGGTCTTTCTGGCGATAGAGCTCGACCAGCGGCGTTCCAGCCTCAAGGCGAACCTCCTTGGTTAAGCGGGCATAGTGATTCCAAAGCCCGGCATGGCGCAAAAAATCAAGGTTGGTGGCGGCCTCGTCCAAGGTCATTTCCGGGTCGAAGAAAATAAAGCCTATGTCCACTTCCAGCCCGAGGTCGCGCAAGCGGTGCAATGCTTGAAGATTACGTTGTGTCGTGGCCGGTTTCTTATATCGCTGAACTTGTTCCACCGCGCCCGACTCAATCCCCACGAATACTTCGCGTAGCCCCGCGGCTTGCAGCCCCTTTAGGACCGCTAATCCCGAAGGACGGCCCGCATTTCCGCGCGCCAACACACTTGCTGCTCGCATGTCCACATACAGTGTCAGTTCGGAAGAGATCCTGCCAAGCGATTTTTCGCGTTCGATGGCTCTCGCCAGCGCTAGAGCGCGGAGGGGATCGTTTCCAATGAAGTCCTCATCGGTAAAGTACGGATGTCTTGCTCCCGCCAGCGAAAGATCGCCCAGCTCCTGGACGATGCGCGAGATTTTTACGTCTCGCCACCCGGCCTCGTCACAGTATTTGTGCTGGATCGCGCAGAATGAACAGCGTCCATAGGAGCAACCCCGCGAGGCCTCGGCGCGCACTATTCCCCCTCGCAACAGCAATTCATTCAAGAAAGGCCGGTCAGGAGGTGGCGCGTCTCGCAGATTGATGTTCCGTCGTACCGTGCGAATCACCTGATCTCCGGCTTGGTACATGAGGTTCGGTATCGAGGCCTCCGCGAACACTTGGCGCCAGAGAACTTCAGGGTGCAATCCCACAACTTCCGTAAGTCGGACGAGCGCCTCTTCGCCCTCGCCGATCACGAGGACGGCCTCCGGAAACTCTTTGAGCAGCGCATCAGGCGCAAAGGTGGCGATAAGACCGCCGAAGACCAGGAGTGGACGTCGATCCGGCGGAATGGCTCTCCATCTGGTCACAAGGCCTTGGAGCCGATGCAGACTGCCGAGTGGGGTTGAGATGCCCAAGATATCCGAGCAACCCATGGTCTCACGATCCGGCCAACCATTTATGGGCGCAAAGAATTGCCCCACGCGGGCTTGCGTACCGAGTTTGAGTCTAATTGCCGAGGCCAAAACGCCTATTCCAATGGGTTCGTTTAGCTCGTGTCGAGACGATCCAGGGTCCACAAGCGTTACATGTACTCGTTGCTTCACGAGTTTCACCGTTTGTAGGTCATAACCGGACGGTCGCGAATGCTAGATCGAGATCATTCATTTTTCAGGTGTTCGATTCGGCTTTGACGTTCATGTCTTCTGCGATGTCAGCACGTAGCTGTGCTTGCCACGGCAAGTCATTAGCGGTTGGCTGAAAATTCAGGCTGTCTGGCTCCCAACTCTTGCGGGATGTTCGTAGGCCTTGAGGTACCAGCAGGCTGCCAGCCTCGATGGCGTCGCAATCCTTCTGCGTGACCACTCGACCCTTGTTGATACAGCGCGCCTTGTCGGCTATCGCGCACATGCCCAGCAGGTTGCGGATAACCGGAAAGTGGCTCAATGGGCCATTGCCATCGAACAGGTAGTAGCGATAGATGACTGTGGCGGGCTTGGTCGACTTGAATACGTGCACATTCTTTGGCAGGGGCACGGTCTTCGATATCTTGCTCAGGGCGTCGTGGTTGCCACGAACAATGAAGGCACGGATATTGGCATCGGCCAGACGGCGCAGCTGATGCGAAAAAAACAATCCGGTGTTGAAGTCCAGCCAGTCGCCGTCAAAGACGTCTCCCGCAATCAGAACGAAATCGACTTCTCGTTCCTGGGCGAGATCAACGACATTGGCAAACGAGCGGCGGGTTGCCTCCCGCATATCTTGCGCTGGCGCGCCTTCGTAGCGTTCCAGACCCCGCAGCGGGCTGTCGAGATGAAGGTCGGCACAATGAACGAAACGCACTATTCGCTCCTTTCTGGATTTTGCAAGGACACATTTTGTCTCACGTTGGGGCTTGCCCAGTGAGTCTGCGTATCATGGAGTAGCTGTGATGCGAACTTGGGAACTCAAATCCACTACCCCTTTGGCCGGCGGTTCGGCCCGATCATCAGGCCTGACATGTATTTGGCTCTTGCCCAACTGCCATGACTCGCAAATCATCCCTGTAGGCCTCGACAATAACGCGCCGAAATTCAAGGACATTTGAATTTTCGTCTCGCTTGAGCGCTTGATCGAAACCGATGGGGTCGAAGTGCCTGCAGCCATTCAGGAACTTCCGGAAATCAGGGTTCGCGCAGTACTCTTTCCAAAGCGTCAGGTCAAAGTTGATCACAGTTATGCTCCCGATCAAGTGCTCGGGACTGTAGCAGAAATGAATATCGCAATGCAATTATTATATGAATTCCGGTATTTGTTGATAGCGACTAGGGGGCAAGAATTCCCTGATAGTACTGGAAGCGAAGAAAAGCATCTTCCGTTATTGTCGGAATTCCCTAATTGAATTGGTATCGGAAAATAGTCGAGGCAAGCCGGTTCACTCTTGTGTCGTATTTTCGAGCACATCGGGACTTTACCATTCGAAAAACAATGAGGAAAAAATGATCATCTCTGAAGTATGCGAAAAATTTCTAAAGCACTGCCACTCTGCGATCAGCCTGTCTGATCATAGTTTGAGGGCTTATCGATGCGACCTAAAGGACATCGAAAAATACTTAGGATCCGACAAGAGGATTGGTGCCATCGATAAAGATGATTTGCGGCTATACATACGACATCTTCGAGATCAACGCAAATTCAAGGAAACTTCGATCAAGCGGCGACTTGCATGCATGAAGCTGCTTTTTCGATGGGCAATACTAGAATCGGTCATCGTATTGAACCCTTTTGACACGCTCAACGAACGTATCCGGCTTCCCCGGCGACTACCCCGGGCCTTAGATCGCAGAGATACGGCACGCTTGCGAAAAGAGGTAACCCAGGCAACCAGCAGCGATAGCTACAACACGATCTGCCACAAGACAGCGATTCATTTGCTTCTTGATACAGGAATACGTGTTGGTGAGTTGGCAAGCATCTGTCACGATGATATATCGATATCTGACAAGTGTATAAAAATCCACGGGAAGGGCAACCGGCAACGACTTGTCTATCTTATTTCGCCATCAGTTCACAGCGCGGTAAAACGCTATCTACTAATGCGCAAAAATGTGGACTTCACCAGCAATCGACTCTTCGTAAGCGAAGAGGGGAAAGAACTAACACCTCCGCACATTCGCGTTTCCCTTAGGGAAGTTGCAGCGAAATCAGGAATCGATAGGCATGTCACACCACACATGCTTCGCCATACCTGCGCTACTCGCTGGCTTGAGGCTGGACTAGATATTCCATTTCTACCACCGAGATTTACACGCATGTTTCAGACGTTAATCTTCGAGAAGCGCTGGCGCGGGTTGTGGGAAGGCAAAACGATAACTAGGAATTATGCTTCAGCTTCAGTATCCCCCGGCAAGAACAACTTTTGGCTCCAAAAATCCATTCCAACTAATCTGCCATAAGTTCAGGGCCGACTTGGCTGTCCCCAACGTCACGGGTATTGGCGACGTCTTGATGTACACGCGATTGGTCGAAGAAGTGGCAATGCGCCATGGCCGACCGATTAATCTACTGACCGGCCCGATCCAACCGGTTGATGGGGCTGGGACTGTCGATGATGAGGAGCCGTTTCCCATATGGCGGGGCAACCCCTTCGTCGGGAAGATACTTGATCTGGCGGAGCTGTCGCCCGAGAGCATGGCGTTGGTCAACGCCTCGCATGAACGCCATTGCCACTTCGGGCACATCATTTCCAACATCTGTGCCGAATATGGCGTCGTTCCCCGCTCGATTCGTCCCAGTCTCTTTCTGACGGAAGACGAATGCCGCGAGGCATTGATGAAGCTCTCGGATCTGCCACGCCCGGTGCTTTGCTTGCATCCTTATGGCACGAGCTCCCCCAAGCCTGCCCATCCGTGGTGTCGGGACGAGTGGCATAACCTGGTGTCGGCACTGTCCACGGAAGTTGGCGTAGTCGAAGTCGGCATGCACGGCCGGGAAGATAAAGGTTTGCCCACCAAACGCTTTTGCACCACATTGCGCGAGATGATGGCGCTGGTATGGGCTTCGGATATGTTCCTGGGATTCGATAGCAGCGTTGCCCATGTTGCCACTGCGTTTGGCAAGCCAGCCATGGTGCTGTGGGATCCGGTCCGGAAATCCGAGATCGACACGGAACCGGGGATGGGCCCCGCAGCGTTCGCCCGCTGGAGCTATCCACAGAACAGGAACCTGATGTTGCTGGGTGAATCCCAAGGAGAAATCCGTCGCGTCGCGCTCAATTGGGTTCGTAGCGTGACTCAATCAATAGGCGCCCAATACTAGCTTGGTTCCTCGGACTTCTACAAGACGGTGGTCGCTCACCTCTGGACATGGGCGCGCTAGCAATTCTGCGGCATACCTTTGCGCCACGTCATCCACCCCAAGTAGGAAGGAAAACGCTGCAATGTTCCGCCGGATTTCTGCCGCAGGATTGCAAAATGCCGGCGGTGCGCTTGGGCGGTCGATCGTCGTCGGCTCAGGATGCAGAGTGGATGCCGCCTTTGCAGCGGTGTTAAATGTCTCTTCGATTAGGAGTACTGCGCGGGCGGTTTGCGCTTCGACCCTTTCAAACTCTAGTAAAAATTTAGCGAAGATATTGGCAGCGATTGCATCTTCATTCGACATCAAAGCGCGTAAGACTTGGTCATTCAGGATCGCCAGTTCGAATTGCTTCATATGATAAAGTTGCACCATGGTCGCCGTGCGTTCGATCCAGTGGGCCGCGCTCGTCAGGTTACCTTCTCTTAGCAACAGGCTTCCTCGGAGGAGGCTCGCCCTTGCTAAAGGCTCTGCAAGGTGGTGTTCCTGACAATCCCTCCAAAGGAGGTCGAAATCTCCCCGCTCCAGAGCCTTTCCAAGATACATACACTCGACCACATGGATCGCTAGTGCTGTTCCGAATTGCTCTGGCTCACCATCTGCCATCGCGTACGCCCGGCGGCATAGATCTAGCGCCGTTCGGGGTGACGATGCGGCGTAGAGCATGCCCAGTTCCGAGCAAAGAACACTACCTTCATTCTCGCGCTGGCCATCACCAATATAGTTGGCTGTTAAGTCAGCGAATCGGTATCCATACTCGGGAAGCCCGATACGCGCACAAAACAACACCAGCCGATTCAAGATGGAGTTGAATGTCACGTGGTCCTGGCGCCGCTTAAGAACCGAGATGGTGTTCTCGAGGAACGCATACGGTTCCATGAGTTCCAGATCCAGGCCGATGGCACGGCGATAGGCGTCAGTGGCAATCGCTTCACTCAGAGAGAAATCGCCGTCGGGATTACGTTCAGCTGCTGTAGCCAACTGGATGTACCGGTCGCGCGCCACCAAAAGCGAGTCGGACACCCAATTCGCCCAGGCTAATTCTTTCATCAATTGCAAGCGCTCATGTACATTGGGGCGATCCTGTAACAACGGCAGGAGAACGTTGAGGAACGAGACGATATGTCGATAGTCGTGTGCTTTGTGCGCCGCCTTCAAGCCATTGCGCAGCTCCAGCTCGCACGACACATCGTCCTTTAACAAAGCGAAAATCTTCACCCTAATAGCGCACACTTTGACTTCATCCGACGGGACGCTCTGCGCCAACAGAACCTCGGCCATTTGGCGAGCACGTTGTGCGAAGGTTTCAGAAGCAGTGGCGACCGCCGCGACCGCTTCGCGCAGCAAGTCATGGCGGAACATGATCTGGTTGTCGGGCAGTACTGAGCCAATCCCAGCATCCTTCAGTACGCTGTGGAGGCTCCGCAATTCAGCATCCGGCATTCCTAGCGCATCGCGGATCATCGTCTGCCCGATTGCATTGTCCGCCATCGCAATCAAGCCTAAGCTGATTGACATGTGCGTCCAGTCTTCAGGAAATGCTTTCGCCAAATCGGCGCTGACACGCTCTTCGAGAATAAGCTGCCGCCCCTCAGGGAGCGTGTCGGCAAGAATGCGCGCGGGCTCACTGATTTCGAAGTTCAGCGAGTTGGCGCCTCGCATGATCAAGCCTAGATTCTGCAAGCGACGCAAATAACCATCGAGGAACAGCGGAAAACCACCCGTCCGGTTTAATAGGCAAGTAATCAACTCGTCTGTGATGTGCACGAATACCCGCTTGGACAACCAGTAGAACTCATCACGTCCAATCGGCGCAACGGACCTCTCCAAGAGTACCTTGCGGATATTCAGACGTATCTTCCGTAGCAATCCCTGCAATGCTGTATTGGCACCGGCATCAGGCTGGCGAAATTCGAGTGCCAATCGGATGCCGCCCCAACTTGAGTCATCCAAGGCTGAAATTAGCATCCAGATCTCGTCGGCAAGCTTTGGCGTTACCAAGTGACAATCACGCAAAACGATCATCCGCGGTCCCATTCGGCTTGCGGCACGAACCAGCAATCGGAAATCGGTTTTCAGATTTCCACCGCTTTCCTTTTGCAGTAACACAGCTTCGATCTTCTCGATCAGTTCTTTGAACGCGCCTTTCTCGATCGAAGGTGTGAGGCAGTTTCGGATGATGGAAGCCATCAATTCATCGTCCGGATCCTCCGGGACGGTGACGCGCAAAATATCAAATCCCGCTTTCGCACGCAGTCCCTCGGCGACTTTTTCGATCAGATGCGTCTTGCCAACGCCAGCCTCTCCCTCCACCAGCGCAAGGCGAACGTCGCCGGAAGGTCCCATCTTGGCATTTAGATCGTTGATTTCCTCAGTGCGTAGTTCTGGTAATAAATCTGCGGTGCCGCTAACGTGCAAATGTACGATCGGGACAATGCGCTCGATCTGTTGCTCCACTACGCGAAGCGAAACCCGATAATCCTCACCGGACGCGAGTTGCGACGTATCGATGAAATAATGGCCTTTGAAACCGCCCTCGAGCACCGCGTAACTCCAGCTGTTGTCCGGCAATCCAGAAATGGATATTTGTACTGAGTCGTCATCTACCGACTCCAACATGAGCGTTAGCAGCGTTCTGTGACGGACATGCAACGACTGCTGGTGCGATTCGGACGACGCTATCTGAACTTCGGAAAACGCCGTGCATTCGGACAACCACCAATGGACTTCGTGCACTTCTGAGGTCACAAAGCCTGGGCCGGTGACGTTGCTCACCTCGCGTTCAGTGCCTTCTTCCTCATAGCCAAGAATCGCGTTGGTTTGCCAATGGTGAAATTCGACACCGCGAAACAACCCATTGGTGCTGCCATCAAAACTGAACAGCCGAGTGGCGTATTTCCTGATTTGTGGCTGCAGTGGTGTGTGGGAAACAACGTGAACGCTCATTGGCTGGTCCGACACTGCCACGACCATGATCTTCGCCACACTGTCCAATTCCAGCGAACGCTTGTAGTTCTTGCATTCGAAATAGTGGACGCGCCTGGACGCCAGCATCCCCTTACCGGGGCGCTCGATCACTACGTAATCAAGCAAAAACACGCTCCTGATATTCCAATCCATCGCGATGGGCGAGGTCAATCGCTTGCTTTGGCAGCTTGCCAGATGCACACATAATTCCTAGTTATCAGTAAGATGATTTATTCTACAACCAATATGAATCCCAGCCAGATAAATTCCCCGCGATCATTGGGGACGGAGAAGTAGAGTGGAAAGCAAACGGAAGAAAACTGGCAGTCCGAAGGATGGCGAACTTGGTTCGGTGGAGACTGACGACGGCAGGAGTCAGAGCCTGCATAGTATCGAATCTGTAGAAGCCGCTGTGGCTAGGCTTTTCCCGGCAGCATGGGATCCAAGCTTAAAGGGGAATTACCAACAGGACATCTGCTTTCGCCGGTGTTTATGAATTTTTGAAGAGCCCTATTGTTATGAGTTCCTTAATTGATCTGCCTGTTAACAGATTGCAAGAACCATTGCATAATTCACGATTCAATTGTTCAACATGGTTATTAGAAAGCACGGTTGGCTGAATGGACAGTGGATAGCGAAGATAAAATGGAATTTATGAAGCCGTTGGCAAAAAAGTATGATTCTGCAAGACCGGCATGGGGTCGAGGTTTTACCCTGATTGAAATGTTGGTAGTGCTGACTTTGGTGGCGCTCTTGATGACTTTGGCCTTGCCGCGATATTTTGGTTCGCTTGAGCGGTCGAAGGAAACGGCGTTACAAGAAAACCTAAAGGTATTGCGGGTTACGATCGACAAATTCTACGCAGATCATGCGCGTTATCCGGAAACGCTGGAAGAACTGGTTGAGCGCAAATACCTCAGGTCGGTACCGTTTGATCCGGTTACGGAAACTGAACGGACCTGGATCACAATACCCGTTCAGGATGCGGACAAGAAGGGAATCGCTGACGTCAAAAGTGGGGCACGAGGCAAGGATTCTTACGGTCGAGCCTATGAAACCTATTAGATTGATCCCTAGGGCGAATTGCCGTGGATTTACCTATCTTTGGGTGCTGCTGCTGGTAGCACTGATGGGGGTCGGGTTGGTGCTGGCGGTGGAGATCGATTCCACTGCTGCGCAGCGGGAACAAGAAAAAGAAATGTTATCGATAGGCCGACAATTCCGCCGCGCGATTGGTCAATACCACGAAACACAGATTGTTGGTGGCAAGCGCGAATATCCGGCCAGCCTGGATGATTTGCTGAAGGATAATCGTTTTCCCGGAATGCGTCGGCACTTGCGCAAGATATTCGTCGATCCTATGACAGGCAAGGCGGAATGGGGGCTGGTGCGGGTTGGCGGGCGAATTGTCGGGGTACATTCTCTTTCCGAACGTACGCCGATCAAGCAGGAAGGATTTGAACCTGAGGATATGAGTTTGAGAGGGAAGCAGAAAATTAGCGAATGGGTCTTTACCTATCCGCCGGAACTCCTGGTTCAGGCTGGTGAAGGTGTTGCTGTGCCGGCAGAACCTTCTACCGGTGAAGTAGGAAGTGCGAAAGGAAAATGATGAAAATAGCCTTGGTAAAAATTGGTGCTCTGAGTGCGATTGTGGCTCTGTTCATGACTGGTCAGCTTGCTTGTGCTCAGACCACCCATAAGCCGGTGGAAGAAATGCTCAAAGGCATCAAGAAGGCTGGCGGAGTTTGTCGTCCCGATGGTTCTTCGTCAACTGAAGAGTCGCAGACCCGGAACGAATCCCCGGATTTTTCTTGTGGTATTGATGCTGTGAGTGCCCTTTCATGGACGGGGCAGCAGGGGGCGGTTGTGGTTGATACCCGTACATCAGGAGAATTCTCGGGGTTTCACGCAAATGGAGCGCTAAATCTGGAAGTGGGAGCCTTGCGGGCCAAGTCTTACCTGCGCGATAAAAAATTGCTGCTTGCAGGAAATGGCAAGACAGAGCGGGAACTCTACATTGCCTGCGCCAACCTTAAAAAAATGGGGTTCAAGCAAGTAAGGCTGTTACGTGGAGGAATGCCGGCATGGCTGCTTCATTCGCAGCCTGTGGTCGGTCAGCCAGGGTCGCTGGCGGCGCAGCTGCGTTTGACCCCCTCGGAGATGTGGGCGGGAAGCCGTTTCGACGCCAATGTGGTTTTGTTGGCGCCAGCGATGAGTGTCTTGCAAAAAGATTTGCCGATGGCATTAGTTTTGCGAGATGAAAACACCGAGGCCATTAAGTCGCAGGTAGAAAAGCGGCGGCGGGGTTCGTCGTCATCCGTGGTCTTGGTGGGAGGTCCGGGCTGGACAGATGAACGCATCGAACAATTGGCGCAAAAGTTGAAACCGTTGCCATTGCTGGTCTTCGCCGAAAAGCCGGAGGTCTACAAGCAGTTTCTGACAACACAGGAAGCGGTGTGGAAAGCGCGGGCGCGCGGGCCTAAAAAACTCAAGTGCGGATAATGAAGGGCGATTTGGTATCGTGGTCGCGAAGAAACTGGTTGCGACGTTGTGCCGCGCTGGTGGTTGCCGGAGCGGTAATTCCGGAAGCGCTGGCGACGCGTGATGCAATGGGTACGAAGGAACTCGAAAAGGAACGACGGCTTCGTTTTGCAATAACCTTCAGCAATCCCATGTCGCGTGTTCTGACCAAACAAAAGTTCTGGATGTATATGCCAGTTCGGGAAACAGCAACACAACGTTTGCTCGACCTTCAGGTGAGTACGAACCATCAGATGCATGAAGACAGTTTTGGTCATGCGCTTCTGGAAATACCGTTTGATGATTTTCCGCCACTGGCGCAGAAAGTGGTGACCATTTCCCTTTTGCTGAAAGTTTCTGCCAAATCCAGATCTGTGTCCTTGTCCGGAAACTGGCTGAGTGCGGAACGTTACATCGAATCCGATGATCCACGCATCAAAGCGCTGGCGGGTGAGCTGCGCCGACGCAACGAATGGGAAACGGCGCGAGCGATTTATGACTGGGTAGCCGGTAACCTCAGTTATGCCGGCTATTTGGCGGATGACTATGGTGCACTGTATGCGTTGATAGAGCGCAAGGGGGACTGTACGGAGTATGCCTACATGTTGGTTGCTTTGGCGCGGGCCTGCGGCATCCCCGCCCGCATGGCCGGAGGGTATGTCGTGGATCGTGACACAATGCCTCGTGCCGAGGATTATCACAATTGGGCGGAACTCCATGTTGATGGAAGTTGGCATCTCATGGATGCGCAGAAGAAGAATTGGCTTGCTCCGGCTGAGCAATACATTGCTTTTCGCTACTATCGGGCTGATGCGCATAATCAACTCGAGTCGGCGCATCGATTCAGAATGGATGGCGAATTAAATATAAGAATATGATATTCGACGAATATTAGATGCAAATGATGTTATTATTTTTGCATTCTAGATATAAACGGAATAAAATTCCGCTTCGCTGTTCGGTCGAATAGATGAGCTTGGAATATTTGTCCTCGCGCTGAGCCAGCGAAAAAATAAGAAACAACTTGCATTTAGTGGTTATGGGGACAGCAAACCACCATGGGACTGGCGAACTGGGAGGGGCTGCGCACTTTTAATAGTGGTGGCCAGCCTACATGCATGAATACTTTGCAGACGGATTTTTGCCGTGCTGTGGGGTTCGTTTTGTCGCGCATTCTTATCCTGTTTTGTGTTTTCTCGACCAGTGCATTGGCGCAGACGGTTGTAACGGGATCGATAGGATCGAACACGCAATGGACGGCAGGGCAAGGCCCGTACGTTCTGAACGGGATAGTTAGTA
>JAGTRX010000063.1 GCA_018262285.1 Pseudomonadota bacterium | reverse complement strand
AAGCCCAATTCCTTTAACAGGTTGCGGACAATACGGCGCATTGTGGAGAAGTCATCCACGACCAGAAATTTCATTTTGGGATCGACAGCCATTCGCTTACTCCGGAGGTTTTTTTATCGTTCAAGCAAAGGACGCAGGGTGTCAGCCAGCGCCTCGGCATCAAATTTTGCAACATAAGCATCTACACCCACCGCTTTGCCCATGGCACGGTTGGCTTCGGACGACAAGGAAGAGTGCATGACAACGGGAATATCATTGAAACGCGCGTCCGCCTTGATGTTCTTGGTGAGGACATAGCCATCCATTTCCGGCATTTCGGCGTCGACCAGGATAAGGCGGATTTCGTCGCGCAGGATGCGGTGGCTTTGATGGGAATGGGCAGCAATGGCCTGTAGCCTAACCCAAGCTTCGGCGCCGTTGGTGGCGTGTTTATGTTTGACGCCAAGTTTTTCGAGCACCTCGGTAATTTTGCGGCGCGCGACGCTGGAGTCGTCAACAAAGAAGACGCTGATTTCACTATCAACCCGGGCTGGCGCAATATCAACAATCATTGCTTCGCCAAAGGCATTGGAGAGTATCTGCTCGACGTCTAGAATGGAAACCAGATGGCCGCCATCGAGTTCAATAACGGCGGTGATCAGTCCCTGGTTGGCGGAAAGCACCCCTTCCGGGGCTTTGACCCGTTCCCAGTCAACGCGGATGATGCGATCAACCTCGTGCACCAGAAATCCCAGGGTGCGTTTGGAATACTCGGCGACCATCATGGTCTTGCCGAGGCCGGGAGGCGCCCCATCCAATTGCAGGAAGGAAGCGAGCGAAAGGACGGGGATGACATTGCCGCGCAGGGAGATCAGACCTTCGACACCGCGTGGCATGTTGGGGGTTTTGGTGATGTGCGGGGTGCGCCCGACTTCGCGCACCTTGAACACGTTCATGCCGAAAGTTTCGCGCGTGCCGAGCGAAAACAGCAGAATCTCCATTTTATTGGAGCCGGCCAGGCGCGTTCTGGCATCAACGCTATCAAGCAGGTTTTTGTGTTCGTTATCGAGAGGGACGAGTTGGTTCGTTTGCATGGCGTGCTCCCGGCTCTAGTACGAATCGACCGGAGCTATGTTCGACAGGCGGCGGACGAGTGTTTCCGCCAGGCGCTGCGGCTCGAACTTTGGCACATATTCATCGACGCCGACCGCCAGGCCAAGTTTCTGGTTGGACATGCCGGAAAGCGAGGAATGCATGATGATCGGGATACCGTTGAAGCGTTGGTCGGTCTTGACCGATTTGGTCAGGATATAACCGTCCATTTCCGGCATTTCAATATCGGTGAGGATCATGCTGACAAACTTGCTGGTGGGCTGTCCAACTGATTCGGCGTAGTCGGCCATTTTGCGCAGTTCGTCCCAGAGGGCGCGGCCATTGATGGCGCCGAAGCGTTTGACATTCATGGCGTCAAGTGTGCGCTCGATTTGTTTACGTGCCACAACCGAGTCGTCACAGTAATAGACCGTGATGTCGGGGCGGTCAATCGGAACCACGCTGCGGTAAAGGATTTCATCGTCGTAATTGGTGGTTTCGGAA
This sequence comes from Pseudomonadota bacterium, assembly GCA_018262285.1. GTDB lineage: Bacteria > Pseudomonadota > Gammaproteobacteria > Burkholderiales > Rhodocyclaceae > UBA1934. The sequence continues at coordinate 12,754 of JAGTRX010000063.1, read as the reverse complement.
AGCACCTTTTCGACGTCCATCATCATGACCAGACGACCGTCTTCCAGTTCTGTGACAGCAGTGACCAGACCGCCCAATTGTGCAGTCAGCATTTCGGGCGGAACGCGCATCTTGGCCCAGTCCAGGCGCAGGATGGTGTCGACGCTTTCGACCAGGAAACCCTGGGTATGGCCGGCATACTCGGTAACGATCATGATGTCGCGTGGAGTGGTAATCGCAACCCCGGCGTACTTGGCCAGATCGACAACCGGGACCAGGGCTCCGCGCAGGCTGACCATGCCCTCGACCGAATTGGGCATGTCGGGGGCGGAAGTAATCGGTGGCGTGCGCATGACCTCGCGCACTTTGAAGACATTGATGCCGTAGCTCTCACGGCGGCCAGTACGCTGATCCACGCCTAGGAAGAACAAGAGAATTTCGAGCTTGTTCGTTCCTGCCAGCTTGGTGCGGGCATCAATATTTTTGAGCAGATCCGACATTCACTATCCCCTGTTTCCTTCCAACAGATCACGGCTCGATCGACATACGAGTTCGCGTGGCAAGCATACACCGAATGTTTGCCGCTTCAAACGCCCTATGGGGGCGGATGGTACGGGTAATGCCGAGGATGTGTCTGGTTTTCCGGCAAAAAAACCACACTCCGTGCAAAAGAGTCGTCGAGACATCGCGATGATCAGGAAATTTTGAACAGCTTGCTGAAATTGGCAATTTCCAAAACTTGCCTGACGCTGCCTTTGACACCCACCAGAGAAACGTCCTTGCCGGATCCGCTGGCCTTGTCACGCAGCATGAGCAGCATGCCAAGGGCAGAACTGTCGAGATAATCAACGCCCTGAAAATCAATTTCGATTTCGCGCACTTCGGCGTTGGTAACGATAGGGTCGGAGACACCGCGAAATTCGCGGTGAGTATTGAAATCAAAACGGCCGACCAGTTTGATGATCGACTTGCTGCCTTCCTGGCTGACTGCAGTCTGCATTGCTTTTAAGCTCCAATCCAAAACACCTGTAGTTTAATACGTTCCTGATAAATAAGGCAGGCCTTATCAGCTTGAAAACTTTTGCGGCGGCCTCTGCCAGCTCAACGGCGTCCGAGGCTGGCCAGAACCCGGCGCGCCAGGTCTGCAAGCGGGGCTTGATCTTCGACTGCGCCGATCAGGTGAGCCTCGCGCGGCATACCATAGACGATACAGCTTTTTTCATCCTGGCCAAAGGTTCTGGCGCCGGCCTGGCGCATGTGCAACAGGCCGAGGGCGCCGTCCTTGCCCATCCCGGTCAGGATGACGCCAAGCGCACGATCGGCGACGACATTTGCCGCCGAGTCGAAAAGGACATCAACAGAGGGGCGGTGCCGGTTAACCGGCAGAGTTTGCAACAATCCGGTTGTGTAGCCCATGCCCCCCTGCCGGATAATCAGGTGCGAATGGCCTGGCGCGATATACACCGTTCCGGTTTCGATGCGCTCGTTGCCCTGTGCCTCGATGACGTGCGGCGCGCACAGTGAATCGAGGCGACGCGCAAAGGAGCCGGTAAAAGTAGGCGGCATGTGTTGCACGACCAAAATGGGTGGGCAGTTTTCGGGCATGGCCGAAAGAAAGGTCTTGATCGCTTCAGTACCGCCAGTGGAAGCTCCGACAAAAAGGATTTTTTCACCGTGGCTGGTATGTGATGTTTTTCTTGGCGCGAAATTGGCAGTGGCTTCGTTGTGCATCATGCCCGAATATTGGCGCTGCTTTTGGCTATTGGCTGCCGCCCGGATTTTATCGGTCAGGATTGCGGCAAAATCGCCTGCCAGAGATTGATTGCTGACAGCCGGTCTGGCGATGAAATCAACGGCGCCGAGTTCGAGAGCCCGCAGCATGGCTTCCGAGCCAACATCGCCCGGCGCTGATATGACCAGAACCGTAAAAGTGCGCAGGTCGTTCAGGCGTTCGAGGATGTGGTTGTCAGTTGATTCAGGGCTGCCGAGGCCGAGTGTGATCAAGTCCGGGTGGAGACGGCTGGCGATGGCTTGAACGCCGGCGATGTTGGATGTTGTGCCAACAACTTCGATATCGCCAGCCATGCCGACCAGTTCAGCGATCAGGGCACAGGTGGAAGGGGAGTCATCGACGACCAGGACGCGAATGCTCATCAGGCTTCCTTCATCGTGATTTGACCGGAGCGTATACGGTCTTCCCCAAGGGCTTGAACAACTCGGCGGCGTGCAAGAAACTCTCGGAATGACCGGCGAACAGGCGTCCACCTTCCTGTATCAGTGGCAGGAAGCGCGACAAAATTTTGTGCTGGGTCGGTTTGTCAAAATAAATCATGACATTACGACAAAAAATGATGTCAAGCGGTGCCTGCACTGACCAGCTTGTGTCGAGAAGGTTGATGCGCCTGAATTCGATCAGCCTTTGCAGATATGGGTTTACCCGATAGTGACCCGGTTCGGTAGCCGGCAAAAAGAAACGTTTCAAGCGCGACGGCGTCACTTTTTGCAGTTTTTCGGTCGAATAAATACCGCGTTGGGCAATGGTGAGCACATTGGTGTCAAGATCGGAGGCGATGATGGAGACGTGTTTGGTGTTGTCGCCGAAGGTCTCGAGTACCGTCATGGCGATGCTGTAGGGCTCCTCGCCGGTTGAGGCGGCATTGCACCAGATCTTGATGGGGCGGCGGTTGCCGAGCATTTTCAGATGTTCGGCCAACACTGGAAAATGATGTTCCTCACGGAAAAAGTAGGTGAGATTGGTGGTCAGCGCGTTGACGAAATGTTCCCATTCCGTCGGGTTGCCCCTTTCCACCCAGTCGAGATAGGATGAGAAGGTGTTTTTTCCTGCTGCGCGCAAGCGCCGCGCCAAGCGTGAATACACCATGTCGCGTTTGCTTAGGCTAAGCGAAATTCCGGCATGTTTGTGGATAAGCGTGCGCACCCGCTCGAAATCTTCGGCGGAAAAGGGAAATTCACGCGATCCGCCTGTTTCGTGTGCATTCATGGTGTCGGCATTTCGTCCGGCATTCCGGCTAACGAGGCGTGATTTTGCTGCTGGCAGGCGGATTGATTTTTCCCGCCGCAATGTCGGCAGCCTTGCTGGCGGGAAGTTCCTGGCTCTCCTCCTGCAGGATGGCGTTTTCTGTTTCTTTGTTGAGAACGACGATGGTGATGCGCCGGTTGGCAGCATTGAGCGGATCGTTACGGTCAAAAGGAACGGTCGATGCCAAGCCGACGACGCGTAAGACCTTGTTTTCATCCATGCCGCCAAGGATGAGTTCACGCCGCGAGGCGTTGGCACGATTGGCTGAAAGCTCCCAGTTGGAAAATCCGCGCTCACCCCCAGAGAACTGCGAAGCATCGGTGTGGCCGGCCAGGCTGATGCGATTGGGCAATGCGTTGAGCGCCTTGCCGATCTCGCGCAACAATTCCTTCGAGTAAGGTTTTAATTCGGTACTGCTCAAATCGAACATCGGGCGATTTTGTTCGTCGATAATCTGGATGCGCAAGCCCTCGGCGGTGATGTCGAGGATGATCTGTTTTTTCAGTAGCGCCAGTTCCGGCGTATCAGCCAGTTTTTTCTCGATTTGCTTCTTGAGCCCCTCCAGCGATTCGCGTTCCATACGCTTGAATTCGGCGGTGGTTTCCTTGAGGTTAAAAGACTTGTTCTTGGCTTGGATGTCGCCTTTGTGCACCTGGCCGGCCTGACGACTCAGATCCTTGCCACCACCCTTGATGACGCTGGAAGAGTCGCCAGTGCCGGAGCCGCCGGTATTGGAAATTTTCAAGGGATTCTGGAAGTAATTGGCAATGCCGCCGAGATCGCCCTTGGCGGTCGAACCGAGCAGCCACATGAGCATGAAAAAAGCCATCATGGCGGTGACAAAATCGGCGTAAGCCAGCTTCCAGGCGCCACCATGCGCGCCTCCCGCAACCTTCTTGATGCGCTTGATGACTATGGGGCGGGTGGAGTCGTCGCTCATGAACCGGTCTCAGGGGGAATCAAACATTACTTCTTTTTGCGTGCCTTGATTTCGTCTTCAAGTTCCTTGAAATTCGGGCGCGTATCGGAGCTGAGCGCCTTGCGCCCGAACTCGATGGCCACCTGTGGCGCGTAGCCGGACATGGAAGCCAGCAAAACCATCTTGATGCACTGGTAGATATTGGAACTTTCGTGTGCTTTTTGTTCGAGCAAGCTGGACACCGGAGCAATGATGGCGTAGGCGGCCATGACACCGAAAAAAGTGCCGACCAGGGCGCCGCCGATCATCTTCCCAAGAACAGCTGGCGGTTCGCCCACTGATCCCATGACGTTGACTACACCCATGACGGCGACGACGATACCGAAGGCCGGTGTGCCATCGGCTGCCTTATTTACCGCGTGTGCCGGAATTTCGGCCTCGTGATGGTGGATTTCCAGTTCCATGTCCATCAGGCTTTCGATTTCGACGGTATTGAGGTTGCCGCCCACCATCATGCGCAGGTAGTCGGTGAGGAACTCGACGACATGGTGGTCGTGCAGAATTTCCGGGTATTTGGCAAAAATCGGACTACTTTCCGGGTTGTCGACATCACTTTCAATCGACATCAGACCCTCTTTCCTGACCTTGCCAAGAATTTCGAAGAGCATGGCCAGCAGGTCGATATAAAGCGCCTTGTTGTATTTGGAACCCTTGAGGATGGTGGGCAGGGCGCTAATGGTGCTCTTGACGACTTTGGAAGTATTGCCGCCGTAAAAAGAACCAAGGACGAGGCCAATGAGTGCGATGTATTCGAGTGGTACCCAGAGCGCCAACAGGCTGCCGTGAACGGCGTAGGTTCCCAGCGCGGACCCAATTGCGATGACGTAGCCGATAATCAGATTCATGCATCATCCCCGTGATTTGCCTGTTTGTTGCAGCCAACAAGCCTTCGCATTATGAAGCCGGGTGCGCTTCGGGCGCAATCCCGCCAGCGCCGGATTTCAACAAAAAAACCGAAGAACGTGGACGACACTTATTCTTTGTTGATCTCGAACTCAAGGGCGACCGGTAGCAGGAAATGCTGGCCGCGCAGCGAATCCGGCAAAGCGGTGTGGCGCACGGCACGGCTGATCAAATCCAGCGCCTGATCGTCGAGGGTGGCGTGACCACTGGAGCGCGTCAATAGTACCGTTGTCCCGGTGGAGTCGGTACGCACATTCATCTCGACCCGGCCTTCCCAACCTTTTTGCAGGTCACGTTCAATCTGGCTGTATTTGCGGTCATATTCCAGTTTGAGCCGGCGCGCTTCGCGACCGAGCGCCAGGCGGTAGGCGCGCAAGCCCTCGGCCGAAGTTCCGGTGTTGCCCGTTTCGCCGCTTTGGGCAAGAAAACTGGATGTTGGCTGTGCGGTGTCGAGTCCGCTGGCTGGTACGTTTTCGCCGCCGGCTTTGGTGACTGATTCTGTGTTTGTGGTTGCAACAGTTGGCTTGGAAGGCGTTAAAGGATGGCTTGGGTGCCGTGGAGTGGTGTCAGGGACAGAAGCGGCGACGATAGACTTGGCCGGCGGCGCTGGCGAGAGGTTTTGTCCGTCATTTCGGCTGATCAGCAGGGCGCGCATTGTGGCCAGTGCGGGCTGAATGCCGGCCTCCGGCAATTCCGTGGTGAGAAGGCTGAGCAGCACCAGATGCGCGGCCAGGGAGAGCAACAGGGCGTGTCGAAGAGTGGGGGGGGACAGGAAGTGAAGCATGCCCGGCTATTTTACGGCCGGAGGTCAATCGGTGTGCCATCGGCAACCAAATCCCAGATTTCACCGATCTCTTCATTGGTGACGGCGATACAGCCCTGTGTCCAGTCGTGCAGTCGGTGCATGGTGCCGATTGCGCCAAACTCCTTGCCGAGGCCATGAATCATGATCATGCCGCCGGGCTTGACACGCATCCTTTTGGCACGGGCAATGTCCTGGGCGGAAGGGTAGGAAATGTGCAGCGAGCGGTAAAACCGGCTGTTGGGGTTGCGGGTGTCAATAATGTAGCGACCTTCCGGCGTTTTGCCATCACCTTGCGCCTGTTTGGCGCCGACCGGCGATGAGCCGAGGGCGATGCGATATTCACGCAGCGTTGTCTTGCCCTGCTTCAGGAGCAGCCTGCGTTCCGATTTAAGGATGATGACTTGATCGGCTTTGGTTTTCTGAGCGGAATTTTCCATCGCGTTGGAATTGCAGCTGGCAATGGCCGTTAAGCTGGCCAAAAGTAGGGCAAAAATGGCAGGGAGTGAGCGTCTCATCGCCTTTGATTGCCTTGGATCGGCTAGTCAATTTTCTTCATTTGTAAGGTGCCTGCGTTCCCTTGACGATTCGACCAAGTTCCGGTCATGGATTTGCCGTTGTCAGAGATGTCTGCTTCAAAGTATAGGCCGCCAGTACCATACGTAACCGAAAGTTTGCTGTCTTTGATTTTGGCTATCACGAAGTCCAGTTCAAAATCACCGGCGGTAGTTGATAACCAGTCGGATCGGCCTTTTAAGTGGATGCCATCAGATGCTCTGATGCTTGTATTCAATTTTCCGGAATGGCTGCTTCCGGAGCTTTTCCACATGCCTTCCCATTTTCCGACCAAGCTTGCTGCCAGTTTTTCGTCATTGGCCGGGCTTCGAGCCTGTGTGTCGGCAGGGGCAGATTTGTTGATCCTGTCTTGCCAAAAAGGAGTTAAATCAGAAGCCTTATTGGTTGTTTTTGTTGCCGGTTCGCTGGCTGGCTTTCGCTTTTCTGTTTCAGCGGGGTTGGCTGCTGCTGTCGATTTAAGACGATTTTTGGCCAGGCCGGCGAAGCGGCCTTGTGGATATTGGTGGAGATATTCCTCAAAATCGCTTCGGTCCTGACTGGACTTGATGCTGTCCCAGAAAGAAAGTTCAATGGCAGTAGGATCGACAGCAGTTGTAGTGGGCAAGGCAGCCGCTTGAGGCTTTATTCTGACCACGCCGATGAAGTAAAACTCACCTTCGATCCCGCCTTCCAGCCAAGGCTCTTGTTTGCCGCGTGAAGCTTTTTTGACAGCGATCAGGACTTTTTTGAGTACCTGTTCGATGGGAATGCCCGGCTCAACCATGGCTTTGAGTAGATGTTCGGTGTACAAGCCATTGCTGCCTTCTCCGTCGGCGGCGACGCTGCCCGGTCGGGTGGCAAATGAAATGATGGTGCCAGACGGCGCGCTCATCTTGGCCAAGCCGCCATCCTGGGAACGAAAGCGGCGCGAATAGGGGTTGTTACGACAGGCGTCAAGAAATATAAGGTTGATGCGGGTCTTCGACTCCTCCATTATTTCCAGAACTTTGTTGACGTCGATGCTTTGTGTAGGGACATCCTCCTCGGCGGAAATATCGGCATCGACGGCAGGCAAGTAATTGACCCCCTTGATCTGCAAGCCGTGACCGGCGTAGAAGAAGAGGGCTTCGGCACCAGGTGAGAGATTGGCGCGGAATTCGCGCAGAGCTGACCCGATCTGTTTTTGGGTCAGGTTTTCGCGTAGTACGGTTTTGAAGCCGAGAACTCGCAGTTTTGCATCCATAGCACGTGCGTCATTAACCGGGTTGGTTAGCGGCGACGAGGGGTAGCTGGCATTGCCGATGATCAGCGCTACGCGATTTTGCGCGGCTTGCGCCAGTCCGATGGTAAGAAAAAAAATCCACAGAAAACGCATGCCTTAGCTCCGAAGTTCAAACCTTGATTTCGAACGGTAGTGATTTGTATCGGAAAAGGCAAGAGCCAAGTATTTCCTGACAAAGTAGAGCGATGATTCAGTTTTAAGCTTCCGGGATCGGAGCGCGGCAGGGTAGTGAGATCGTGAATGTGGTGCCTTGGTTCAAGGTGCTGTGAACCTCGATTTTGCCACCCAGTACCCGGGTGACAATGCTCTTGACGATATTGAGTCCGAGGCCGCTGCCACCACGGCCAAGGCGGGTGGTGAAAAAAGGATCAAATATTTTTTCGAGATTAGCTGGCGGGATGCCACGGCCGTCATCGCTGACCTGCAGTTCAACGGTGTCAGCTTCAGCAGATTTGGCCAGCAGGCGGACAGTGCCCTGTGTGCGATCTTCGAAGGCGTGCATGATGGCGTTGTTGATGAGGTTGGTAATGACTTGTCCAAGCGGGCCGGGAAAACTGTCCATGTAAATGTTTTTTTCGACGTGGTGTTCAATTTGGAAAGGTGTTTTCTTGATGCTGGGTTTCAGGGTCAGGATGATTTCGACGACTACTTCCTCAAGCTGAAAACGACGTCGTTGCGAACTGGTCTGATCGGCCGAGACATGCTTGAAACTGCCGGTCAATTCGGCGGCGCGCTGCAGGTTGCGGGCGACCAGATCGGCGGCGCTGGCGGTTTCCTGTACATAGTTTTCCAGCATTGAGCGCGTGATGCCTTTATCGAGGGCTGAGCGGAAATCGTTGGACTGCGCCTGGATGGTGGTGGCGACAATCAGGGCATTGCTGATGGGTGAATTCAGTTCGTGGGTGACGCCAGCCACCAAGGCACCCAGGGAAGCGAGTTTTTCCGTGCGCATGAGTTCTTCATGGGCAATTTCGAGGCTGTTGAGGGCTGCCGTCAGTTCCGCATTACTGGCTTGCAATTGTGCCTGGACATGGCGTTGGGCGTCGGCGGCGTTTTTCAGGGCAAGATGCGCCTTGACGCGGGCGACCACAATGGGCTGGCTGACGGGTTTGGTGATGTAATCGACGGCGCCCGCTTCGAGGCCGTGTTGTTCGTCCTCGATTTCGCCCATGGCGGTGACGAAAATTACCGGGATGTCTTGCGTTGCCGGGTTGGCCTTGATGCAGGAGCACACCGCGTAACCATCCATGTCCGGCATCATGATGTCGAGCAGGACGAGGTCGGGCTTGTTTTCCGAATTGATGATGCGCAAAGCGTTGCCGCCGCTGAGGGCGAACTTGATGCGGTAGTGTTCCTTGAGGGCGGCGGAGAGCAACTCAATGTTTTCCGGTTGGTCGTCGACAACCAGTATGGTTTGCCTCGGTGTGGGATCACTGCTGGTCATTTTACTCGAGTCCGATCTCCAGTTTCTGGGCAATTCCTTTCAGCAAGGCCTGCGCCTCTTCGAAAGCCAGCCGTCGCACCAGCTTGCCAAACTGCTGCAAGTCCTCTTCCGGTACGCGACCCTTGAGGGCAGTCTCAACGTGAACAATGCCCGTGGTCGCTTCCAGATCGCTTTCGCCCAGCAGATGGTAAAACGCCCGTAGCCTGAGCGCCAGTGCCTCCTTGGTTAGCTTGCCTTCGCTGGGGGTGGCGGTTTCTTGTTGTGCTGCGGGCAGGGCAAGATCGATTTCCGCCAGTAGTTTATCGAGCAGGGCTTCACATTCGTCGAGCAGGCCTGCTAGTGTCCCATCTTCATTGTCGTTGATAGCGTGTTCCAAGCGGTTGGCGGTGTCCTGCAGGTGTTCGGCACCAATGCTGCCGGCCAGACCTTTGAGCATGTGCGCCGTGCGCAGCGCCAGCGCATTGTCCCCGGCGCCAAGTTCGGCCCGGATCTGGTGGATTGCCGCCGCTTGGGTTTCACGGAAGCCGTACAACATGCGGCAATAGAGCGGCACATTTTTACCCATGCGGGTCAGGGCCAGTCGGGTGTTAACGCCGTTAAGGTGTGGGGCATCGAACTCCGGAGGGGGCGGCGCATTATCGACGACAGCCGGTGCCGTGCGGGCATGTTTGAGCCATTGCGCCAGGGTGGAAAACAACTCGTCGACGTGAATCGGTTTGGTAATGTGGTCGTTCATGCCGGCATCAAGGCATTTCTGGCGGTCACCGGCCATGGCATTGGCGGTCATGGCGACTACCGGCAATTGGCCGAAACGATGGTCGGCACGAATCCGTCGTGTCGCCTCGTAACCGTCCATGACCGGCATCAGGCAGTCCATCAGGATGAGATCGTAGGGGCAGCAGTCAATCTTTTCGAGCGCTTCGGCGCCATTGTTGGCGACGTCGGTCATCACGCCGGCCGAGGCGAGAATTTCCACTGCCAGTTGCTGGTTCATTTCGTTATCTTCAACCAGCAATATACGGGCGCCCTGCAGGGTTTTCAGGGCGTTTTTGTGGCCATTGCCAGTGCGCTTCTTGCGTGGCCGGACACGCCTTTCCCGGCCGAAGGCCTTGATAATGCCATCGCACAGCATGGAAGGGCTGAGTGGCTTGGTCAGCAGGCCTTCCACTTCAATGTGCGATTGCATGATCTGGCTGAGCAGGTCTTCCCGGCTGTAGGCGGTGACCATCAGGCATTTGGGCGGGGTCAGCAGTGCCTGATCAGTACGGATGTGGGTGATGGCCTCAATGCCATCCATTTTTGGCATATGCCAGTCCATGAGTACCAGATGATAGGGTTTTCCCTGCTGCTCGGCTTCGGCCAGTCTTTGCAGGGCTTCCTCGCCGCTTTCGGCGCCGGTGGTCAGAAAGCCGAGTGAACTGAGCATGGATTCGGAAATCTCGCGGGCGCTGGCATTGTCATCGACGACCAGAATACGCAGGGCGCCGAGATCGGAAAGGACGGTATCGGCTGCTGGCCGCGCCGATGGCAAACCGAAGTGCGCTGTAAAGGAAAAGGTGCTGCCCTGGCCAGGCTGGCTCTCGACCCCGATAACGCCGCCCATCAGTTCAACCAGCCGTTTGCTGATGGTCAGCCCCAGACCGGTGCCGCCGTACTTGCGCGTGGTCGAACTGTCGGCTTGGGTGAAGGCGTTGAACAGGCGGCCGCATTCTTCCTGCGACAGGCCGATGCCGGTATCCGTGACGCTGAACAGGAGGCGAACGCCACCTTCCTCGTGGTCGACGAAGTGGATGGTGACCCGGACTTCGCCCTTTTCGGTGAATTTGATGGCGTTGTTGACCAGATTGGAGAGCACCTGCCCCAGACGCAGGGGGTCGCCCACCAGCGCTCGCGGAACATCGGGTTCGATGTCGAAGAGGAGTTCGAGTCCCTTGTCACGGGTCTTGACCAGAGCCAGATCGGAAAGACGATCCATGACTTCTTCCAGCTTGAAGTCGATCGACTCGAAGACCACCTTGCCGGCTTCGATTTTGGAAAAATCGAGGATGTCGTTGATGATGCCAAGCAATCCCTTGGCAGCCGTATCGATTTTTTCGAGGTAGTTCTGTTGCTTGGCCGAGAGGTGGGTTTGCAGGGCGAGGTGCGCCATGCCCATGATGATGTTCATCGGCGTGCGGATCTCGTGGCTGACATTGGCCAGAAATTCGCTCTTGGCCTTGTTGGCCTGTTCTGCTTCATAAAGTCCCTGCAGCGCCTTTTCGCGCTCCTTGCGCTCGCTGATATCGACCACCGAACCTTCGTAGTGCTGAAGATTGCCGTATTCATCAAAAACACTACGGGCGCTGATCGATATGTGAATGATGTTGCCGTTTTTCTTGCGCATTTGCGCTTCGAAATCCTTGACCTGCTTTTGCTGCTTGAAGGCGTTGCGCAGCCGGATGACGTCCCGATCGTTGGTGTAGCCGTGTTTGCTGATTTCGTCAAAATTGGCAATGAGTTCAGCGACGGAATCGTAGCCGAGGATTCTGGCCATGGCCGGATTGGCCGTCAGCAACTGGCCGCCCGGCGCGGTCTGGAAAATGCCGTCGCTGGCATTCTCATAAATGCTGCGATATTTTTGTTCCGATTGGCGCAGGGCGGCTTCGCGCTTCTGTATCTCATTGAGCATGTCGTTGAATGAGTCGGCCAGAACGCCGATTTCGTCCTCGCCGTGCTTGCGCGCCCGCAGGCTGTAATCCTTATGGCTGGAAATGGCGCGCGCGGTGTCGATCAGGTGCATGATCGGCACCGACAGCAGGCGCTGCAGGCGAGAGGAAAGCACCAGAGCGGCGCACAGAGAAATCGCAATAATGACGGCGAGACTCTTGGCCAGCATCTGCATGCGCTGATCAATTTCGCTCAGATCTGATTTCAGGGTGATCATGCCGATTTTTTCACCGTCGGCGATGATGGGAGCCAGAACATTGAGGGAGTCGGCATCGAAATAGCTGCGCGCTTCGCCAGTAGCCAGGGTCGAAAAAACCACCTTGCCCGCTTCACGCTGGAAGGTGGCGAAGATCTTGCCATCTGCCTTGTGAATGGCGCCGGCAACGATATTGTTCTTGGCGCGCAGAGCGTTCAGGTTTTCCTCGGTGACCTGCCGGTCATCGAACTGCAGCGCGACGGCGCTGCGATTGCCGATGATTTGCGCCAGTACCGTCAAGTCGCTTTTCATGTCATCGCGCAACTGAATCTGGTCATATGCGGTATAAATGCCGCAGGTCAGCAAGACGGCGACGCAGCTGGTCGCCATGATGACGACGGTCAGTTTGGTTTTGATCGAATAGAGGCGCGGCCAGTGCATGCTCAAGGTTCTCCTTTATTGGCGCACCTGGGTGGCGAGTTCGAGTAGTTTGGAATTGATCTTGAAGCCGCGTTTGCGAGCTGCCTCAAGATTGATTTCGAAACGCACGCGCGAGCCGCCTTCGCTTTCGTCAGCAACCGTCACGAAGCCGATCATGCCACCCTTGGCAGCGAAGTCCTTGCTGCTACTGACCGTCAAGACATTTTGTGTTTCGGCCGCTTTCAGGATTTCGCTGACCTGGGTGCTGAGCGCGAGGCTGACGTAAAGAATGTGGCAGTGGTCGAATTGGCGCGTGTCCGTCAGGCGGCGGATGGCGAGATCTTTGCCCCGTGCCTTCTTTTTGGCGACGACTTCCAGGATGTCGCCAAAGGGATCCTTGCCGATGATGCAGATGGTGAAGGTGCTTTCGGCAGCGCCCGATTCCTCC
>JAGTRX010000228.1 GCA_018262285.1 Pseudomonadota bacterium | reverse complement strand
TGGCCGGATTGTCTACTGATGCTCCATACATTCTGGCAGCCATATAAGCGCCATCCATTAACAAAAGCAAAGCATTTGCAAGCGCCTCCGGTTGGTGCGCGCCGGCCTCCCTTGCCAATTGAGTGAACCGGGCACGGACGGATTGTTTGTGCTCAAGTGCTACCTTATGACCTGCATATTCCAACTCAGGAAATTCGGTGGCTACATTGATGAATGGACATCCATAACAGGCCGGACTCACCACGTACCCTTGCAAAGCTTCGAAGAAAGCCAGTACCTTTTCCCGCGCCGAAGTCACATCTTGAGTGCTCTGCTCGAAATACTCCCAAAACTCTGTGTTGCTTTCCTCTAAAAAAGCAACGATCAAATCATCCTTGGACGGGTAATGACGATAAAGTGTCATCTTCCCGATGCCGGATTCGGATGCGATGGTGTCCACGCCAGTTGTCCGGTATCCGTGCTGGTAGAAAAGGCGTGCAGCTGTCTGGAAGAGTCTCTCTTTGGAGGTGATCGCATTTTTCATATCTTTTTACTCTTGACACGATACAGGTCTGTATCGTATAATCGGGACAATCGATACAGATCTGTATCGTACCATAACATGTGAGTGAACGCAATAGTGAGGAAACAAAATGGAATCAACCATGACATTGGGTCGCAGCAATCTGCAAGTACCTCGCCTCGGTGTTGGGGCGATGACCTGGGGCGACGCCAAAGGGCTGGCTCGCTTGCATCCAGCAAAAACGGCTTATGGCGGGCCACATGGCTTTGAAGACGAAAAGCAGGCTTTTGAGGCTAGCTTGATGGCTGGGGTGTGTTTATTCGACACAGCCGCTATGTACAGCGGCGGCGCTTCGGAGAGGCGTTTAGGAGAGCTGGCGCGGGACAAAGATGTGTTGATCGCATCAAAATTCCCAGGTACCTTCTTCTTTCGAGCAGAAAATCTGCCTAAGGAGTTAGAAGCGAGCCTGGCGCGATTAGAGCGCAATTCTGTGGACCTATATCAGCATCACTTTCCCAACAATTCGATTTCCATCCCCCAATTGATGGATTTACTGGCAGATTCAGTAGAGGCAGGCAAAATCAAGGCGGTTGGTGTAAGCAATTATTCGGCTGAACAGATGCGAGTTGCCCATGCAGCCCTTGACAAGCGCGGTATTCCACTGGCTTCTAACCAGGTAGAGTATTCGCTCTTGCATCGCCAGCCAGAGGTGAACGGCGTTCTGGAAGCCTGCCGTGAGCTGGGAATTACGCTCATCGCTTACCAACCGCTGGCGAGTGGCGCACTGACCGGTAAATATCTCAACGGAGCCAGGCCCAGCGGGTTAAGGCGCTTTATGCCTAATTTTCGCGGGAAAGGCCGAGCGGCGGTGGAGCCGGTAGTGAGCTTACTGAGCGAAATAGGGGAACGCTATGGGAAGAGTGCTGCACAAGTCGCTCTACGGTGGCTAATTGAAAACAAGAATGTTGTACCCATTCCGGGAGCAAAGAATGCCAAACAGGCAGCGGCCAATGCCGAAGCGCTCACGTTCAGCTTAACTTCGGCTGAGATAGAATCTCTCGACCGGGCAACGCTCGCCTGGCGCGTTTAGATGGCAAAGAAATTAGATTGGCATTTGGTTTGTCAAATGTGCTGTTCCTTGGAAAAGTCGAGCGCGCTGTGCGCAAAAATCGCGCGCCGTCAGATTAAGTAACGTAGTTTCTACCAGGCCAACCGCGGAAAGATATGTTTGTATGAAGCCGACTCAAAAAATACTTACACCGTCACGACCTGTATACCGCTGAGGGTTACTGGTGTCCCTTGCCGAAGTGTATTTTGTATCTCTGCCATCCGGTCGGTCTGGCTCCTTCCACTTCCACTTCAATTTGCTCAACTTTAAGTCCGCGTTTGGCAGCCTCTCGATAAATATCATTGCAATAGCAGGTAGCCAATGCTAAAAACAACAATTCTCCTCCGTTCGCGCTGGAACCGAATCCAGTCGGTTTAGGAGGGATTGCCAGACTGTGAACATCCTCGTTCGTACGCAATGTGATGTGGTGCTGGCCTGCGCTGTTTTGCACTTTCGCACTGATTTTCAATCACCACCTCCTGGTTTCCTTTCCAAAATTCGTTTCAATCGCATAGTGAAGATCAGGTGCGCCCATTCTGGGGCGGCGATCTCAAGGACAACTAACAATCGATTCTGCTTCATAATCTATAAATCAGGCATAAATAGAATGAATTGTAGATACCCTGCTCCACTTTTCAAGTTCAGGCCGATTTCAATCCTGTTTTTTCGGCCAAGATGGCTGAGCAGTGAAAACAGGTCGCCCAACAACGTCATGACGCCGGTGTTAAAGTATCCTGACAGTTTCATAGCAAAAGCCAGAATGTAGGCGGCCAGAGCGATTATCAAATTGCGGATATCTTCTGACTCGTGCATGAGCCAGATCTCCTTCGGATTTTGTTAACCACTGACCAAGGTGCGTTCGAAGTCGGTAAGCGTTTCAAAGCCGTCAGCCTTGACCCAATTCGTATCTTCCACGCGCACACCCCACGGGCCGGTGTAGAGCCCGCAATTTCCGACGGAGATGACCATGTTTTCTGCCAAAGGCGGCGGCGCTTTCTCGCCATGGAAGAAGGCGTGTCCGGGCGGCAGCGGCGACTCTTCGAACTCGATGCCCACCCCGTGTATCGGCGGGCCAAAGATGTGCTGGGCGTGTCCCGCATCCTTCATGACTTGGTGCAAATGCCCTTCCAAATCGACCATGCCAACCCCGGCCCTGATCATCTTGATTGTGCTTTGCTGGGCTTCGAGATACAGGTCGTAAGCCTGCTGCTGCTCAGCAGTCGGCTTTCCCGCACAGACCGTGCGGCAAATGTCAGCGCTGTATCCATCCACAATCGGGTGGATGTCGATCATCACCAGGTCGTTCGGATCGATCTTGCGTTTCGTAGGCAAACCATGGGCGATACTCGTGCGCGGTCCCGAGCAAACATAAGATCGCCAGAACTCTTCTGCCCCTGCCTCTCGCATGGCGACTTCAGCCGCGCCAGCCACCTGGCTTTCGGTCACACCCGGGCGAACAGCCCGCACCGCCGCAGCCATACCGATCGCGGCCACCTTGGCCGCGGCGCGGATGTACCCGATCTCCTCCGCATCTTTTACCATGCGTAACTCCGACAGGATGTGCGTGCAATCCTTCGGTGTGACTTTCTCCGGCTTGGCATGTGGGTGGGTTAGCATACCCAGCATGGCTTGGGTCAAGAAGGTGTACTCCAGGCCGACCGTTCCTTCCGCGATGCCGAAGTGCTCGAAATAATGGGCAATTGAGTGGATCATGCCCACCTCATCGTCAAAGCCTACGATGTGGTCG
>JAGTRX010000062.1 GCA_018262285.1 Pseudomonadota bacterium | reverse complement strand
TGTGGTAATCCCGCTCCGGCGCTGGATTGGGGAAGGTTTCGAGGGTTTTGCTGGCTTGGGTTGTCATGCGATGCAATCGGCTGGAATGAACAAAATGATATTATACCGACCCCGTTCGCTGGGTCGGCTGATGACTTGGCAGTTTAACCCTTGATAGTTTGATGAAACCCTACCTGCAATCCTGTGCCATCATTGATTTCGATCATGCCGACGTTGCTCACAAAGCTGCGGCGCTGGCGGCTGGCTGCATTTCGGGCGAGCAGGTGGCCGAAAAATGTTTTGTTTTCGTGCGCGATGAAATCAGGCACAGCCGTGATTTCAACCTGAATCCGCTGACCTGCAAGGCTTCCGAGGTGTTGCAGCACAAAACGGGATACTGCTATGCCAAGAGTCATCTGCTGGCCGCGCTGTTGCGCGCCAACGGCATTCCGGCCGGGCTTTGCTATCAGCGCCTTTCCGTCGGCACTGGCGGGCCGCCTTATTGCCTGCATGGCTTGAATGCCATTTACCTGAAGGGGCATGGCTGGTATCGCGTCGATGCGCGTGGCAACAAGCCGGGTGTTGAAGCCGTTTTTTGTCCCCCGGTCGAGCGGCTGGCTTTTCCGATTGTCGAGGTCGCCGAGGCCGATTTGCCGGAAATCTGGGCCGAGCCTCTGCCTCTGGTGGTGCGGGCGCTGGAATCGGGCCAAACGGTCGAAGCGCTTTATGACCATCTGCCCGATATCGAGCTGGTTTCACTGGCGGCAAGGAAAAATTAAGTCATGCGCCTGACCAAGCTCAAACTCGCCGGTTTTAAGTCTTTTGTCGATCCCACGACAGTTGCCCTGCCGGGTCAACTGGCGGGCGTTGTCGGCCCGAATGGTTGTGGCAAGTCCAATATCATGGATGCCGTGCGCTGGGTGCTGGGCGAATCGAAAGCCTCGGAATTGCGCGGCGAGTCAATGCAGGATGTGATTTTCAACGGCACCACCACCCGCGCCCCGGTGTCGCGCGCCTCCGTCGAACTCATTTTTGACAATACACTGGGGCGGGCGCTCGGTCAGTGGTCGCAATACACCGAACTGTCGGTCAAGCGCATGTTGAACCGCAACGGCCAGTCCGATTATTTCATCAACAATCTGAAGGTTCGGCGCAAGGACATTACTGACCTGTTTTTGGGTACTGGCCTGGGGCCACGCGCCTACGCCATTATCGGTCAGGGCACGATTTCGCGCATCATCGAGGCGCGGCCGGACGATCTGCGCATTTTCCTGGAAGAAGCGGCGGGGGTGACCCGTTACAAGGAGCGCCGGCGCGAAACCGAAGGGCGCATCGAGGATACGCGCGAGAATCTGGCGCGGGTCGAGGATATCCGCCTTGAGCTCGGCAATCAGATGGAAAGGCTGGGGGCACAGGCCGAAGTGGCGCGGCGTTACCATGCCTTCAACGAGTCGCTGACCAGGAAGCAGCAATTGCTGTGGCTGTTGAAGAAGAACGAAGCGGATAACGAGCGCCGGCGGCTGGCGCAGGAAGTCGAACGCGCCGGCACTGAACTGGAAGCCCAGGTGGCAGGATTGCGCGACACGGAAGCGCAGCTTGAAGCAGCACGCGAAGCGCATTTCGCCGCCGGTGATGGACTGCATGCGGCGCAGAGCCAGATGTATGAAGCCAATGCCGAGGTGGTGCGCCTCGAAACCGAAATGCGTCACCGCCGTGAATCACTGATGACGCTGAAATCCCGGCTGGCGCAACTGGAAGGTGAGCTGGCGCACTGGCAGGAACTGGCGGAAAAATATAACGCCGACCGCCAGCGTTGGGAAGAATTGCAGGAAACGACGCGCGAACGGGTGGAAGAGGCCAAGGCGCATCTGGAAGCGCAGATGGAACTGGCGCCGCAGGTTGAAGAAACGCATGCTCAGGCCGAAGAGGAACTGAATCGCCTGAAGGCGCGCACGGCGACTGGCGAACAGCGCCTGCAGGTCGAACTGGCCAACAAAGGCCATGCCCAGCGCACCTTGCAGTCCATTGCGCAGCGGCGCGAGCGTCTGCGCGAGGACATTACTGCGCTGGCAGCGCCGGGTTCCGACGAACTGATCGAAAAGCAGGACGAACTGGAATTTCTGCGCGAAGAACTGGCCGCGGATCAGCAGCAATTGCACGAATTGCAGCAGGAATTGCCGCAGATCGAAGCGGCGCGCCGTGAAGCGCAAGCTGTTGTGCAGCAATTGGGTAAGGAACTGGCGGCGGCGGAGGCACGCCGGGCGGCGCTTGAGCAAATGCAGGCACGTACCAGCCAGAGCAGCGGCCTGCCGGAATGGCTGCAGCGTCACGGTCTGGACAGCGCTTTACCGTTGTGGAAGCGCATCCACGTCGAAGCGGGTTGGGAAGATGCAGTTGAAGCCGTGTTGCGCGAACATCTCAATGCCATTGCTGCCGATGATGCTTCGAAGTTGGCCGACTGGCTGCAGGATCGCCCGAACGGCAAGCTGACAGTTTTGCTACCGGGGCAGGTGAGTCTGCCGGCGGCGAGCGGCCGCCTGATCGAGCAGGTGCGCTCGGATGACTCGGTGATTACGGCGGCGCTGGCCGATTGGCTGGCCGGTGTTTATACCGTGCCCTCGCTGCAAGAGGCGCTGGCCAAACGCGCCGATCTGGCACCGGGAACGCTGCTGGTGACGCCGGGTGGCGATCTGGTCAGCCGGCTTTCCGTCACCTTCTTTGCGCCGGACAAGTCCGAGCATGGCTTGCTGGAGCGCCAGCGCGAAATCGAGGCACTGAGTGTGGATATTGCCCGTGCCGAAACCGAACTGGCGCAGGCGCAGGAAAAAGTGGCCGAACTGGACGAGACGGTAGAGGAAAAACAGGTGGCCGTGCAGGAAGCGCGGCGCTATGTGACTGATCGGCAGCAGAAAGTGCATGCCTTGCAGATGGAAGTTTCGCGTTTGAGTCAGGCGGCCGAGCATTACCAGGAGCAGAAAGATCGCCTGAGCGAGCAACTTTCGGAACTGGCCGAAGAGGAAGAGGGCGAGCGCGAGCGCGAATTTGCTGCTGACGAGAAAATTGCCGAAGTGCGCGAAGGGCTTTCGCGCATTCAGGTGTTGGTGACCGGGGCGCGTGGCCGTCTGGAAGAAACCGAACAGGCGGTACGCCTGGAGCGCGAAAAACACAGTGATCTTGACCGCGCCGTGCGCGAGGCGCAATTCAGCCAGCGCGAATGCGAAGGCAAATTGCAGGACAACTATGCACAACTGGCCATGGCGCAGCGCCAACTGGAACGACTTGAGACCGAACACAGCCAGTGCGCCGTGGATGTCAGTGCCATGCCGCCGGACGAAATGGAAGGCGCTTTGCAGCAGGCGCTGGAGTTGCGCGATGGGCGCGAAAAGGCGCTGGCGGCCTGTCGCGATGCGCTGGAAGCCGCCGCCGCCAGCCTGCGCATGCTCGACGAGCAGCGCCTGCGTATCGAACAGGGGCTGGAACCTTTGCGCGAACGCATTGGTGAATTGAAACTGAAGGAACAGGCGGCAGCCTTGAATGCCGAGCAACTGGCGACCCAGTTGCTGGAAGCCGGCGCTGACGAGGCGGCGCTGTTGCCGGAATTGGGCACAGCACGGCCAAACGTGCTGCAGGGCGAAATCACCCGTTTGCAGAACGCCATTACTGAACTAGGTGCCGTCAATCTGGCCGCCTTGCAAGAGCTGGAAGCGGCCAGTGAGCGTAAGGGCTTCCTCGATGCCCAGGCGGCTGACCTGACCGAAGCGCTGGAAACGCTGGAAAGCGCTATCCGCCGCATTGACCGCGAAACGCGCGAACTGCTCAAATCGACTTTCGATGCCGTCAATGGCCATTTTGGCCAGTTATTCCCGGAACTGTTCGGCGGTGGCCGCGCCGAACTGGTGATGACTGGTGAAGAAATTCTCGATGCTGGCGTGCAGGTCATCGCCCAGCCCCCAGGCAAGAAAAATGCCTCCATCCAGCTTCTTTCTGGTGGCGAGAAGGCGCTGACGGCGATTGCACTGGTCTTTGCCATGTTCCAGCTCAATCCCGCCCCGTTCTGTCTGCTCGACGAGGTCGATGCGCCGCTCGACGACACCAATACCGAGCGCTTTGCCAATATGGTGAAGAAAATGTCGGCGCATACGCAATTTCTGTTCATTTCTCATAATAAAATTGCCATGGAAATGGCCGAGCAGTTAATCGGCGTGACGATGCAGGAATCCGGGGTTTCACGGGTGGTGGAAGTCGATATGGAAGAGGCGCTGAAGATGAGGGATGCGGCGTGACCGATCTGCAAATGGGATTGTTCGGGCTGGGCGGGGCGGCGGTGGTCGCAGTGCTGGCCTACAACAAATGGCAGGAATACCGCCATCGCAAGGTGGCGGAACAGGTGATGAAATCTGATCATCAGGACATTCTGCTCGAACAGGCGGCGGTGGAACGGCGGCGGCAGGCGGAAGTACAGCCGGCCGAGCTTGACGATGATGACGATATGCCCTGGCGCGAGCCGACTCTAGGTGAGTCTGATACGGAAGATCAGGCCGAGACGCCAGAGCCACCAAATCAAGCCAGCGGTTTGGCAGCGGCGCTGAAGGAAGCGCCGCAACGCCAGGAGCCCCAGGCTGTGGATGAAACAGCGCAGGCGAAGCTGGAGGCGGCCGAGGTGGAGGCGCGCGAAGTGCCGCGTTCGCTGCTTGATCCGCGTGTCGATTTTATTGTCGTGATGGAACTGGTTGAAGCCGTGCCGGCGCCGCAGATTTTCGAGTCGCAGAAAGATGCCTTGGCGCGTATCAGCAAGCCGGTACTCTGGGTGGGCTTCAACGACAAACAGCGCGAGTGGGAAATCATCCAGACGGATTCCGACCGAGCCTACCGACGCCTGCGCATCGGCCTGCAACTGGCTGACCGGCGCGGTCCCTTGTCGGAGATGGATCTCAATATCTTTGTCGTTGCCATGCACCAATTGGCTGACGAGTTGCTGGCGGTGGCCGATATGTCGCCGCATCAGGGCGTGATCGGCCTGGCAGTCGATATTGACGGCTTCTGCGCTGACGTTGATCTGCAGATTGGTGTTCATCTGATCAGCAAAGGGACGCCTTTTGCCGGCACCAAGATTCGCGCCCTGGCCGAAGCGGCAGGGATGGTGCTCGGTGATGACGGCTTCTTTACCAAGCGTGATGATGACGGCAATGAGTTGTTCAAGCTGCAGAATTACGAAACGACGCTTTTTTCACCCGATTCAATCAAGAGCCTGACCACACACGGCATTACCTTTATGCTCGACGTACCGCGTGTGGTGCATGGCGAAAGGGTATTCTTCCTGATGGTCGATCAGGCGCGCCGCTTTGCTGATGCCTTGCAGGGACAACTGGTCGACGATAACCGCCAGCCACTGCACGAAGCCCAGCTCGATGGCATCAAGCGCGAATATGTGGCCAAGACACAGGCCAACATGGCGCAATATGGCCTGCCGGCAGGCAGCCCGCAAGCCTTGCGGCTGTTTTCCTGACTCAAATGGTGAGAGTGGCTCGTCATTCCGGCGAAAGCCGGAATCCAGAGAGGGCTTGGAACAATCTCCTGGATTCCGGGTTCTGCCCGGCCGGGCAGCCCCGGAATGACGGAGTGGGCTCGTGCCGCTAGAACTGGTAGAAGAACGCGCTGCGAAATTGCGTGCCGAAATCGAGCGCCACAACCACGCCTATTACGTCCTTGATGCGCCGACCATTCCGGACGCAGAGTACGACCGTCTGTTTCGCGAATTACAGGCGCTCGAAGCCGAATTTCCGGCCTTGCAGACGTCCGATTCGCCTACCCTGCGCGTCGGTGCGCCACCACTGAAGGAATTTCCGTCGGTGGTGCATGGCGTACCGATGCTTTCCCTTAACAATGCCTTTGCAGAAGCCGAAGTGGCAGCCTTTGATGCGCGCGTGCGCGAAGGCATCGAACTGACGAGTGGCGAAGTCGATTATGCCGTCGAGCCCAAATTTGACGGGTTGGCCATTAGCCTGACCTATCGCGACGGTGTCTTCGTGCGCGGTGCAACCCGTGGCGATGGTGCTACTGGCGAGGAAGTGACGGAGAATTTGCGCACCGTTCGCGCCATCCCCTTGCGTCTGGTCGGGCAGGGCTGGCCAGCCGAACTCGAAGTGCGCGGCGAAGTGCTGATGTTGAAGGCGGATTTTGAACGCCTGAATGCCCATCAGCGCGAGAAAAACGAAAAGGAATTCGCCAACCCCCGCAATGCTGCTGCTGGTAGCCTGCGCCAGCTCGATTCACGTATTACCGCCGGCCGGCCGTTGAGCTTCTTTGCCTATGGGGTGGGTGTTGGTGCCAATCAACTGGCCGCCAGGACTCAGGACGAAATCATGCTGCGTCTGGCGGGCTGGGGTTTTCCAGTCGCCAGCGAACGGCGCGTGGTTAGCGGCGTGGCTGGGTTGATGGCCTATTTCGCCGAAGTCGGCAACCGCCGCCCGAGCCTGCCTTACGATATTGATGGTGTGGTTTACAAGGTCAATCGGCTGGCCTGGCAGGATCAACTCGGTTTTGTCTCGCGCGCCCCCCGCTTTGCCATTGCTCATAAATTCCCGGCTGAAGAGGCGACGACCGAAGTGCTGGCCATTGACGTACAGGTCGGCCGTACCGGCGCCATTACACCAGTGGCACGCCTGAAACCGGTGTTTGTCGGCGGCGTGACGGTCACCAATGCCACGCTGCACAACGAGGACGAAGTGCGGCGCAAGGACGTGCGGGTGGGCGACACGGTCATCGTCCGGCGGGCGGGCGATGTCATTCCCGAAGTCGTCGCCATCGTCCCGGAAAAGCGCCCGATGCGCTCCGGCCGCGATCTCTTCGAACTGGAACCACTACATCCGTGCTTTATCCTTCCCG
Source organism: Pseudomonadota bacterium (assembly GCA_018262285.1). Classification (GTDB taxonomy): domain Bacteria; phylum Pseudomonadota; class Gammaproteobacteria; order Burkholderiales; family Rhodocyclaceae; genus UBA1934. The sequence continues at coordinate 7,538 of JAGTRX010000062.1, read as the reverse complement.
CCATTTGTCCGGAATGTGGCTCGGCAGTGGAAAAGCCGGCCGACGAAGCCATTGCCCGCTGTACCGGTGGCCTCTACTGCCCGGCGCAAAGGAAACAGGCGCTCTGGCATTTCGCCTCACGCCGGGCCATGGATATCGAAGGCCTGGGCGACAAGCTGGTCGAACAACTGGTTGATGCCGGCCTTGTCCATACACTGGCCGATCTCTATCAGCTCAATCTGGCCACCTTGGCTGGCCTGGAGCGCATGGGCGAAAAATCGGCGCAGAACCTGCTCGCTGCCATTGAAGGCAGCAAGAACAGCACTTTCGCACGCTTCATTTACGCCCTCGGCATTCGCAATGTTGGCGAGGCCACGGCACGCGATCTGGCGCGTCATTTCGGCAATCTGGAACACCTGCTGGCGGCGGACGAAGCGGCTTTGCAGCAGGTGCCGGATGTCGGCCCGGTCGTCGCCGCCAGCCTCCTGGCTTTCCTGCACGAACCGCACAACCGCAGTGTGATCGAAAAGCTGCTGGCGGCGGGCGTGCACTGGCCGCAAGGCGAACCGGAAACCGCCGGCCCGCGTCCACTGGCCGGCAAGACTTTCGTGCTGACCGGTACTTTGCCCACGCTGAAACGTGATGACGCCAAGGCCTTGATCGAAGCCGTTGGTGGCAAGGTGGCGGGTTCGGTGTCGAAGAAAACCGACTATGTCGTGGCCGGTGAAGAAGCGGGCTCGAAACTGGAAAAAGCCCAAGAACTGGGTGTGGCGGTGATTGATGAAGGGCAGTTGATGGTGCTGCTTGCAGAAATTGGGGCGCAGAATTTAATGACGAGGAACTAATAATAATGAAAAAAGTAGTCTATTCTCTAATCTTCGGCTTGCTGATTTTGGGTGGTATTGCTTACTTTCTTTATGGCTTTGCCACTGCCGAGAATCGAGTCAAAAGCGTGTGCGTTCAAATCAAGCCAGGTATGTCAATTTCAGAACTAAATGCCTTTGGTATAAAACATGGGTTAAACCCACCAACAGGTAAAGGATCTGGCATAACTTTCATGGTTGAGGCAAAAACATATGGTCGTTATGGTTGCAAAGTGTTGTTAGAGTCAGGCAGTGTGAAAAATGCAGAATATAGCTTTGTAGACTAAACAGGTTAAATTAGGTCAGCGATCATATGATGCCCTCGCATAAGTCTAGCTCAACAGAACAACAGGCCGCAGAGCGGCACATGTTAAAAGCCATTGAGGAAAAGCTCGGATTACGCTTTGTTGAAGGTGCCAAATTGCCGGGTATCGAGGTTCGGCCGGATGGGATTGACCCAGAAAAACAGGTGGTGGTTGAGGCTTATGCACACATTGGAAAACTTAAGGGTGCCCAAAACCACAAAGTAAAAGCCGATTTATTGAAATTGGCATACATCGAGAAAAAACTAGGTGTTGGCTGGCGAAAAATTATGTGTTTCGGCAGTTCTGAGGCGGCGGCCTTTTTGCAGGGCAAATCATGGGCAGCAGAAGCAGCTAGGGTTTTTAGCATAGAAGTTCATGTTGAGCCGTTGTCGTCCGAACAATCTCAGTCAGTCAAGGCAGCTCAAAAACGTCAGCGAATGGTTAATGAGGCATGATTGCAAATAAGTTTTTCGCAATTCAATAATGGACAGGCCACGGTTTTTTACCAGCCAAATCAAGGCCAATAGGCGATAGAAAACGATTTTCTATGTGTCCGGTATGAGCGCAAAGCCTGGGCTTCGGGTTACGAATTTTTAAGGATACCCAATGAATATTACATCGCTGATCTTCGCAATTTTCTTTTGGTCTGCGGTGGCCACGATTGCAGCAGGTTTCTCATTGGCCTCTGGTAACACACTGCGTTTGCCCGGTGGTTTGATCGAGATTATTTTTTGGGCTGCTCCCATTGTTGCCATTCTTGCCCCTCTGTTTGTGCTGCCTTTGCTTGGAGCGATGAATTTCGACGCGGACTATTGCCGGGATACAGCAAAAACTGCAAGCTTTACGCTTATTCCGGCATTGGTTTGGGCGGGCTACCTTGTTCTTGATGCCGAGCCGGCCTGGCTTTGGATTCTGTATTGGGGTGAAGGCATAATCTTGGCGCTGCTCGTTGCTTTTGTATTTATTTATGTTCGAAAGATGTCTGTAAGGCGCTGAAAATAAAGGATCAATGCATGAAAAAAGTTACGAAAGCCATTTTCCCGGTCGCCGGTCTTGGCACCCGTTTTTTGCCGGCGACCAAGGCCAGTCCCAAGGAGATGCTGCCCATCGTCGACAAGCCGCTGATCCAGTACGCGGTGGAGGAAGCCGTGGCGGCGGGAGTCACCGACATGATTTTCGTCACCGGCCGCAGCAAGCGCGCCATCGAGGATCATTTCGACAAGTCGGTCGAACTGGAACTGGAACTGGAGCGCAAGCAGAAGAGCGAGATGCTGGAACTGGTGCGCAATATTCTGCCGAAAAACGTCAATTGCATTTATATCCGGCAGGCGGAACCGCTCGGTCTCGGGCATGCGGTGCTGTGTGCCAAGCCGGTGATTGGTGACGAACCCTTTGCCGTGCTGTTGGCCGACGATTTGCTCGATGGCGAGCCACCGGTGTTGAGGCAGATGGTTGATACCTACGACTATTACCGCTGTTCTGTCCTTGGTGTGCAGGATGTGCCGCGCCAAGAGACCCGCAGTTACGGCATTGTGGCGGCGCGCCCGGTGGCGGAGCGCATCGAGCAGGTTTCGGCCATTGTCGAGAAGCCGAGGCCGGAGGAAGCGCCATCGACGCTGGCGGTGGTCGGGCGCTATGTCCTGACGCCGCGCCTGTTTTATTACCTGGAAAACGGCAAACCTGGTGCCGGCGGCGAGATTCAATTGACTGACGGCATTGCCGCCCTGCTGGCCGAAGAACAGGTGCTGGCCTATCGATACAACGGAACGCGGTATGATTGCGGTTCCAAGCTGGGCTATCTGCAGGCGACCGTGGTTTTCGGTCAGCGCCATCCGGAAGTGGGGGCAGCCTTCAGACAGTATCTAAAACAAGAGGAGAAATGATGGAAGCACAAGAAGCCCGAGACATCCTGGCCAAATCGAGCCTGGTGCATTCGCCGGAAGTGGTGCAGGAGGCATTGCAGCGCCTGGCGGGGGAAATTACGGCGGCACTGTCCGATAAAAATCCGCTGGTGTTGTGCGTTATGACCGGTGGCCTGATCCTGTCCGGCCAACTGTTGCCCAAACTCGATTTTCCGCTCGAATTCGATTATTTGCATGTCACCCGTTACGGCCAGGATAAACAGGGCGGCAAGCTCTCCTGGCGCAGTGCGCCGTGGACGACGGTCAAGGGTCGGACGGTGCTGGTGCTGGACGATATTCTCGACGAAGGGCTGACTCTGGCGGCGGTGTGCGAGAGCATCAAGCGCCTTGGTGCGGCCGAAGTGAAAACAGCGGTTTTTACTGACAAGTCCAATGGCAAGGATAAGCCAGTCCAGGCTGATTTTGTCGGGCTCCCTGTGCCGGATAAGTTCGTCTTCGGTTTCGGCATGGACATCAATGGCGCCTGGCGTCACCTGCCGGCGATCTATGCCTTTGAGGAAAACTGAGCATGCTGGCGATTCTGGGTGGCAGTGGCCTGACTTCGCTCTCCAATCTTGCAAGCATCCGCCAGGAAGTGGTGCGAACGCCTTATGGCGAGCCTTCCGGGGCGCTGACTTTCGGTAACCTGGCCGGCAAACCGGTGGTTTTTCTGGCGCGTCATGGCTATGGCCATACCATTCCACCGCATCGGGTCAATTACCGCGCAAATCTCTGGGCATTGCATCATGTCGGTGCCTGCGGCGTCATTTCCGTGGCTTCGGTTGGCAGTATCCGGGCTGATCTCAAACCGGGCGATCTGGTCTTGCCCGATCAGATCACCGATTACACCTGGGGGCGCCCGTCGACCTATTTCGATGACGAGAATACGCCGGTGACGCATATCGACTTCACCCATCCCTACGATGAAACCTTGCGCAGTGCGATGGTCGAGGCGGCGCGCCTGGCCGCAGTTGAGCTGAAAATCGGTGGTGTCTATGCCGCAACGCAGGGCCCGCGTCTGGAAAGCGCTGCCGAAATCAATCGCCTGGAGCGCGATGGCGCTGATCTGGTGGGGATGACGGGAATGCCGGAGGCGGCGCTGGCGCGTGAGTTGAAATTGCCTTATGCCGCCATCAACGTGGTGGCGAACTACGGGGCGGGTCGTGCCGACAGCCTGCACGGCATCCATTTTTCGACACTGGAGCCAATTCTGCAGGAGGCGCTGGGACGGGTTCGCAGCATTCTGGAGCGGCTGGTGGAGAGCTACAAGCCTTCTGCTTGAAATGCAGTTTTGAAGAAAAACACCCCGACTTCGGCCGGGGTGTTTTTTTGGAGTTTCTGAAAATCAGTTCTTGCCGCTTGCTGGCAGGTTTGCCTTGGTCTTGTCGAGCACGGTCATGGCCGTGGTGACCAGAGTGGCAACGTCGGCGACGCTGGCCGGCACAATCATGGTGTTGCTGCTCTTGGCCAGATTACCGAAAGCGCTGACGTATTGTTCCGCTACTTTCAGGTTGGCGGCATCGCGGCCACCCTCCTTGCCGATGGCTTTGCCGACCGCTTCGACTGCGGCGGCGGTGGCATCGGCAATCATCTGGATCGACTTGGCGTCGCCTTCAGCCTTGTTGATGACGGCCATTTTGGCGCCTTCCGACTTGAGGATGGCAGCCTGCTTTTCACCCTCGGCAATATTGATTTCCTGTTGTTTCTGGCCTTCAGATTTGGCGATCAGCGCCCGCTTTTCGCGCTCGGCAGTGATCTGTGCTTGCATGGCACGCAGGATGGATTCGGGCGGCGTGATGTTCTTGATTTCGTAGCGCAGCACCTTGACGCCCCAGGCCATGCCGGCTTCGTCCAGCGCGGCGACGACCTGGCGATTGACTTCGTCGCGGCTTTCGAAGGTCTTGTCCAGTTCCATTTTGCCGATGGCGCTGCGCAAGGTGGTTTGCGCCAGTTGCGAGATGGCGGCGATGTAGTTGGAAGAACCATAGGAGGCGCGCTGCGGATCGGTGACCTGATAGTAAAGAATGCCGTCGACGGCCAGTTGGGTGTTGTCGCGCGTGATGCAGACCTGTTCCGGAACGTCGAGCGGAACTTCCTTGAGCAAATGGCGGTAGGCGACCTTATCGAAGAAGGGCACGATGACGTTGAGTCCGGGGGCCAATACGGCGTGGAACTTGCCCAGACGCTCGACCACCCAGGCATTCTGTTGCGGCACGACACGCACGCTTTCAATGACGAAAACAATTGCCAGAGCGAGGACGAAGAATGGCAGAGCGAGTCCGCTGGTCGGGCCCAGCATGGCGAGGACAAAGGTGATCAGACCGACGATGATGATTTTCAAGAACATGGTGATTTCCTTTCGTGGTTTGTACGAATCAGGGTCTGACGTCGGAGATGTTGAGAAGGCTTCCTTCGACGGCCTGGATGTAAAGAATGGTGCCGGGCGTGGGCGGCTGGCCTGCAGAGACGCGTGCATCCCAGGTGGTGCCACGATAATTGACGCGTGCCATGCCGTCGTTCTGGCTGACCCATTGCTCGAATGTGACCGGCTGGCCGACGTCGAAAGAAGCCATGGCCGGGGCATGGGCGGCTCGGTGACGATAATTGTGCACCAGGATAACGCCGATTACGGCCAGCAGGGATGCAACGCAGGCCTGCAACCAGAAACCGCCGCCCAGCCAGCCGGTGACGCCGCCGGCCATGGCGGCAACGCCAAGAACAAGCAGAAAAAAAGTTCCTGTCAGCATTTCGACAATGAACAGGGCGATTCCGGCAATCAGCCAATAATGGTAAATCTGCACAGGTTTCTCCTTGCAAAATCAGGATGGATATTCTAATCCTACCACGCGCCCACATTGCGGGTGTGTTGGGCTTATTCGTCGAACAGGCCGGGCTGTAGCGGAGCCAGATTCTCGCGCTTGATGGTCAGTAGCACCGATTTGCCGTTGGTGCCGATGGCTTCGACAACAAAACGCCCGCCACGCGCCTCGGCCTTGATGCGTACCGTGTGACCGCGCCGGGTGATGCCGGAGGCCTTGCCGACGTAGTTGGCAATGGCGCCGATTGGCGGATTCCATGATTTTTCTTTGCGTGCCATTATTGCCCCTTATGCAAGCAACAGTATTTCCATGACAGATTTTGCCGGCAGAATATCAGTCCGGCGCTGATTGTGGAACACTGAACGAAAAATTTCCCGTGGTTGGCATGGTTTTATTAAAATTATTCTGTTTATAAGAGTTGATTGTATTTGAATTGAACAATAGAATAAACGGGCTTTTAATTTGGAGACAAACATGGATCTTTCTAGTTTGACATTTGATGAATTGCAGGATTTACAAAAGCGTATTCCGGCGGAAATGAAGCGCCGCGAGAAACAACAAAAAGTTTTGGTTCTCAATGAAGTAAAGGCTTTGGCCGAAGCGCGTGGTTTTACCATCGAGGAATTGCTGGAAAAAGAAGCCAAAACGTCAAAACGCGGCAGTGTCAAAGTGAAATATCGCCATCCGCAGGATGCAAACCTGGCCTGGACCGGCCGTGGCCGCACGCCGAAATGGGTAGTGCAGTGGCAGGCAGATGGCAATAAGTTGGAAGCGCTTCTGGTTTAGTCCAGACTATTTTAATGACCGATAGGCGGCATTTTCTGCCGCCTGTTGGCATTTGAGAAAAAACTGTGCTCGCCTGGATTATTCGCCGTTGTCTTTACGCTATTCCGATTTTGATTGGCGTCAATCTGTTGACCTTCGCCTTGTTTTTTGTCGTAAATACGCCAGAAGATATGGCCCGCATGCAATTAGGTGTCAAAAGAGTGACGCCGGAAGCGATTGAGAAATGGAAATTGGAACGTGGTTATGATTTGCCCTATTTCTGGAATCAAAAGGCAGAAGGCGGCGGCATCATTTCCAAGACCATTTTTTTTCAGAAATCGGTACGCATGTTTGTCGGTGATTTTGGCCGGGCTGAGGATGGCCGCGATATCCGGCGTGAAATTTCAACCCGCATGGGGCCCTCGCTGGCAATTGCCCTGCCGACTTTCATTCTTGGCCTTATCGTCGCCATTGTCTGTGCGCTGACCCTGGCCTTTTTTCGGGCAACGCCGCTTGATTTCTGGGGTGTCGTTCTGTGCGTCGGCATGATGTCCATTTCCACCCTGTTTTACATCATCGGGGGTCAGTTTCTGGTCAGCAAGACCCTGCGTCTGGTGCCGATTTCCGGCTTTGGCGAGGCGCTGGATACCTGGCGTTTTCTGGTGTTGCCGGTGGTGATCGGGGTGATCTCGGGCATTGGCGCGTCGACGCGCTGGTATCGCACCATTTTTCTCGAAGAAGTCGGCAAGGATTATGTGCGTACCGCCCGCGCCAAGGGTTTGCCGGAAACGGTCATCTTTTATCGGCATGTGCTGAAAAATGCCATGATCCCTATATTGACCGGCGTCGTCGTCGTCATTCCGGCGCTGTTCATGGGTTCGCTGTTGACTGAGTCCTTTTTTGGCA